>JACPEP010000026.1 GCA_016183425.1 Chloroflexota bacterium
GCGGTCCCTCTGCTTTTTGAAGTAAAAGGGATTCCTCTAAAATTAAAGCACCCGGATGTTTCCGGCGTCAAGAAGCACTTTCATCCCCTCGTTGCCCACGATGATGGAGGCCTCCAGCTCCCGGCCCAGACCCTTGAGTTCTCCCCTTATCTCTTCATCACCGGCGGGACTCATATGGATTACCAATACGGCGGGCAAGCGGCCCTGCCGTTTCCTAATCTCCAGGAGCTCTCCTCGCAGCAGGCGAGGGGTGAGATGGCCTGTGATGCCCGCCATCTCCTCCCGAGAGGTCGGGAAGGTGACCTCGGTGATGAGAAGGTGGGGTGATATGTGCTCCCACAGATTGGAAAAGCCGGGGCCGGTATCCGAGGTATAGAAAAAGCTTCCGCTTGCGGAAGCCACCTGGTAACCCACAGTGGGAACATTGTGGTTTACCGGTAGAGGCAGAACCTGATAGCCTGCCACGGAGACGGGACGAAAGGGCTCCACCGGACAGAGGCGGAGGGAAGGCGCTTGCGGCGAGGGGAGGCGGGTGAAGTCGGGGTAGATGTGGCCAAAGATGTGATTAGTCAGGGCTTCCAGTACCGACGGGGGGGAAAAGATTTGTTTGGTGCTAGTGTAGGTGTTCAGGCCCAAGGTGGCCACGTCTCGGATATGGTCGAAGTGATGGTGGCTTAAAATAAGGGCGATTATTTTCTCTTGCTCCTCCATAGTGAGGCTACCGGTGAGGCTGCCGGCATCCAGGGCAAGAATCCCATCCACCAAAAGGGACACCAGCTTGCTGTCCCTTGTTTCACCGTTGTGAGCCCCCAGAACGTGAATCTCCATGTGGCTCCTTTGGCTGCCTAGTACTTGCTTGCATAAATGCCTAATCGATAAGAAGAATCACCTCTCCCTTGATGGGAGAGGTCCGGGTGAGGGTGAAATTGAAGCCCCCTCACCTTAATCCTCTCCCACAGAGGGGCGAGGAAATGTTTAGACTTCTACAAGTACTAGTGTCCTGTCTTCGAAATTTCTTGAACAATCCGCTCCTCCTTCGACACGCTCAGGATGAGCGGGGAAGAAGGGTTTCCCCGCTCGTGGTGAGCCTGTCGAACCACGAACCTATGGGTCGATGACCCTGATTTATGGAATGTATTTTGGAGACATGACACTATAATAGCTTTAGCTGTAGGATGATGCTTTGAGACGCTCTCCTTGTCCCACCAGTTCCCCTTTTATCAGGTAGATAAGGGGGATACTCACCAGGGTGACCCCCATCTTGACGATGTACTGTCCTACGACCAGGTCCAACACAGGAAAGACTCCGGCGAAGGCGATAGAGATGAAAAACACGCTGTCTACCAGGGTAGATAAGGTATTACTGACTAGGACCCGAGCCCAGCGATGTCCACCAACTCGCTGCCGCCACCAGGCAAAGACCTCCGTATCTATAAGGGAGGCCACCAGGTAGGCGGTGAGGCTGGCCACCACAATACGAGGTGTAGAGCCCAGCACACCGGCGAAGGCCTCCTGGCCATTGAAGAAATTGGGGTAAGGGAGCCAGATAGCAAACTGGGCGTAGGCCGCCAGCAGCAGGTTGGCAGCAAAGGCGGTATATATCACCTGCCGCGCTCCCCCCCTCCCCAACCGCTGGTTAATAAGGTCGATGAGGGTGAAGGTCAATGCGTAGATGAAAACGGCCGAAGGGACGACGATACCCGCCACAGCTACCGGCTTGCTGGCGGTAACGTTCGCTATTATCTCACAGGCAACGTAGATGCCGACAAGAAAGAGCACTAATTTGCCTCAGCCTCCAAGGCCCCGCCCATGGAAGCGGCTTCCCCCCCTCTTCTTAACTCTTGGGTAGCTTAGGAAGGGGGCGCCACCTCCCTCAAGGGGTGGCGACCCTGGTCCTTTCATAGAGTTCAAGCCTTGGAGTAGGCCTCGTCCCGCATCTTGAGGAACTCCCGGAGCCCTCCCCGTTCCATAGCCTTGCGACGCTCCTCCCGATAGGCCCTGGCCTGCTCAGTGTGGTGAGACATCTGGTGGATGAGCATGTGGTAATCCCATGCATCAGCCTGGCCCATGATGTCCAGGGTTCGGTTAATGGAGCGCTTCGTCAGACTCACCGTCACATTGGGGGTGAGGGCGATCTTCCGGGCTATCCTCAGGGTCTCCTCCTCCAGCTTTTCCCGGGGTACCACCTTGTTGACCGCCCCCAGTCGCCACGCCTCCATGGCGGTGATACGATCCCCCGTCCACAGAAGCTCTTTGGCCTTACGCGCCCCCACTTCCCAGGGATGGAAAAGGATCTCCACCGCCGCCGGTGTCATGCGCAGCACCGGGTCGCCGAAATCGGCGTCCTCGGAGGCGACGATAATATCGCACATGGCGGCCACCATCCACCCCGCCGCCAGACAGTGTCCTTGTACCTGGGCAATGGTGGGTTTGGTCAGGTTTCGAATGACCAGGCACTTATCTATGTAGATGTATTGTTCCCGAGCCAGGCTACCCTCCAAGCCAGGTAGCTGGCTTAGCTCTGGCCGCTGGGGGGAGGGTTTTCCCCGGCCGCTCATATCGTGTCCCGAGGAAAAGGAGGGACCAGCTCCGGCCAGGATGATTACCTTAACCTCCGGGTCCTCCTCCGCCTGCTTCATGGCCTCGTCCATCTCCTCGATAAGGAGGTAATCCTGGGCATTATGGGTCTCGGGGCGATTCAAGACGATACGGGCGATGTTGCCATCGATTTTTTCGTAGAGTATAGTGCTCCAGCTCATAGCTATTACCCCTTCTAGTGGTATAAACTACCTGATCCGTACTAGGCAGTACGGTAGGCTTCGTCTCTGGCCTTCAGGAACTCCCTAAGCCCTCCCTTCTCGTAGGCAGACTGCCTCACCTGTTCATTGAACTGTTTGGCTTGCTCTGTGTGATGGGACATCTGATGAGCCAGGAAGTGGTAGTCGATGGCGTTGGCCTGACCCATAATGTCTAGGGTTCGGTTGATGGAGCGTTTCGTCAGGCTCACCGTGACATGGGGGGTAAGGGCAATTTTCCGGGCCAGCCTCAAAGTCTCCTCCTCCAGCTTTTCCCGGGGCACCACCTTGTTGACCGCCCCCAGCCGCCATGCCTCCTCTGCTGTCAAGCCATCGCCGGTAAAGAGGATCTCTTTAGCCTTGCGGGCTCCCACCTCCCAGGGATGGAAGAGGATCTCCACTGCGGCTGGCGTCATGCGCAGCACCGGGTCCTGGAAAATGGCATCCTGGGAGGCGACGATGATGTCGCACATGGCGGCCACCATCCACCCCGCCGCCACACAATAGCCCTGAACCTGGGCGATGGTGGGTTTGGGGAGGTTTCGGATGTACATGCATTTGTCTATGTATAGGAACTGCTCGCGAGCCATGTTGCCCTCCAGCCCCACCCCGTGAGGCTCCTTTGTCCAGCGGTCGGGGCTCATGTCGTGGCCGGTGGAAAAGGCCCGCCCCGTCCCCCCCAGGATAACCACTCGCACTTCATCGTCCTGCTCCGCCTCGTGGAAGGCATCATCCATCTCCAGAATGACCTGACGATTCTGGGCATTCAGCTTGTCTGGTCGGTTCAGCAAGATGCGAGCGATATTGCTTTCCGGCTTTTCATAAACAATGAACTCTCGCGCCATCCCATTACTCCTTTCTTATGATAGTTCAACCGGACGCTCTATCCCTTTCCTGCGGCCTCCGCACCCTCACTTCCACTACCTTCGGGAAAGGCCTAGAAGAGCATACCTCAAAGACGAAGTCAATCTAGCACGTGCCTCTGAAAGTGTCAAGAGAGCGAACCCGCTGGCAGTGTATCCGACAGTCGGGGTCGTTACCGACCCCGACTGTATGCATCGGGGCGTAGGGCGGGTTTGAAACCCGCCCTACTAAGGCCAGGGGGTGGGGACGACGCGGCCCAGATTTATCCCCGTTAGCACAATGTCGTAGACATTCACCGAACCGTCGCCGTTGATGTCGGCCCGCGTATCGGCGGGGGGCACGGGGAGGCCAAAGTTGGCTCCCAGAAGCACCAGGTCGGCGATGTCAATGTCGCCGTCCCTATCGGCGTCGCCGCCCAGGAGTTTCACCACTGGCAAGTTGGTGGTCGCTCCTGCCGTCACCACCACGCCTGCTCGCTGGGCGTAGAGGTATCCCGCTACGGCGGCGGCGGCAGTATAGGTTCCCGAGATCACATTGTTGATGGTAAAAGCGCCATCGGCGGCCGTGGTGGCGGTGTAGACACCAGGGGTGAGGCTTACCAGCGCCCCACCGTCGTTGGTCCGCCCCTGAAGGTCTACCCGCCCCACCACCGTACCCACTGACATATCGCCCGTCTCAGCCCAGACCTCTTGGGAATACCAGCTTTCACTCCCGCCGCTATCATAGGCGGTCACCGCCAGGTAGTAGCGGAGGCCAGGAGTAAGCCCTGTCAATGGATAGCTGGTGCTGTTGCCAACAGTGACAGAATAGGCATATGGGTAGCCCGGCTCGGTATCGTAGTAGACTCGATAGCCGGCGACGTCTCCTTCCGGGTTGGCTGCCCAAGAGAGGGCGACGGAGGTGGCTCCGGCGCTAGCGGCCAACGCCGTAGGTGGAGAAGGAGGAGCGAAGGTGTTGGGGATAGTCAGGACGGGAGAGTAATAGACTATGCCCAGGGCAAAACTATCGAAGAAGTCGTAGATTATCGCCTCTATATCGCTGGCGTTGGCCGTACCCCAGTAGTTGTTGGTGGCATTGAGATTGGCGGAGCTATCCATTTTCAAGCCATGCTCTTCGTTAGTGAAGATATTGTTTTGAGTGAAAGACGTAGCGCCGCTGGTGGCCAACCCTCCCCAAGAGGGGGCCTGATTTCCTACCACGGTGTTGTTGATAAAGGTGCCGATGTTCTTCAGGTAGGCACCGCCAGCACCCCCGGCGGCGTCAGCGACGTTGCGTGCAATGGTATTGCCCCCTAAATCGCCACCATCGGCGTAGAGGCCGCCACCAGTGCCCCCCGTGGCGTTGTCCACCAAGGTGTTGGCACTAACGCTGTTCCTCCCCGAGGCCCAGATACCACCCCCCGCTTTGGCGGCGTAGTTGTTCAAAAGGATGTTATCCCTGATGTCTCCAAAGAACCCGCTCATCCACCACGACTCCCAGGAGTAGAGATAGTTGTCGATGTTCATAGCGCCGCCGTTGCTCCAAGAGAAATTGCTAGTAAAAGTGTTGTCTTGGATAGTGACCAGACCCCGGGCCCAGAGCCCTCCGCCGTAGTCTCGGGCCGTGTTGCCGGATACGAAGTTGTCCTCAACGCTCACAGTACCGTAGCCCCATATGCCGCCACCGGACCAACCAGCGGTGTTGTTAAAGATGGTGCTGCCCACCAGGGTGAAACTGCCTCCCCAATAGTCATAGTAACCATAGGGGCGACCATGGTAGGCATATATGCCGCCGCCGTTCTTAGGAGCATAGTTATAGGAGATGGTGCTATTCCTGAGGCTCACGTTGCCCCCAGAGCTATAGATGCCGCCCCCATAGGCGGCGGTGTTGTGGCTGATGTCGCTATCCAGGGCAGCTAATGTGCTCGTGTAGACCTCTATGCCTCCCCCATAGTAAACGGCGGAGTTGAGAGTGATGGTGTTGCCCCTCAAGGTCAGGGGGCCGGCGCCATTGACTCGGAGACCACCACCGTAGGTAGCATTATTGCCCGTGATTGTATTGCCACTTAGAGTGCCCCAGCCCCCATAGACGTAGACCCCACCCCCGAAGGCGGCCTGATTATTGCTGATGATGCTGTTGGTTACCCTGAGATTGCTGCTATAGTAAGCGTAGATACCGCTGGTGGTGTTGTACCTGACAGTGATGTGGTCTATGAAGGGCGCCGCTTGGTTCAGCCAGACGGCGCCGGCTACGGAGGAACCAGCATACTCTACGATAGCATACTGAATGATGGAGCCACCGAGATAGTTACCGTCCCCATCGTAGGTGGCGTCCCGGCTGGAGTCGCCAAACTTGATAGCGCTCCATGCGCCAGGAAAGGGGGAGGGACGGCTGGAGGTAAAGGTGATGGGCTGAGACGCCGTGCCCCGGGCGATGAGGGTGCCGTCCACCAGGATGCCCAGATTGTCGCCAAACTTCACCACCACCCCCGGCTCGATGGTCAGGGTGACGCCAGCGCTAACATAGACACTGGAGGTGATGACGTAGGGGCTGCCCGCCAGGGTCCAGGTGGTGTTACTACTGATGGTAAGCTGGGGCTCTGGCGGGGCGGAGGCCTCTACATACCCCAGTCTTAAGCCTGGGGTATGATACAATGTCCCTATTGTCAGGGCCAAAAAGACGGCCGCTGCCCCCAGAAAAAGCCAAACGAACGGCGCTTTTGTAAAGCCGTTCTTTCCCACTTGGGCATCCTCCGCATGGGGCTAATTCAGACCGCCCTCACTATATAACTCATGAGCCAGCCCTGTCAATGGCTTGGCTTCTAGAACGCCACCCTTACATCCAGAGGACATCCCCGCAGATGTTGGCGTCCAGAGGCCGGCTTAGGAACCGGTTAAACAGCTTCCGCTCCTGGCCTAAGGTGGTGGTAGCTCCATGGCCAGGATAGACGATGGTATCGTCAGGGAGGGTGAAAATCCGCCGTCGCAAGGTCGCGATGAGGCGCCGGAAGCTGGCCGGAGTTCGTGTGTAACCGGGGCCGTTGGGGAACAAGGTATCGCCACCGAAAAGGTGACGCCCCAGACGCAAAGAAATGCTCCCCGGCGTGTGGCCGGGGGTGGCCATGACCTCCAAGGTCAGTTGACCGCAACGGATGGTTTCACCACCCACCAGGGCAAAATCCACCCCACTCGGCACGTCCTCCGCCTCTTTAATATGGGCTACCACGGGCATCTTCAGGCGGGAGCGAAGCTCCTCTACGGCACCCACATGGTCGCCGTGGCTATGGGTGATGACCAAAGCCCTGACGGCGGCACCCCTCACCCCCTCCGCGATCTTCTCCCCTTCGTCGGGAGCGTCGATGATGACTACCTCCCTCGTCCGAAGGCAGAAAAGAAGGTAACAGTTGCTCTCATGCCCCCCCAGGGGCAGGCATTCTATGCGTATCTCCGGATCCCGATATAGCTCCAAGTATCACCTCCTGTAAATAATGAAAAGCACTGTCTTCGTATATGTCTCCTAAGGAGTTCCGCCTCAACCAGTTTTTGCCTCCATGGAGATAGGCACTAATTGTATCCATATGTTGCCCGGCTTAAAAGGAATGGGCCGTCCCGCCTGATCCAGAAAGCGCGTTTTCTCTCCTAAAGAGGGGCGCACCCATCGGCCAGGTACGAGGACACCGTCGCGAAAGACCTGCGCCCTGCCTTCTCCCACCAGGTCGATATCTATGGTGGCGGCCCCGTAGGCATCTCTAAAATCGGTCTCCCGATGGGGAACATACTGCACCACCACGTTGGCCACCTCTATCTGCTGCTCACCATTGGCATCTTTGTGGGGAGTATCGTGGATAAAGCGAGAATAGGTGCGCCGGGACTCATCGTAGCGATACTCCACGTCGAAGCCGGAGCGATAAGGGATGGTGATGAGAGTCACCCGCTCCCCCTGAGGAGGTGCATCCTGGTGGGGGAGGGGTTGGATTTCCGCCGTCTTGTTCCAATCCCGTTGGGAAGCGTACTGGCGCAGGACAGGTATAGTGGAGTAGACATTGGAGGGAGCCGGGCGGCGGCTGACTCGCTGGAAGGCGCTGGAGTCCCAGTAGCCATCGATGTTGGGGAAGCCTGCCTCCTGTATGGCGGCCATGACCGGCGGCCCCCCACCCCAGTGGACGAAGATGGCATTGAACTCCGCCACCAGGTCCAGGTCCACCAGACGAGCGCTGCGCACTGGCCCTACCTCCAGAGGTTCATCGGTAATAAAGAGAGCAAAGAAGCGGGTGACGTCCCCCTCCGTCAGATGCTCATATACGATGCACGCCTGGGACAGCCCCGACTGAGGTCGGGCCGCAGGCTCGTTGGTTATCTTCACCCCCAGAGGACGAATTAGGCCCGGCTGAGGAAGGGGCCGTCCGCACAAGGGATCGGCGTACACCACGGGGGTTGGGGGGGGAGGGGGGGTGCTGGCGGGTGGGGAGGCCGTGGGCGAAGGCAAAATTGTAGGCGAAGGGGTGGGGGACGCCAATAAGACATAGGCTGTCCCCAGTAGGAGAAGCACAAGCCCCCCTCCC
The DNA here is from genome assembly GCA_016183425.1 of Chloroflexota bacterium. Lineage (GTDB taxonomy): Bacteria > Chloroflexota > Dehalococcoidia > JACPEP01 > JACPEP01 > JACPEP01. Next base: position 8,200 of record JACPEP010000026.1, read on the forward strand.
CACCACCAACTACGCCGAAAAGTCATATCTTAGCCCAACCAGGCCTTATTATAACCCGTAGAAGCTTTCCTGGAAACCGAGTCTGAAAGGGAGCCTTCAACGGGAGAGACAGGAGGTCTTAAGAAGGTAGTCCCCCTCTACCTGGGGAAAGGAGTTGGCCAAGCGTACCGTGCGGCCCACCTGAAGAGCGGTAAAACCATACTTGTGCCGCACACCATCCATGGCCTGGTGGAGACGCTTCCAGCGGTCCTGGCTACGATCCCACAGGGAAAGCTGCCATCCTCCACCCACCAGACGAGCGACTTCGATGCCCACCAGGCGTACCCGACACCGCCGTTGGCGCAGCGCCCCTTCCATTAGCTCTTGGCCAACGGCGAAGATGACCTCCTCGCTATCGCTGGGCCCCTTCAAGGTACGGGAACGGCTGATGGTCTGAAAATCGGCGTAGCGGAGCTTCAAAGTGACGCAACGAGCCCATTTCGCCTCCCTCCGGAGTTCCGCCGCCACCCGCTCGCTGAGATAGCGCAGGGTGGCCCCCAGAAAATCCCTATCCCAGGTATCCTGGGGAAAGGTGGTGCTGCGGCTGATGGACTTGGCCGGCGGTGGCGGAGCTAATTTCCTGGTATCCACGCCCCGAGCATAGCGGTGAAGCACCTCCCCCCAGACCCCCAAAAGGGCACGCAGATGAATGGCCGGGGTGGTCGCCAGTTGGCCGATGGTGGAAATGCCCACTCCCCGCAACCGCTTTTCCACCTCCGGACCCACCCCAGGCAACCTACCGATGGGCAAGGGAGCCAGAAAGGAGGCCTCCTCCCCCAGCGGCACCTCCACCAGCCCGTCGGGCTTCTCCAAGTCCGAGGCCACCTTAGCCACCACCTTGGAGGTGGCGATGCCCACGGAGGCAGTGAGACCCAGCTCTTTGCGGATGCGCTCTTTCAGGTTCCGGGCCGTTTCCCGCGGTGGCCCGTATAGGGCATCGAAACCGGTGAGATCCAGGTAGGCCTCGTCGATACCCCCCACCTCCACCTCCGGGGTGAGATGGGCCAACATGGCCATAAAGCGCTCCGAGGTCTCCCGATAGTGGGCAAAGTTGCCGGGCAGGAAAATGGCGTGAGGACATAGGCGCTGGGCAACGGTCAGGGACATCCCCGCTCGCAGGCCGTAGGCCCGCGCCGGATAGGAGGCGGCGGCCACCACACCCCGACCTCCGGGCTCCCCACCCACTACCACTGCCTTTCCCCGTAACTGGGGGTGGCGGGCCTGCTCTACAGAGACAAAGAAGGCGTCCATATCCACATGGAGAATGCATCTGGCCGTAGAAGACATAGCTTCCTCTGTAATAGTATATATGTACTATTAATTTAGGGTGTATTCCCCCTATTGTCAATGGGCAAAAGACACCCGGAGACGGGGCCTTTTCTCCCAAATTATTATGTTTTATATGCTCTAAATATTGACATTGGTAGCTCCCTTTGCTAATATAATGAGTACAGATGAACTTAGGAATGCCTGGATAGGCCACTTTTAACAAAAAGGAGAAGGCCGATGAAAGGGACACCGATGGCGGAGGAGGGGAGAGGGGGAGGGGTGTCCATGACGATGGGCCCTTAAAAAGCTGAAAAGAGTGCTTCTCGACTATGAGAAGCACTCTTCATTTTAGGACAGAATCAAGAGCCAAAGGAGGTCTAACCATGGAAAGGTACATTATCGAGTTGCCCCATACCAACGAGGAGTGTCTGAGGGCCCTGGACGAAACAAAGGAGCGGGCCAGGGAGTTGCTCCCGTTGATTGACTGGGGCTGCGATGTGGGCAACCACAAGGGATGGGTCGCCCTGGAGGCACGGAGCCAGGACGAGGCCCTCAGCAAAGTGGAGTCTCCCTTTCTCCGCGAGAAGGCCTTCGTGTGCAAGGTAGTGAAGTACACCCCGAAGCAGATCGAGTCCTTCCACAAGATGTAGCCTACCGCCATTACGGGGGAAACCAGGCACTGAAGGAGGTTAAAGAAGGGCAGGGTGCTTCACCGATGGGCAGAAGTGGGTTAACGTTGTAGTTTCAGTTACAACAGTGGGGCGTTGTCACCCTGCCCGGGGAGATCATGGCAAAGGCGGCGTAAGAGAGTCGATTATAACCAAAAGGAAGGTAAATACCATGACCAGGGAAGAGATCAAGGTTCTGGTGGGAAGGTTTTACGAGGACGTCATCAACAAAAGGGAACTGGCAGTTGCCGATGAGATCTTTGCTCTCAACTGGGTGGGCTACGATCCCACTTCTCCCAATCCACTCAGCGGTCCAGAAGGCGTTAAAAGGGAAATGACCATGTATCTCTCCGCCTTCCCAGACCTGCGGTTCACCGTGGAGGATTTGATCGCTGCGGGGGACAAGGCAGTGGTGCGCGTTACCGTTCGGGGCACTCATAAGGGTGAGCTGATGGGCATCCTCCCTACCTTTAAAGAGTGCGTTGTCACCGGCATCGATATCCATCGCCTCTATGGGGACAGGATCGTGGAGACCTGGAGCAACTGGGACGCCCTGGGCTTGCTACAACAGTTGGGCGTTGTCTCCCTGCCCGGGGAGGGTGAGATAGGTTCGGCTAAGGCGGCGTAGACCATTAGTTACACCCTTCCGGAAATAACCATGGAGGGTATCGCAGGAGGATTAAATGGCACGTTACATGGATGTCCACCGTAAAGTGGAGGGATTGACAGCGGCGGCCTTGGCCGATGCTCATCGCAAGGACCTGGAGGTTCAGGGCAAATACGATGTAAAGTACCTGAGGTACTGGTTCAACGAAGGCGACGGTACCGTCTTTTGCCTGTGTGAGGCACCTAGCCAGGAGGCGGCCACGGCGGTTCATCGTGAGGCCCACGGCCTCGTTGCCGACGATATCGTCGAGGTGCGGGAAGGGTCATAGGAAGCTGCCGCTGGGTGAGCAATAAGTGTGCTCTGTGACTAGCAGTTAGGACAGTGTCCCAAAAAGGAGGATGAACGTGCGTGGTTCAATGAAAGACTTAGCGGCCGTCATGGAGACGCCCGAGTTTACGAGCCGACTGGTGGAATGGGGCGATATGAGCGTCGATTTTGAGAGTATTCGCGCCCCCATGGACACCACGGAGCTCTTCAAGGGTCTCCCTGATGACCGATGTCAGTGCCCCCACTGGGGCTATGTATTCAAAGGAAAATTTCGCGTCAAGTACGCCGACCGGGAGGAGGTTGTCAGGGCGGGCGACGCCTATTACCTGGCCCCCGGCCACATCCCCGTCGTCGAAGAGGACACCGAGCTGGTGGAGTTCAGCCCCAAGGGCTTGTTTCAGCAGACCATGGAGGCCGTAGGCCGAAACATGGCCGCGGCTGAGGAGGAAAGGACTTAAGTTAGTTCGTTCCCACCACAACGGGGACAGGTCAAATCTTAAAAAGGAGGTAAAGAACAATGGAAAGGTACATTATCGAGTTGCCCCATACCAACGAGGAGTGTCTGAGGGCCCTGGACGAAACAAAGGAGCGCGCCAGGGAGCTGCTCCCGTTGATTGACTGGGGCTGCGATGTGGGCAACCACAAGGGTTGGGTCACCCTGGAGGCACGGAGCCAGGACGAGGCTCTCAGCAAGGTGGCGTCTCCCTTCCTCCGCAGCAAGGCCTTCGCGAGCAAGGTGATTAAGTACACCCCGGAGCAGATCGAGTCTTTCCACAAGATGTAGCCTAGCGGACGTCACCGGAGAAACCAGGTAGCTGAAGGAGGTTAAAGATGGCTCGGTTTTTGGACATTCACACTATTCCCTCCAGCCTGGTAAGGGAGGACCTGGTAATGGCATCCCGCTCGGTGAAGGAAGCCGCTCCCGATGTGAAGGTGCTTCAGACCTGCTACAACCTGGAGGAGGGCAGGGCATGGTGCCTCACCGAGGCGGATAACCCCACCGCGGTGGAGAGGGCCCACCTGCAAGTGAACATGCCCTTTGAGAGCATCCGCCGCATAGAAGTGATTGAGGGCTAGCGGTCTACTAGCGGTGCGGCCAGCCTGCCAGAGGCGAGCTGGCCGCACCGCTTCTTAAAGGAGAATCGTCATGACCAAGGAAGAGGTCCTGAAGGAAATGCAGGTCACCTATGGCCTGGTACCCAAGTTCTTTGAAGAGTTCCCCGAAGACATCATCGTACCCCAGTGGGAGCTCATCAAGGAGCTGTTCGCGAGAGAAACTACCATCCCGGCGAAATACAAGGAGCTCATCTCCCTGGGGATAGCGATAGGGTTGCGATCCTGGTACATGGTTTTTCAGTCCACCGAGTTTGCCAAGGTTTTTGGCGCCAGCGAAGAGGAGCTTCGGGAGGTGAGGCTCATTGCCCAGAGCATCACCGGCTGGGCCGTCTACCTCCAAAGCCTCCAATATGACGTGGGGCTATTTAGCCGAGAGATGCTGGGTATGGTGGAGTATGCAAAGAGCCAAATGGCTCTGGAAGAGCGAAAGGCAGCATAATCAATTAAATATGGTCAGCTAGGCCTTGGCCATTTGGAACTGCTTGCCTTCCGTCTTTATGGCGGGGGCAACGACCATCTCTGCCTGGTGGAACTCCTTAATGGTGGCGGCTCCGCACACCCCCATGGCAGTACGCAGCGCCCCCATGAGGTTCTGGGTGCCGTCAGTGCGGGAGGTGGGACCAAAGAGGATTTGTTCCAAAGTAGCCGTGATCCCTACCTTGATGCGAGTCCCTCGAGGCAGGGCAGCATGGGAGGTGGCCATCCCCCAGTGATGACCCTGCCCGGGGGCTTGCTCCGTCTGGGCAAAGACCGAGCCCAACATAACAGCGTCGGCCCCGGAGGCCAAGGCCTTGCATAGATCGCCGCCGGTGCGGATGCCACCGTCGGTAATAATAGTTACATAGCGTCCGGTGCGGCGGAAGTAGTCATCCCGGGCAGCGGCACAATCCATGGTGGCTGTCACTTGGGGAACCCCAATCCCCAAAACCTCCCGGGTGGTGCAGGCCGCCCCGGGCCCTACCCCCACCAGCACTCCGGATATGCCCTCTTCCATTAGCTCCGTGGCCGTTTCGTAGCTAACACAGTTGCCCACCAGCACCGGCACCCGTAGTACCTGGCACAACTCAGAGAAAATAAGGCCACGGTAGCTCTTGGATACGTGACGGGCGGTGGTCACCGTGGACTGAACGGCAAAGATATCGGCGCCCGCTTCCACCGCCAGTGCCCCCAGTCTCTTGGCGCTGGCCGGGGTGGTAGAAGCGGCACAAACCGCCCCCCCAGCTTTGATAGCGCCGATCCTCTCCCCCACCAAGCGCTCCTGGATGGGTGCTGTGTATATTTTTTGCAGGAGAGAGGTGACCTCCTGGGCAGGGCAAGCAGCAATATTAGCGAGCACTTCCCCAGGATGCTCGTAGCGCGTCTGTACCCCTTCCAGGTTTAGAACCGCTAGACCGCCCAGCCGCCCCAGGGCCACGGCAAAGGCCGGGTCCACTACGGCGTCCATGGCCGCCGCCAGCACGGGAAGAGGAACGGTATGTTCCCCTACGGCGAAAGAGATATCCGTCTGCTCCGGATTAATGGTGACCCGTCCCGGGACAATGGCCACCTCATCGAAGCCATAGGCTCGACGCAGGGAGCGGAATCGGGAATCTGTCATAACCCCCTCCTCCCTAGATACCCCAGATGCTAATCAGGCCAGAGCTCCCGGGCCAACTCCCCCAGATTCAACTGGAGGAGCTTTTGTCGGCTTGGCTTTCCCGTAGCCGGGTCCCAGTCTCGGGCCAGGTGCCACTCCCGAACCTCTTTCTCTACATCGACGGTCGCTCCGGCGGTGGGCCCCACCTGAAGGGGGGGATTGCCATAGACCCTGCCCGGCACCTCCCGAGTGGCCGGGTTGAGCCCCTCTCGCAGGGTAAAGACCTGACGCAGGTTAGCCACCCGCTCCCCAACCATCTGGATCTCCTCCCACGACCGCTCCCAGCCGGTGCTTGCCGCCAGGAAACGGGGAACAAACTGAGGCATGTCCACCGCCAGGTTGCCGAAGTAACAGAAACCCACCATGTTGATCACATGCTGACGGAAGGAGCGCGCGCCGCCCCCTTGGGTGTGCCGGCCAGGGGTGGCATCCAGAAGATAACGATCCAGGCCTCCGGACTGCTTGGGGTCGTGCATTCCCAGTTCCTGGCCTCCGATATGAACGGCAAACTCCTTTGCCGACCCCCGCCCCAGCCGCTCATAAGCCTTGCTCACGCCGTCGGCTAACACCTGGCCGAAACCCTCCCGCCTGGCTATCATCTCCGTCATAGCCACCAGGGCTTGATGGTTGCCCCAGGTAAGCTCCATGCCATCGGTGTCTTCTTTGGTGATGATACCGTTTTCGTAGCATTCGACGGCAAAAGCCAGGGTGCAACCTACCGATATGGTATCCAGGCCATAGCGATTGCAAATGTCGTTGCACTTAATGATGGACTCCACATTGTCGTTGAGGCACATGGTACCAAAGGTGGCCAGGGTCTCGTACTCCGGCTTGTGTCCGGCCACCGCGTAGGGCCCGTCGGGAACCATCACATGGCCGCCACAGGCCCAGGGGCAACCCCAGCAGGCGAACTTCTTAACCTCATATTTGATGACGGCATCGTCGGAGACCTTCTTCATTTGAGGAAAGTCCACGGGGCCGATGCCTCCCCAGTTCTTGGTGGGAGTGCGGCCGCTCGTAGTGTGGCCTGCCAACAGGCCAGCGGTACCGTACTTCTTATAGCGGTCCTCCATGGGCCCGTGAAGGGCCTCCAACATATCCCTACGAACCTGGAGCATTTTATCCTTATCGGCGATGGGGATATCCTTTTTGCCCTTTACCACCACCGCCTTCAGCTTCTTGGAGCCCATTACCGCCCCCACCCCAGAGCGGGCCGCCAGCCGCCCCTTGTTGGTCACCACCCCAGAGATAAGAGAAAGCTTTTCCCCGCCCTGGCCGATGCAGAGAAGGCGGGCATCCCGTCCGTGCTCTCCCTTGAGAATGTCCTCCGTTTCAACGCTATCTTTGCCCCAGAGGCCCGTAGCATCCCTCAGTTCGGCATGACTATCATTGACCAGAAGATAGACCGGCTGGTCGGGAATGCCGCGAAAGAAGATACCGTCGAAGCCGGCGTACCTCATATAGGGGCCAAAATCGCCGCCGCTATTGGCATCGCCCCAGGTCCCAGTAAGGGGAGACTTGCACACCACCGTCCAGCGGGAACTCATAGGGGCCGACATCCCGTTCAGAGCGCCCCCGATGACGCCGAAGACGTTCTCCGGCCCCAGGGCATCCACCCCTCCTCTTTGACGGTCATAAAGGATGCGGACGCCTAAGCCATAGCCTCCCATATAATCTCGATAGAACCCCTCATCGGGGGTCTCTATCTGGACGTCTCTGGAGGCCAAATCTACGAAAAGCAGCTTTCCCGTGTAACCCATAACCATGGAATGCCTCCCCTGTGGTATCCTTTAGCTAAATGCCCCCTGGGCCAATCCCGCCTCCATTTCCTGCGGAGTCAGGCCCAGGATGTCCCTGAAAACATAGTCATTGTGCTGGCCCATGATGGGCGCCGCCGTGCGGAGGCCGCCCGTCCCCCCTGAGAAGCGGAAGGGCACGCCCTCCAACACAGTTTCGCCAGCCACCAGATGTTCCACCGCCTGATAGAAGCCCCGCTCCTTCATTTGGGGATCCCGTGTCATCAGGTCTTCCGTGTTCTGCACCACCCCCGCCGGCACCCCCGCCGCCTGCAAACGGCCCATGACCTCCTCCGGCGTATAGTTTATGGTCCATGCCTCCACCAGCCCATCCAGCTCATCAGCATGAGCCACCCGACTTTGGGTAGTGGCGAACCGGGTCTCCTGTGTCCAGGGGGGACTCTCTAGAACCTCACCAAAGCTACGCCACTCTTCATCGGTGAAAACGGCAATGACGCACCATCGCTCTTTCCCCTGGCAGCGGTAGCAGCCGTGGGGGGCGGCGGTGGGGTGTCGATTCCCTATGCGCCCCTGAGCCCGGCCATTGGCGGTGTAGTCCAGAATCATGCTCCCCAGCACAGAGACCCCCGTCTCGTACTGGCTGAGGTCGATATATTGTCCTTCGCCCGTTCGCGCCCGGTACTCCAAGGCCGCTAGGATGGCGAAGGTAGCGTGGAGGGCCGCCACGAAGTCGGGGTAGGAGTTACCGATGCCCACGGGTTCCCCATTCGGAAAGCCGGTGAGGTGGGTCAGACCTATAAGAGGCTGCAGGGTGGGCCCGAAGCTGAGGTACTCCCGATGAGGCCCCGTCTGGCCCATGCCGGCCATGCTCACCATGATGAGGCCAGGGTTTACCTCCCGGAGCACCGGATACTCAAGGCCGAACTTCTTCATGGCCCGCACGCTGTAATTCTCGATAGCCACGTCGCTGATCTTGATGAGGCGCTTGCAGATGTCCACCCCCAGGGGAGTATTTAGATTGAGGGTGATGGCCAGCTTGTTGCGGTTGTGAATATCAAAGAAGCCACTGCCATCAGGGGGTGTGGGAACCCTCTCCCGCCACGGCCCGTAGTTACGGATGCCATCCAGCTTGTAGTGGGTCTCTATCTTTATCACTTGCGCCCCCTGGTCGGCCAGCATCTTGGCGGCGAAGGGGCCGGCCAAAACCCAACTGAAGTCAGCCACTCTCAAGCCTTCCAGAGGCAAGCTACCCATTTCCCAGTCCTTTCCTGTGGCTCATCTTTTCATTTACCTCACAAAATAAGAGTCTAAAGGGCCCCCACCCCGGCCAAGACAACCAGGTCTGACTGGGACAGGCCCAACTCCTGGTATACCTCCTGGTTGTGCTGGCCAACCAGAGGCGCCGGTCGCAAGATACGCCAATAGGTTTCACTGAGTTTATAGGGAGCGCCGGGATAGCGCAATATCCCCAGAACGGGATGCTCCAAGTCCACAAAGTAGCCCCGGGCGTGGAGGTGGGGGTCAGCCAGCACCTCCGTTGCCGCGGCGGCCGGAGCCACCGGGATACGTCGGCTCTGTCCTTCGGCAAAAAGCTCGGCCTTGGTATGGCGCATACCAAACTCGGCGATATAGGCGTTTATCTGGTCGATGTTGGCCCGGCGAGCGTCCATGAACTGATATTCCGACTTGGTCAACTCCTCCACCCCGATGCCCTCTTCCACAATCCAGGCCACCAAGGCATCCCACATATGGGGAGCGTTGGCGATGACCGCCCAGTATCCGTCCTGGCAGGGATACACGCGGCAGGGGGCGGCGATGGCGTGCTGGGTGCCGGTGCGCTTCTGAACCACCCCATTGTAGGAATAGTTCACCGTTGCCGTCTCCAGCAAAGAGGCGACACATTCCTGCATAGAGACATCCACGTGCTCTCCCTCTCCGGTGGTTCGGCGCCGGTACACTGCCATAAGGGTGGCCACGGCGGCGAACATACTCCCGGTGTAGTAGACCTGGTAGCCGCCGGCCTGCACTGGCGGTGATTTTGGGTCGCCGGTGAGGTACATGAGCCCACCCATGGCAAAGCCCACCATATCGCAGGTCTTGTAATCTCGATAAGGCCCCGTCTGACCAAAGCCGGTTATGGAGGTTAGGATGAGACGGGGGTTCACCTCCCGAAGGTGAGGATAGTCCAGACCAAGACGAGCCAGATAGCCGGGAGGAAAGGTCTCCACCAGGATGTCCGCCGTTTTCACCAGGCGACGAAAGACCTCCTGGCCATCGGCGCATTCCAGGTTAAGGGTGATACCCCGCTTATTGGTGTTGAGGTAAGCGAAAAAAAGACTCCGCTCCGGGTGAGGCTGGTCGTGAAGAAAGGGGCCGATGTTCCGGGTGGCATCGCCCCTCGGCCGCTCCACCCTTAACACGTCCGCCCCCAGGTCAGCCATAAGCTTGGTGCAGTAAAGGCCCTTCTCGTCAGCCAGGTCGAGAACCCTTAGCTCCCCCAGAGCCATATCGCCAGCTTCCAAAGAGAACAACGGGATGTCAACCCCCTTTCTAGAGAGTGTTTAGTATGTCACTCTTCTCTCCCCGCCTATGGCGGGGAGAGAAGAGTGACCGGCTTCACAATTCAAGAGTCTCTTTCTGTCCCACGCCCTATCGGGCCAGATAGCAAAAGATCAATAGCATCATACCGAAGGATAACCCACCTGTCAATCTGGGGACTACCCCGGAACCCTCTCTACACACAAGGGCGGTGGGACGAGAAGTTTCCCTTCTCTCCTTTCGTAGTGTAAACTAAGGCTCAGGAGGTCGGCTCTGGCTCGCATTGGCATCGACGCCCGCTATGTTCAAGACCATTTCCCGGGCATCGGGCGATACGTCTACAACCTGGTTCGAGGGCTGGCGACCCTGGACACGGGGGACACATACGTGGTCTTCTATAACCCCCGCTCAAGGAACGTCCGTTTCTCCCCGGCCGCCTGGACAGCGCCCCAGGTGGAACTAAGAGAAGTACCCATACCCACCTTCTCTTTGAAAGAGCAGGTGCTTCTTCCCTGGATAGCGAGAAGACACGGTGTACAGATACTCCACTCTCCATACTATGTGAAACCATACTTTCTCACCTGCCCCTCGGTGGTTACTATCCACGACATCATCCCCAGTCGTTACCCAGAGTATTTGCCCTCCTGGAAGACACGCCTGAGCTATAGTATTGCCATGCGCCTGGCCATAGGCACGGCCACCCTTGTCATCGCTGACTCCCAGGGGACACGGGAGGATATGGCACACTATTTTGGCATCCCCCCCACCAAGGTGCGGGTGGTGCCCCTGGCCGCTGACGAGTTCCAGGGAGGGGAATCCTCCCCCCAGCCCCCCCCACAGGGCTCCTACATCCTGTCCGTGGGCATCAACAAGCCCCACAAGAACTTGCTCCGTCTCCTGGAAGCCTACGCCCAGGCCCAGGTCTCGCTACCCCTGGTCATCGCCGGCCGGGAGGACTCTCGTTTCCCTCTGCTTCGCGATGCCGTCCGGACTTTGGGCCTTGAAGAGAGGGTAACCCTCGCAGGAGAGGTGGGAGAGGAGCGGCTGCAGCGCCTATATTTGGAAGCGGCCTTCTTCGTATTTCCCTCTCTAGCCGAGGGCTTTGGGCTGCCTCCCCTGGAGGCCATGGCCAGCGGCGTCCCCGTCATTGCCTCTCGCATACCAGTGGTGACAGAGGTGGTTGGGGACGCCGCCCTTCTGGTGGATCCTGAGAGCGCCACGGATATGGCCCAGGCCATAAATCGCCTGGCCGCCGACGGGCAACTACGAGCGTCACTGCAAGCCAGGGGCCTGGCCCGGGCCAAACTTTTTTCCTGGAGAGAGACCGCCAGAAAGACATGGGAGGTATATCAGGAGGTCCTTGGTGACAGAGGTTAGCACTTTAAAGGCCCAGCCCTCCTGGCAACGCCGCCTTCTGCTCTATCTCCTGGTACTGGTGGGATTCACGCTGCTAGTATCTGCCCTGGACGCCAAGAGCCTGTGGGTGGACGAGCTGGCCACTGCGGTAACAGTTACCGAGGAGAGCCCCCCCGCTGTGCTCAAGAGAGCTATCGAGGGTGAGAGGCGGCCTCCCTTGTACTATCTCCTCTTGCACTACTGGACAGCCCTGGCCGGCAGCCAGGACTTTGCCCTCCGATACCCATCCCTCTTTTTCGGCCTTCTATCTCTGGCCCTGGTACATCGGTTGGGGCAACGCTGGGGAGGAGGATGGATGGGGACATTGGCTGCCTACTTCCTGGCCATCTCCCCCTTCTTTATCCTTTACTCCCGCATGGCCCGCTCTTACTCCCTGACCGCCTCTTTGGGGCTCCTATCTTGCTTATACTTCCTGCTCCTTCTCGAAAAGAGACGGAGAATTTACTGGGCCGGCTACCTGGCAACTTCAGCCCTCCTCCTCTACACAGATTACGTTGCCCTGCCCGTGCTGGCAGGGCAAAACCTCTTCTGGCTGCTGTGGGGCCGGAGACAGGGACCATCGGCCAGAAGCTGGATAGGAGGACAACTGGCCCTGGCTATCAGCTTCGTGCCCTGGCTGCCTATAGTGTTCTCCCAGACCGCCCGAGACCTGACCACAGCCGACTTGGCCACCAGTCCCCAGGGTCTGCTCCTCAAAACGGCCTATCCCTTCTACTCCTTCAGCGTGGGGGAAACCATCTTTCCGTGGCAGCCCCTGGCGGTGGTAGGAGCGGCAGCCATCCTCTTTTTGTCTGTAGTGGGCGCCATCCACATGGCCAGAAGAGACGGGGGCCGGCTGGCCTTGTTCCTCATCGCCCTCCCCCTTCTCTTTATCGTCTTCATCACCAGCTCCTTCGCCACAGACATAACCTTTCTCAACATTCCCAGTCGGGCTATCGTGGCCGCCCCTTTCTTCTACCTGCTAGCGGCGGCCGGTTTTCTGGCCTTGCCCCGCCTATGGCGGGGGAGATGGCGCTACGTGCTCCTGGTGGCCATCACCCTGGCCAGTGGCTATTCGTTGCTCAACTACTACCGCAACCAGCAGTTCCACAACCCCATCTACGCCGTTCCGGCTCGGGAGATAGCTCAATGGGTAGCGGCCGACTCCCAGACGGAAGATGTGGTCATCAGCCCCTGGGACAGCGCCTTCCCATATTACTACCACTCACCCCCTGCCCGGGCTCGTCATTTCTTTAGCGAAGATTCACAGTCGGCCATGGCCTATATCCGTGAGCACCGCAGCCCCCGGGTATGGCTCATCACCCTGGGCCGAGATAGAACGCGCTACGAGGAGCCCACCGAGCTGGTGACATGGCTGGACAAGGAGTATCGATTGGAGTTACAAAAAGGATACGTGGAGCAGGACGCTCTGTACCGCCGTTTCAAAGAGCTTCTCCTCCACCGGCCGGCCTATCAGTACAAGGTCACTGTACAGCGATACGTGAGGCCAGCATCGTAAAGCTATACGTCATCGGTCCCTTACGATCATGAGCTAAATATAGTGACAAAGCGATCTCTCCGGCCCGTGCTTGCGAGGACGGTAGTCGGCATCGTCCCTGATGCCCCGCCTGTGGCGGGGGGTCAGGGACGACCCCGACTACGTAGGCTGTTCGCCGTCTGACAGCTTATTTTGTTAATGACTTTGAGAGATCAGAAGGTATCGATATGAAGCTTGGTAGGACAGTATCCGAAAGACTTATTGTTCAAATTGATTCTTCTTCATTGGATAGAAAAGTCTTTCAAAGTAAGCCCGGACAGCCGGCGGGTGGCTTATGCGGCGAGAGCGGGCAAGAAGCTGTTTGTGGTTCTGGATGGGAAAGAGGAGAAGCCATACGATGGCATCGGGACCATGGGTTGGTTTGACTCCCCTGATAGTCTCCACTACCTCGCCTGGACAGGTAGCGGCATCTATCTGGTGGAGGAGCGGATAGAGTGAGACCACCTAATCGAGGTCAGGGACGCCCCGATTGCTGGCTCTCAACCCTCACTCGCTGTAGTCGGGGTCGTCTCGACCCCGATGAGGCTACCTAATGTGCAGGTAAGGTCTTAGAGGAATGAAGGTACTTCTCGTCTACAAGGACTACTTCCCCGTGCTGGGCGGTATCGAGAATCATCTGCGCCTCCTGGCCACTGGTTTGGCCACCCATAAGGAGATGAAGGTAGAGGTGCTGGTCACCGACCCCGGCCGCCGGACGCAGCGCTTGAGCATGGATGGCGTATCCATCACTAAGGCGGGGCGGTGGCTGACGGCGGCCTCCGCCCCCATCAGCACCAGCCTGTTTCTCGAGATGAGACGACGCCAAGCAGACATCTACCATCTTCACTTCCCCTACCCCATAGGGGAGATGGCCTACCTCCTGGCCGGTGCCAAGGGCAAGCTGGTGATTACCTATCACAGCGACATCATCCGCCAGCGGCGGCTGCTTCTCCTCTACCGACCTTTCCTCTGGCGGCTGCTGGGCCGAGCCGATAGAATCATCGTTCAAAGCCCCAACTACGTGGCCTCCTCCCCCTACTTGAGACGCGTGGCGAAAAAGTGCACCGTTATCCCCTCGGCGGTGGACATGAGGCGATTCGAGGCCACGGAGGGGGCGGCGGTGGCCGCCTGGCGGCGGCGCTTCCCGCCGCCCCTGGTTCTCTTCGTGGGCCGTTTCCGCTATTATAAAGGACTGCAATACCTCATCCAGGCAATGAAAAAGATAAAGGCAACCCTTCTCCTGAGCGGCTCTGGCCCTTTGGAGTCTCAGCTTAGACACCAGGTGGCAGCATTGGCCCTGGAAGACCGCATCTTTTTTCTGGGAGAGGTGCCCGATGGAGAATTGCCCAGCCTCTATCAGGCGGCCGACATCTTCGTCCTTCCCGCATGTGAACGCTCTGAGGCCTTTGGCCTGACCCAGGTGGAGGCCATGGCTTCGGGTGTGCCCGTAATTTGCACCGAGTTGGGCACCGGCACTTCTTATGTCAATATCCACGGTGAGACGGGACTGGTGGTGCCCCCCCGAGACCCGGAGGCCCTGGCCCAGGCCATAAACACCCTCCTGGATAACCCGGGGCTGAGGCAGCAGTTGGGGGGGGGAGGCCGAGAGCGGGCGGCGCGAGAGTTCGGTGTAGAGACCATGGTGCAGAGAACAATTCAACTCTACCAAGAGCTAGTGTCCTGAGTCAGAAGATAGTTGAATAATTATCTTGCCTTGGGCCAAGGGGATATTGTTCCTGCAAACGTCAAGCCAGCTAAGAAAGCACTGTGACTTATGCAACGAATTTCTGAAACGGGGCACTAGACGCTAGTGTACGAACACTATTCCCACTGAAATAGCACAACCGATGGAGGCGGGGTCCACATCCTTGTGGGCGATGGGGTAAACCGGCCAGCCCACTTTGTTCGCCAGGTCAAAGACGTCTATCCCCACCCCCTCCATGGAGGGGCGACCCCGTAGGGGGAAGCGGCAGCCCCCTCCCTGAAGTGCCTGACAGGGCAGGTTACGGCAAAAGGCAGCCTTGCACGACCCGCCACTAAACCCCAGGGCCAAGTAGTAGCCATCGTTGAAGGCCAGGGCCTCCAGGTTTCCCACAACATCGTAGGTGCCATTGTGAAAAGTAGAGGGAGGTAATCCGGCACGTTTGTCCGGCTTCAAGACGTGAGGTGCTGCCGGCTCCACGTCCCGTTTGAAGAGGATGGCCCACCGGTAACGAGCCAAAGCCTGGCGCACCAGATCTGGCTCCGGGGTATGGGGAGGACAGTTGATGGATTCCCCCGCCCGGTAACAAAGGGGCACCAAGCATTTCAGGCGAACTCTTTCGTCCACTACCACCCATGAGGCGGGGACGATGGCGGCATCGGAAGCACCATACGTAAGGGCCAACTCCCGATAGCGCTCCAGGTCAGCGCACAGCCTTTCCTCCAGGACCTCCCTTGGTCACCTGGTCACGCCCGCCCGCGCTTGATGATTCTGCCTGCCCAGAAGAGCACGGCTCTGAAAACCAATCTATTGGTCATGCCCGACGTTGTTCCCTATCACAGGTGGCGGCGATGCCCCATTGAGGCAATGTAATCTTTGACTTCAGAGGATGGAAACCCAATGAGGTCAACCATTCGGTGCGTTCCCCTAAATGGTGTGAAGTGATGCTTGTAATCCTCGGCCAGAACCTCTGAGTGACGGAATTCCCATTGCGACGCTCTGGGGGCAAATCTGCCATCTAATCCACGAATAGAATTGTAGATCCTTGGGGGATATTCGTCAGGGCACCTTCCCATCCTGCTGATAAGGTGCCCCAATGTCCAGTGGTGCCCATACTCATGAGCAAGCGTTTCCTCCATTTGCTCCAGGGTCAGCAAGAAAAAGGTGTTGAGCACTATTATGACCTTGATGTTCCGGCTGCCCAATATGGCTGGGTCGTCGTAGGTCACATGCCAATAGCCGTTGTAGTCAGTTAAGCCATCATTCTGCAATTTTACCGCTTGCACCCAGCTTATGTCCTCAATAGTACAACGGCAAAAGCTCACGACAAACTTACCCAGCTGATCCATTTCACCACTTGTCAGCACGACGTCAGGATCCTCAACTGGAAGCGCTATCATCTCTGAAATCATCAGGTTTTTGGGGACCAGTAGAGAAATAAAGCTTACCCGGCCTCAGTTCTTTTGTGTCAGTGAGCTGTCTCAACTTGGCCCCCTTAGTAATCGCCTTGCTTTTTTTTAAAGCCTCTTCAAGTCTGGCTGTCCGTTCCTCCAGCTTCCCATTAGGTTGCCCTGCTTCCTGGGCTTTCTTTATCTTTTCCTTGGCTGCCACAATATTGCGCCGGATGCCCTCTTCGGTAACCTTATACATCATACACATCCAAACCACCTCCCACGACGATGGTTCGGTACACCCCCGTCGGGCGTGAGAAGAAGTTTGGGCAAAAGAAGAAGAGGGTGAACACCACCATCAGTGGAAGGGCAACAATGGCAATAAGGGGAAACCCTACGCCAGTAGAGATTAACAAGACCGCAGAGCCAAAGAGAAGGGCCACCACCAGAAAAAGGCTGGCCCAGCCCAGAGGCGGCTTATTAGCAAAGCCCCACAGGCCAGTAGCGGCCAGTGCGACCTCACCGGGTTCAAGCATACTCGCTGGTTTACAATGGGGCGGCTTATTAGCAAAGCCCCACAGGCCAGTAGCGGCCAGTGCGACAGCCCGAATTAATACACAAGCCACGCATACACGAATACACGAGTCACGTACTCCCATTTGTTACCTCCTTTTGTCACCTTGTCACGCCCACCCCTATTTGATAATCCTACCCGCCGTCCAGAGGAGCGCGACGCTGAAAACCAACCTTTGAGTCCCCACTCCACTATCCTGCTTTATATTTTATATATTGTCTCCTCACCCCCTTTATTTTGACTACGATTATAGGGGCAAGTTACAGCCACCAGCGGCTTTTGTCAAGATCTCTTGGGCCCCGTCGCGACTTTTTTGGAGAAATTTCATTACTCTAAATAGTCTCTCAGTTTTTTGCTGCGAGAGGGGTGGCGCAGCTTGCGCAAGGCTTTGGCCTCGATCTGCCGGATGCGCTCTCTAGTGACGCCGAACTCGCGTCCCACCTCCTCCAAAGTGCGACTGCGGCCGTCTTCCAGACCGAAGCGGAGCTGAAGCACCCTGCGCTCTCGAGACGTCAAGGAATACAGGACTTCTTCTATTTGCTCCTTCAGTAGCTGGTGAGAGGCGGCCTCGGCGGGAGCAGGAGCAGTCTGGTCTTCAATGAAGTCGCCCAGATGGCTGTCATCCTCCTCGCCGATAGGAGTCTCCAGGGAAACCGGCTCCTGGGACACTTTTATTATCTCGCGTACCTTCTCCGGCGGAAGCTCCATGCCGCGGCCGATTTCTTCGCTGGTGGGCTCCCGACCGTATTCCTGCACCAGACGGCGACTGGTGCGCACCAACTTGTTTATCGTCTCCACCATATGAACCGGGATACGGATGGTGCGCGCCTGGTCAGCGATGGCCCTGGTGATGGCCTGGCGAATCCACCAGGTGGCGTAGGTGCTAAACTTGTAGCCCTTGCGGTAGTCAAATTTCTCCACGGCTCGGATAAGGCCGATGTTTCCCTCCTGAATGAGGTCCAAAAGGGACATCCCCCGGCCAATATACTTCTTCGCCACGCTGACCACCAAACGGAGGTTGGCTTCGATAAGACGTTTCTCGGCCCTATCTCCCTCCCCTTTTATGGCCTGAAGATGGCTCTGGAAGCTGGGTTCGAATGGTTGCAGTGGTGCCCGAAGGTCACCTTCCAGGGCAGCCAAGTCTTGAACCTCCAGTATATTGGCTATTTGAGGAGGCAACACTCGGCCTCTGAGGGACAGGGCGATAATCTTCTGGTCGGCCTCCTCCGGCGGTATGTCCAGCCGCGCCGCCACGGCGCCCTTCAGGGTCTCCGAAATTTCGCCCTCTATAGCTGTCCGCAGCTCAGGAGAGAGGAGCATCTCCAGGGGATTATCTCTATGGGGCAAGGAAAACTCCTCTTTCAGACAGTCCAGCACCGAAAGAAGCTCCGGCACTCCCTCCAAAATGTTGATTATGGTGTCCAAGGCAGAAGGGGTCCGCCCATAGCGCGACAACCACTCCCTTTCAATGCGACGCAGATATTTGGCCTCCTCCATGCTGCGGGCGAGACGCTTCTCAGTCTGAGCATTGAGAAGACCAACCCGCCCGATTTCCCGGAGATACATACGTACCGGGTCATCAATGGCATCCGCATCTGCCAGGGGCAACTCGGACACCAATTCTGTTTCTTCTTCTTTTACTTTGATTTCTTCTTTACCAATCCACTGTTCCAAAGGTGGTTCTGTCTCCTCAGGGATGGGCGGGTCGGTGACTACCTCCAGAGGGTCGACATGCAACTCCTCTGGGTGACTCTCGCTCGACTCCCCCTCTACGTCTTCTTTCAAAATATCTTCAGTTAGGGATTCTTCTGATGGCTGGGTTTTGAATTCCATTCGTCCTGAACTCTATCCTTTTTTCTTTTGTCTCCCTTTATAAATGTCTCTCAGTTGGGTGTTGATGTCAATACCCTGCCTCTGGAGCTCCCCCCCAGGGCGAAATTTATCATCCATGCCTTCCAGAGAGCCATCCAGCAAGGCGGCAAAGGGAAAGTCTTTTCCAGCCGGATCTACCTCTTCCGAAAGACGTAGACGTTCCCATTCTTTGCGTCTCTTGAGACGCCGCTCTTCCAGACGCTCAACACAGTCCTTCAGCGCCCGCGGGAGCACTTTCTCTTCCAAGGGAGGGATGTCTATGGAGAGCAAACGCTCACGGTGCTCCTGTAGAGAGGCGTCCCCAGAATCGGTGAGAGCTTGCTCCCCCTGGCTCCAGGCGATGAAGAGCTCCCGGTTCTCACTGGCCTCGAAGTGTTCCGGCGATAAGTGCTGCCTCACGCCTCGTAGCTGTGGGTAGCGCAAGAGGAGATTGAGACAGTACTCCTCCAGGGTCTCTTTGGGGGAGGGGAGGGGAGCCTCCCCTTTTTCGGCCCTGGTTTTTCGTCCGGCGGCGGCCATCATGCGCTTCAGGGTCTCGGTGTCAACTTGCACCAGCCGCGCCAGCTTCTGGAGGTAGTGGGCCCGCTGCACGGGATCGATAATGGCGGCGACATAGGGCAACAGGCGCTTGGCAGCTTCGGATTTGCCCTGGGGTTGGGTCAGGTCTTCCTGAGAGGTTGTGCGCAAGAAGAGGTGCTCTATCACCGGCTGGGCTTCCGTTACCAGTCGGCTCCACGTGCTTGACCCGTCCTTCAACACATCGTCGGGGTCCTGGCCCGAGGGCAGCGTCATGACTCTTATCTCGGCATCCGTGGTCTCCTGGTATCTGACCCAGCCCCGCCAGTTAACCTGGGGCACCACCTTGCGCTCCATGGCCTGTTCCGCCGCCACCACCCCCCGCCAGGTAGCTTCCTCTCCCGCCGCGTCGGCGTCCAGGGCCAGCACCAATCTGTTGGTCAATCCCTTAAGGAGCTTCAACTGCTTCTCAGAGAGGGCGGTGCCCATGGAAGCCACCACGTTGGTCTCGCCAGCCTGATGGGCGGCCAGAACATCCATATACCCCTCCACGATGACCACCTCTTTCCGCTGTCGCACCGTCTCCCGAGCTCGGTGTAGTCCATACAGGAGGCCGCTCTTGTCAAAGATGGGAGTCTGGGGCGAGTTCAGATATTTGGGGAGGGAATCGTCCAGAACCCGAGCGCCGAACCCGGCTATCTGCCCGCGACTATCCCGAATAGGAAACATGATACGGCCACGGAAGCGAGGGTAGAGCCCCCCCTCCCGCTCCACCACCAGGCCGGCGGCCAGAAGGGTAGGCGTTTCATAGTCCTGGGAGCGAAGAGGCTCTAAGAAGACTTCTTTTCCCGAAGGGCTGTAGCCCAGTTGGAAATCGGCCACCGTTTGTGGGTTTAAGCACCTTTTCTCCAGATAGGCTCGGGCCGCCGCCCCCTCCGGAGAGCGCAGAAGAAAGTGGTGATAAAGCAAGGCCGCCGCCTCATTGGCCGCCCGCAGGCGGGCCAACTCCTTCTCCTGGGCAGTGTCTTTTTCTCTGGTCACCAGGGTTACCCCGGCCCTTCGTGCCAGAAGAGGCAAAACCTCGCTGAAGGTAAGCCCCTCCCGCTTCATAACGAAGGAAAAGGCATCTCCCCCCGTACCGCAGGCGCCGAAGCAGTGCCAGTTCTGCCCCTCCGGGAAGACGTAGAAGGAAGGCGTCTTCTCGCTGTGAAAGGGGCACAGGGCCTTAAAGTTGCGCCCCGATGGTTGGAGTTTTACTCCGTAGGACTCCACCACCTCCACAATATCCAGCCTGGCCTTTATATCTTGGATCGTGCTCATAACTCCGCTCCGAATGACGTTACGAGAAGCCCATTCCCTGCCACAGGTTAAGGGCGAACTGGTCCGTCATGCCTGCGACGTAATCCACCACCCGCCGCTCTAAAGAATCGCCGGTGACAACGTGTTCCTGAGGGAGACGTCCCTCTTCTTCAATGAAGTAGTGGTACAGATCCCGCACCACCCGCCGCGCCTGGACTGCCTCCCGAGAGGCGGCGCTGCTGAAGTAGACGTGCTGGAAGAGGAAATCCTTAAGAGTGTTGGCTGCCTCCAGCACCGGTAGGCTCATGGCGATAATGGGCCCCTCCCCACCACCTCCGTCTCCAGTAGCCGCCCAGGAGGTGGCGATGACGTCACACACCAGGGTGTCTATACGCTGAGCTGGAGTATGCCCCAAAAGAGGAGTTGCCCGGGGAGGCAGGTCTTCCTCCGTAATGACGCCCGCCCGGATGGCATCGGCGATGTCGTGGTTGATGTAGGCGATAGTATCGGCCAGCTTGCAAATCTGGCCCTCCAGGGTGGCGGGAAGCTCCCACCCCTCGTCCAGGATGCCGGTACGGCTCTTGGAGTGCTTCAGGATGCCCTCCCGTACCTCCCAGGTGAGGTTCAGACCGAGGCCTTCCTTCTCCAACACGTCCACCACCCGCAGGCTCTGTTCGTTGTGGCGGAAGCCCTGAGGCAGAAGCTCATCCAGGACCTCCTCACCGGCGTGGCCGAAGGGGGTGTGTCCCAGGTCGTGACCCAGGGAGATGGCTTCTGTCAAATCCTCGTTGAGGTTGAGGGCACGAGCGATGGTGCGGGCAATCTGAGACACCTCCAGGGTGTGGGTCAGACGGGTTACGTAGTGGTCGCCCGATGGTGCGATGAAGACCTGAGTTTTGTGCTTCAGACGTCGGAAAGCCTTGGAGTGAATGATGCGGTCCCGGTCTCTCTGAAAGTCAGTGCGCACGGGAGACTGCTCCTCTTGGCGTGCCCGGCCCCGCGAGAGGCGGGAGCGGGCGGCGAAGGGGGAGAGGGTCTCCTCCCGCTCCTCCAGCCGAAGTCGCACGCGGCTATCCATCAAAGGCTTCCACCGCCTTTGGCGAACTTCGATATGACAGTCTCTAGCTCCTCCGTGACGGTAAACACAGCGTCCGGCACATCGGCCCGCACCCTGGCTACCGCCTCTTCCTTGCCGTCCACAAAGACGATAGGCAAATGACGTGTCGCCTTGAGAGAGCGTAGATAGCGGGCGGTTTCCCGTCCGTGGGAGGGAAGACGGGTGAGGTAAATCACCACCACATGCGGCGGATTCTCCTTTATGCGTTTGCCGGCGCGGGCGCCGTCTTCGGCCTCCACTTCAACCTGCCATCCCCGAGCGCGCAGGGGTATGGCGAACTCCGCCGCTTCTGATGCGCTCCAGTGTATCAAAAAAAGCTTGCCTTTCATCCCTTTGACCTGAAGGAGTGTTAGATGACTAATGTTGTGGTAGCGAATATATTAAACACCCATTGCCTTTTTTCTGCAATCTTCCACAATCTCGTTAGGAACCATTCTTAACGCTATGAAAACCAAGAGGGGTACAATGACGATGTCATCAAGAGCGCCCAGCACCGGTATAAAATCGGGAATGATATCGAAAGGCAAAACTAAATAGCCAACTGCCAGACCGAGAAAAAACTTGGCCCGTTTCGGTGTCCGGCCATCTTTCAGCACGAGCTGATAGGTCCTGATCTCCCGCTTAAAACGCCCACCGACTGCTTTGAGCCTATCGAACATAAATTTGAGACTGTTTAATATCACCCCCAAACCCCCTCAAGGGGGTTCAAGGAAACCCTTCGAGGTTATATTTATTCGGGGGCACATCCCCCGTTCCCCCTGCCAAAGGGGGTTCACCCTTTAGACTCCTTTTGTTTCCCTAGCCGTTTCCCCGTGTCCAACCAGCACGCGGAGACAGTTGCTCTAGACTCCCCATTGTTAAAAAGGCTCATTTGCTTCCTTGTCACAGATTTTGTCTCAAGGCACCTACCGCAGGCGCTGGGGCATGCGGCTCTGGAGGCGCTGGATGAGGCCCTTGGCTTCCAGGTCAATCCCCACCAATTGGCAAGGGGCGGACACGAATACGAGCCTCGTCGAATACGACCACACTACCCTGTTCCAAAGACTCCTGAACAGTCGGCAGGTTTGCGAGCAGAAGCGCTAACTGAGAATTAGGGCGCTTCGGTGAGCGACGAAAGAGAACTAAGGACGGCTTCTTCTCCCGACGAAGGGACAGCAGCGTACCGAAGTCGGTGTCTGCCGAGACCACAATGCGCTCCTCAGTAGCAGCTCGCTCAAAGACTTCCTCATCCGATGCCTTTTGCCTTCCGTAATCACGCACGTGGGCAGCGTCATGTCCTGTCTGCCGCAGCCCTTCGGCCACCCACGGCGATAGTGCGTTGTCCACCAGGAACCTCAAGGGGCAGACACCAGCGGAAGTTCGCGCTCGCGCAGCGCCTCCGCGGCGTAGCGCAGGGCCTCCCTGATGTCTTCCGGTTCAAGGTCGGGAAACGCTTGCAGGATCTCTTCTTGGCTCATCCCATCGGCAACCATTCCAACCACGGTTGCCACGGGGATGCGCAATCCTCGGAGGCAAGGCACGCCCCCCATTTGGCGCGGGTCTACGGTGATTCGGGTGAATGGCATACGGTTTACCTCCTACTCACATACGAGGAGTCAGTCCTTCTTGTTGTCCCCTATGATTTGGGACGCTTGAAGTAAACAACATGGTGGCTCGAATTGTCGCCCCCTTCGGTCCCACATCCCACCATTTCCCAGCCCTCTTCTCCCAGGCGGGCAATCGTCCGACCTACTTCTGCGGCTTCTTTGCCTTTGATTTGGATAACCTGGACTCCCTCCGCCGTGAAATGCCAGATTGCAGGATAGTACGGATTAAGGTCGCGGGTAAGTTTCCCAATGCCGACAACCGCACAATACTCCCATTTTGACATGCTATTCTCGTACTCCTTCCTTAGGCCCCAATGGCGGCTAACATTTTGCCTGTTTGCCAAGCGCCGAAGCATTTGGGCGAACGAAGCGAACTACAAACGTGCTGCCAAGTGCCCTCGGGCTAGGTTTGGTGCTTCGCAATAATCTCCCGAACAACGGGCACCAGTTCGTTAGGGACCTCCATCACAGTTTGGGTTTGATCCTCAAAAGCTGCCTCATCCTCCGCCACGGCCTCTTCTTCTGTCTGCTCGTTATAGTAGGCAAGAACCCGGCGAACCCTCTCTTCGTTCCACCCTGCTGGGAACTTACTTTGCTTCATGTCCTTCGGCTTCCAGTTGATGAATCCGAATCCGATCCACTTCAGCAATCCACAACTGTTTCTCAGCAGACATCTGAGAAAGCGCTTGTAAAAACTGGCGAACCAGTTGCTCTAACAAAGTCAGGCTGGGGTTTCTAGGGACCCGAATGACAACAATGCCACCCGCCTGGTCTGGTGGAAACCGAGGTGACATCGGCAAAATCCAAGTCCAGCGTCACCAGACAGCGCTGCTCTGCACAACACACTTCGTAGAGGTGCTGATCTGAACAGCCCAGGAGCCCTTGGTTGCGAACCGTTTGAACGTCATGCCCAGCGACTCGGAAGAGTTCTTGGGTTCGTGTTCCAAAGTTCTCGTCGAGTTTGAACCTCATCCCGTTGCCTGGATGGGAATTTCAACATAGCGTTCTCTGGCCATCTCAGCACCATAGGCGATGGCGGCCCGAATGTCCTGCACGCTCAGTTGAGGATACTCGACAATGATCTCTTGCGGGGTCATCCCGTTGGCCAGGAGATCGAGAATGAGGGAGACCCAGATTCGGGTCCCCCGAACGCAGGGCTTGCCGAAGCAAACGTTTGGGTCAATAGAAATGCGCCCCAAGAGTGGTTCCATTGTTGTGCTTCCTCTCTTATTCGTTCCGTTGAATGGCGCTTCTGTGTTTAGGCACAATGGCGGCAAACGTCTTGCCTGTTTGCCAAGTGCCCAAGCAATTAGGTGCCGATTGGCGTCCCATCCATATGTAGCTCAGGCTACTGCTTTGGGCGCTTCAGAAAAAAGAACCACCCTTCAGAGTTCACCATTGACCCAGCGCCAACCTTACAACCTACTTTACCAGCTTCCCTACCCACTTAGCCATGCCACCCATTAGGTTGGAGACCTGGCGGTAGCCTCGCTCAGCGAGAAGGGTGCCGGAAACATCGCCCATACCGCCCACGTGGCACACCAGCACTATGTCGTCGTCGGGGTTCAGCTCGTTCATTCGCTGGTTGAACTCCTCAAAAGGGATGTTCTTGGCTCCGGGAACATGGCCGGCCTGGTACAGCTCTGGCTCCCTGAGATCGACGATGACCATCTTTGTTCCGGCATCCATCTTGGCCTGAAGCTCCTGGGCAGTTATTGTGGAATAGCCCGCCTTGGCCGGCTTGTTGACGACCAGGTAAACAATGCCTATGACAACAGCCGCCAGCAAAACAACCAGTGCCCCATGACTAGGCTTCACTAAGTTATCCTTTCACCCTATCAAAAAGTAGTATTGGGAGTATAGATAATAGCCTGCGGAGATTATGTAAAGCAAAGTAGATACCCAAAGAAGCCTCGCATGGACAGGGCGCACCAGACTTCGTCCCTTCCAGGCGCTGTAGTGGGCCACGAACAAGGCGCCCATGCCTACGGCTAAGAACCAGACCTGATATTTTGAGAAAAATACGGTTGTGCTGAAAGCGAGCCCGCTCAGACCGAGGGGCAGGACAAGGATCGGAGCAAATCAGGCCAGGCAGGTAACGGTTGACGCGACCATGGTCAAGAAAGCGGTTATTCTCCTCATTACTATGCACCTCTATAAATGGCTCACTACTATTATACAGGACTATGGATTAACAAGCCTTCTTTTTCATTTTGGCTCCCCCTGGCTCTATTTGTCCCGCTCCACTCCGGCCAAAGCCGCCTGGGCGGCGGCCAGGCGGGCGATGGGAACCCGAAAGGGTGAGCAGACCACTCAAGCAACCTTTACCCGAGCCAACTCCAAAGGAAACGGCTCTTCGGGCAGGGGGTCGCCGGTGGCGGCCAGGCTTTCCAGACACCCTTCAATGGCCTCTCTGGCATTTTCCAGGGCCTTTTCCTTGGTGTCGCCCCAGGTATGACAGCCTGGGATTACGGGAACCGAGGCCAGCCAGTTGCCCTCCTCGTCCTCTTGCAAAATGACAGTGTATTCCATCAGCCCTACCTATCCCGCTCCACCCCTGCCAGGGCCGCCTGGGCGGCGGCCAGGCGGGCGATGGGGACCCGGAAGGGGGAGCAGCTTACGTAGTCCAGACCCACCTGATGGCAAAACTCGATGCTGGAGGGGTCGCCGCCGTGCTCTCCGCAGACGCCGATTTTCAGGTCAGGACGGGTTTTCCTCCCCAGCTCCACGGCCATCTCGATGAGCTTTCCGACTCCTTTCCGATCCAGTACCTGGAAGGGATTCTCGGGCAGGATATTTCGCTGCACATACTGGAGGAGGAACTTGCCCTCGGCGTCGTCCCGGCTGATGGCGAAGGTGGTCTGGGTCAGGTCGTTGGTGCCGAAGCTGAAGAACTGGGCGTACTCAGCGATCTCGTCGGCGGTGAGAGCGGCTCGGGGGACCTCGATCATGGTGCCGAACTTGTAGGGCACCATGACACCCACCTCTTCCGTAACCTTTTTGACCATCTTTTCCAACTGTTCCCGAACCAGCCTCAGCTCGTTGACATGACCCACCAGGGGAATCATTATCTCAGGGCGGACATCTATCCCCTCTTTGCTCAGCTCGCAGGCGGCGGTGAGGATGGCCCGCACCTGCATCTCGTTGATGGCACTATTCATGAGGCCCAGACGGCAGCCCCGAAGTCCCAGCATGGGGTTTGCCTCGCGCATGTCGGCCACCGCCTGGAGCAGTTCCTCCTTCTCTGCCAACTGGGCTGGATGGTCGCCCCTTATGCGTAGCTCCGTGACTTCCACTAGTAGCTCCTCATAGCGGGGAAGGAACTCGTGGAGGGGCGGGTCCAGAAGGCGCACCACTACTGGCTTGCCCTCCATGACGCGGAAGATGCCTTTGAAATCCTCCGTCTGGAACTTCAGAAGCTGGGCCAGGGCTCCGTAGTAGTCTTTTACCTTGTGTGAGGTGTCATACTTTCCTTGCGCCTCAGCCAGTCTCTTTTTTACCTCCCCCTTTTGATGTTCGGAGGCCGCGGCCAGTTCTCGCCGCAGACGCGCCAATTCATCCTCTAAGGCGGTAGCCTCCGGCGCTGCCAGGATCATCTGGCGTACGATGGGCAGCCGCTCTTCTTCAAAGAACATGTGCTCCGTCCGGCAGAGACCGATGCCCTCGGCACCGAACTCCCGCGCCCGGGCGGCGTCCCTGGGATAGTCGGCGTTAGCCCAGACTCCCAGGCGCCTTATCTCGTCGGCCCAACTTAGCAAGGTGATCAGCTCCCTTTCCTCGGAGAACTTGGGGTCAATGGTGGGGATGCGCCCCAGAAAAACCTCGCCCGTGGTGCCATCGATGCTTATCTCTTCATTTTCGGAGATGACCCGGTTGTCCACACTGAAGCGGCCCTCTTCTACATCTACCCGGAGGGCCTCACAGCCAGCGACACAGGGTTTCCCCAGCCCTCGGGCCACCACAGCGGCATGGCTGGTGGCCCCACCCCGGGCCGTCAGGATGCCTTTGGCAGCTATCATACCGTGGACATCGTCGGGGTTGGTCTCCGGCCGCACCAGGATGACGCTTTCGCCTCGGGATGCCACTTCCTCCGCCCGACCGGGATGGAAGACCACCTTCCCGCTGGCGGCGCCTGGCGAGGCGTTCAGCCCTTTGGCCAGGAAGCTCCCCTGTCTGCGAAGGCGGTCTTTGGCCTCTTCGTCAAAGCGAGGTAGCAGCAGTTGGTAGATCTGGTTGGCCTCTACCCGCTGGAGCGCCGCTTCTTTTGTGATGAGCCCCTCCTCCACCATATCCACCGCCATCTTTACCGCTGCCGAAGCAGTGCGCTTGGCAGAGCGGGTCTGCAGCATGTAGAGCTTGCCCCGCTCAATGGTGAACTCCATATCCTGGGCATCCCGGTAGTGTAATTCCAGACGACGGGCGATGTTCACAAACTGCTGGTAAACCTGGGGCATCTCCTGAGCCAGGGCCATGATGGGTTGGGGGGTGCGGATGCCCGCCACTACGTCCTCTCCCTGGGCGTTGGTCAGGTATTCGCCGTAGAGGCGCTTCTCCCCCGTGGCGGGGTCTCGCGTGAAAGCAACTCCGGTGCCACTATCACTCCCCATGTTGCCGAAGACCATAGTCACAATGTTCACAGCAGTGCCCAGGTCGTGGGGGATCCGGTTGAAGTTGCGATAGTCTATGGCCCGCTTGTTATTCCAACTGGCGAAGACAGCTTTGATGGCCAATCTCAACTGTTCTAGCGGGTCATCGGGAAAGCCTTTGCCCGTCCGAGCCTTCACCAGCTCTTTGAACCGAGAGACGACGTCTTTGAGATGGGTAGCGGTAAGGTCAGTGTCCAGTTTTGCCCTCGCCCGCTCCTTGGTCTCCTCCAAAATAGCCTCGAACTCTTTTGAATCGATATTTAGAACGACGCTGCTGAAGCCCTGGATGAAGCGGCGATAGGCATCGTAAGCAAAGCGTTCGTCGCCGCTGAGACGGGCCAGCCCCTGCCGCGTATCTTCGTTCAGACCCAAGTTGAGCACGGTATCCATCATGCCGGGCATGGAAAACTTAGCGCCCGAGCGCACGGAGACAAGAAGCGGGTTCAGAGGATCGCCGAACCCCTTGCCTGCCTCCCGCTCCACCTCCCTGAGAGCGTCTATGGCCTGCTTCCACATTCCGGGGGGAAAATCCTCTCCCAAATCATAGTACTGGTTGCAGGCCTCGGTGGTGATGGTGAACCCCGGAGGGACGGGCAGCCCCGCTTTAGTCATATCGGCAAGGCCCGCACCCTTACCCCCCAGCAGGTCCCTCATATTAGTGTCGCCCTGGGTAAAGAGGTAGACCCATCTCCTAGCGGATTCTATGGTTGCCATAACATCCTCTCTAAGCTATTTTTAGGCTTTTTGGCACAACAGTTTGTTCTTCCTTACTCTAGATCGAGGTTGTTGAACAACGCTCTCTTCATTTTGGGTAGTTGGAAACGTCTCCCTATCCCTGCCCTGAAGGACAGGGCTATAAGCTCTTCCTTGGGCTCGCCCTTCAGGGCGGCGACATTAACCAACATCCTCTAGATCGAGGTTGTGAGGCTCTTCGGCTTCTCCAAGTAAGCCAAAGGGTAAGGGATGACGTGTCCGCTTCTTGTTGATTATAGCAAAGTTGGCCCAAAAAACAATACATGTCGCTCTGGGATGCTTGTTCTGAAGCTGAGTCACCCCCGGGCAAGTCAAGGGGGTGGCTCGTCAGTGGGCCACCCCCTTTAGGTTTTAAGGGGCCAGGGAACTTCTAGGCCAGCCACACAGTCTTGAAACGGGGCTTCCAGTCGGGGTACACCACGTAGTTCCTCACCTTCTTGCTCGTGGCTTGAAGGTTCATTTCATAGAGAAGAGGTATTTGGGCGTGCACCTCGTCCACGACTTTCTTGAGCATTTGGGAGTAGAGAGGTCGTGCCTGCTCCCGGGCGTAGGTGGTGTCCGCCTTCTCAATGAGGGCATCCAACTCTGAATCCTTGGCCCTCCCCAGGTTGAGGCGGGCGCTGCTGTGGAAGAACTGCATCATGAGGTAGTTGGGGTCCGAGGAGCCGCCGCCGGTGGTGCTGAGCCAAGCATCGGCATCTCCCTTCAGCACCCGGTCGATAACGGTGGTCTGCTCCAGCAACTGGATGTTCATGGTAATGCCCACCTTTGCCAGTTGGTTCTTGACTGCCTCGGCCACGGAAACGGCTCCGGAATGGGCCGTGGACACCAGGACATCGAACTTGAATCCTTCTGGCTTGCCTCCCTCCGTTAGCTTGGCCTTGGCCTGAGCCTGGTCATAGGGGTAGCCCTTGACGCTGGCATCGAAGGCCCAGATGGCGGGGGTGAGGGGGGCGTTGGCTGGGGGCAGAATGCCATTGAAGATCTTGGACAGGGCCTCCCGGTCTATAGCGTAGGCGATAGCCTGGCGCAGGGGCTTCTTGTCCAGGTCGGCTCGCTTGTGGTTTAGGTATAGGGGCATCCAGGAGATACCCGGCAGCACCATGACGTTCAGGTTTGAGTCACCCTTAAGGGGCCCCAGGTCTTGGGTCCGAACTTCAGCCAGGAAGTCGACCTCTCCGGTGCGCAGGGTTGTGACCTGGACGGTAGGATCTGGGATGACCCGGTAGTAGATCTCGTCCAGATAGGGAAGGTCCTTCTCCCAGTAGCCGGGGAACTTCTTGAGTGTTATGTGGTCGTCCATCACCCAGTCCACAAACTGGAAGGGGCCGGAGCCCACCCCTTTAGTCTTGAGGTTCACCCCATCTTTCACCGCCTTGGGGGAAAAGATGGCGCTGGTGCGGTGAACGAAAACGTTGTAGAAGATGGAGGCGCTGGGTTTTTTGAGGGTGTACTTGACGGTGTAGTCATCCACCACATCGAAGGAGTTGAGTAACTCCAGTTGTCGCACTCCCCGGGACTTAGTGGCAGGGTCTCGGTGACGGTCGTAGTTGGCCTTCATGGCGGCGGCGTCGAAGGCGGCGCCATCATGGAATTTGACGTCCTTTCTCAGTTTGAATATGTATGTGGCAGGGTCGGGCGCCTCCCAGGACTGGGCCAGCTCCGGCACCGGTTCATCTTTAGGGTTCAAGCCCGCTAAGTTTTGATACATTTGGAGGAATTGGTAGTAATCGTAGCCGCCCTCAGTGGTGGCGGGGTCGAAACCGGAGGGGTTGGAGGGAATGGCGAAGCGGAGTCGGCCGCCCGAGACGGGCTTGGCCGGTGTCGGTGTTTTGGCCGCCGTGGGGGTAGCCGCCGGCTTTGTCTCTACCGGAGTACATGCCAGAAGGGAGGCACCCGCTAATCCCAACCCCGCCCCGGCTGCCGTCCGCAGTATCTGGCGTCGAGATAGGCGTCTTCCCAGAACCCGGCTCCAGTAGTCATTCATAGTGTCTATAACTCCTTTCTGAATGGCCCTAAAGACTCTTTGGTATTTGCCCAGAAAAAGAGGACCTCTTAATCCCCTTCTGCCTTCACCCGAAAGAGAACGGTGCCGAAGCCGCCGCACTCCATCCCTACGTCCAGACAGCGAAAATGGTCGTACCACATCTCCCCAGGCTCCTGGCCGGCCATGAGGCGGTCTATAAGCATGAAGGTGAACGGTACCAGGGGCGCTAGGGCCCAGAGGCAGAGCTTGGCCGTGCACTGGGAGGCCAGCACCGTGCCTCCGGCGGAGAGGACGAGTCGCTGACCGGGGGATAGCTTGGCGGCGCAGTGGTGGGCCTCCTCCACCTCAGCCACCAGCCGCCAACCAGAGAGCTTAGCGAAGGCCGCCGCCGATTGCCACTGGCGTGGCCTGAGGGCAGCCATCTGGTCGTCGCTATAGCCGAAAATGGTCTTCACCCGCGCCCGCAGCTCTTGGTCGGCCATGAATATCTCCTTTCGCCCCAAAATTAAACGTACCTATGATAACACAATGGAAAAGGGCATTCAAGGCATTTTTATGAAAAAAAACAGATAATCTTTAGAGAGGAATTTCCTAAGATGGCTAACTTGAGGGAGAAGCGGTTAGGGGCAGAAGATACCCGCTCACCTTCTGCCCCTAACGGTCTTTGTTACCTTTTCATGTTGAGGACACTGGCCTAGGAGGCCAGGGGCGCTCTTTTCTCAGGATGCAGCTTGTGACCCATTCTTAGGAGAAGCGAAGCCGCCTCCGTATTTGGCGACGATGGGCTTGATCTCCTTTAGAGTAACGATGTTGGGAATAAAGGTCTCGGTGTTGTTTCTGATTTTATTGGCCAGAGCGCGGTACTCGTCTGCCTGAGGGGAGGCGGGGAAGGCTTGGATGACCGTCTGGCCTTTGAGCTCTGAGTCTTGCACGGTACGGGAGCGGGGGATGTGATGAATAACGGGCACCCCCATAAGCTCGGCCACCTCTTCCACGATCTCCCGTTCGTGGGGGACTCCCCTCTGGTTGTCGATGAGGCCGGCCACCCCTGTCTCGATGCCCTGTTCGGCCAGGGTGCGCACCGCCCGGGCGATATTGGTGATCTGGTGCAGGGTCAGGATCTCGCCACAGGTGACGATATATACCTCTTTGGCGTAGCCCGCCCGCATGGGCTGGGCGAACCCTCCGCACACCACATCTCCCAGAACGTCAAAGGTGGCCCACTCGATGCCGTGGCGGTCAAAGATGTTATATTTTTCTAACATCTGGAGGGCCACCAGGACCCCCCGACCGCCGCACCCTACACCGGGCTTGGGCCCTCCCGATTCCACGCCCAAGATACCGTTGTAGCCCTGGTGGACGCAGCTAAGGATGACCTCTTCTGATACCCCTCTGTCCCGAGTCTCGTCCAGGATAGTGGGCTTCAACAGTCCCCCGCACAGGGTGGCGATGGAGTCCCGCTTGGGGTCACAGCCCACCTGCATCACCTTGATTCCCATGTTGGACAGAGCGGCGCTGACGTTGGAGGAAACGGTGGATTTCCCGATGCCGCCCTTACCGTAGAGTGCGATCTTTCTCACGCTTTCCCCTCCTGACTACAATCTTTTTTCTTAAATGACACCCTTTAGTCCAGGGCCTGATACTTCACCAGGAGGGCGAGGATGTCCTCAATGGCCACTGGCTTGGGGGCGACTGGCTCGTTGCCGCTCCTTATGTTTTGGGCTAGTTCGCGATAGCGTGCCGCTTGCTGAGAGTTGGGCCTCTTCTCCATTACCGTTCCCCCTTCCGACTCCGCCTCCTGCACGGTGCTGTCCCGGGGGATGTTGGCCACTATGGGCACCTGAATCATGCGGCCGAACTCCTCCACCAGCTCTTCCTCTTTGGACACCCCTCTCATGTTGTTGATGATGCCCCCAACTAACACGGTGGCCTTCTTCCCCTTGTTTATCTCCTCGATGGCCCGACAGATGTTGTTTGAGGAATAGAGGGACATAAGCTCGCCGCTGCTCACCAGGTAAACCTCCCGGGCGTAGCCCGCCCGCATGGGCTGGGCAAAGCCGCCGCAGACGATGTCGCCCACCACGTCATATATGACGACGGTGGCTCCCAACTCCTGGACGAAGCGGTACTTGGCCAGGTACTCCAGGGCCAGGCTCACCCCGCGGCCGGCGCACCCCTGTACCGGCGGCGGGCCGCCCGATTCGGCGGTAAAGACGCCCTTGTATCCCGGGATGATGCACTCCTTGACCGCCTCCTTGGTGGCCCCTTTATCCAGGGTGTTTTCCAAGATGTTATAATCCGGCAACTCTCCACCCCTAAGGAAGGAGGTGGAGTCGATCTTGGGGGAACAGCCGACTTGGAATACCGTCTCCCCCATCTCCGCCAGGGCCACAGCCACGTTGCTGGCGATGGTGGACTTACCGATGCCTCCCTTGCCATAGAGCGCGAACTGCTTGACTTCAGCCATGTATACCCCCCTTTAAGACCCTGACCCTACTAGGTCCTGGTCTTGCTCCGGATCCTCTTTTCGAACTGCTCTACCATCAGCTTCCCCTTCTTCTCCAACCCCACCTGGATATCCTTGGCCAGAACGGGAATGCCTTTGAATCCCAAATAGGAGCCGCTGCCCGGGGGGCGGATGGGGGCCATGGGGTAAGCCACCGGCACCAAGGTGGCATTGTACCTCTCAGCGTAGTAGGCCAGCACCCAACTGGTTCCCCCCAGCACCAGATCGACAGAGCTTTTCAGAAGCTCGTTCTGGACGTCGGTGAGGTTGATGTCCGGATAGACCGTGGGGTCGATGCCTTTCTCCTGGACGATCTTCTCCAGGAGTTCCAAGGATTTCTCGCTGGCGCCGCTGCTAATGCCCACGGCGACGGGCTCCATGCCCAGCTCACAAGCGAAATTGGTCATGCCCACAGCCAGCTCGGCGCCCCCTTCTATCAGGACCCGTTTCCCTTTGAAGTCGCCGTTGAGAGCCTCCAGGGCAGCTTTAGCCTCGGCCCACTCCTTGGCGATGACCTCCTCCGCCTTGGCCTCAGCACCCACCGCCCTGGCCACCGCTCGCAGCCAGGCAGCAGTGGCCTCGAAACCATAGGGAGTCATCTCGTCGGCACCTGCATAGGGGACGCCGAAACGGTCCTCCATAAGCTGGCAGCAGACCAGGGCCGATGGCTCCGCCAGGATGACGTTCAGGGCCGCCTGGGGGGCTTTCTGAAGGCCCTCTAGGGTGCTTCCCGCCGTCAGACCGGTGCCCACCTTCAGCCCCAACTCGCCGAGAAGCCGCTTGGCCTCCTCAAAGTGGGCATCGTCCCGGAACCAACCCACCACGTTGACCTGGTTCTCCGCCTTCTGCTCGGGCTCTTCCATGATGTCGTTGACCAGCTTTTCGAAGGTCATGTTGTAGCCATCGATGACCTTGCCTTCGTAGCCACAGGTGGGGACGGCGATGAGCTTGGCTTCCACCTCGGGTCGCATGAACTCCACCACGTCCTCGATGTCCTCACCGATGGTCTGA
This sequence comes from Chloroflexota bacterium, assembly GCA_016183425.1. Classification (GTDB taxonomy): domain Bacteria; phylum Chloroflexota; class Dehalococcoidia; order JACPEP01; family JACPEP01; genus JACPEP01. The sequence goes on from JACPEP010000026.1 coordinate 42,049, forward strand.
CTGGCGCAGGAGTTCAGTACGGCGATAAGGCTGGGGTGGTACATATGGTCTGCCTGAGCGATGTACTTCTTCAGCTTCTCCTGGGCACCGAAGATGACATCGTTGTCCACCAGAAGGGAGTTCCGCATTTGGAGCCCCTTGCCCACACTCATGGCCGATACGGCGATGGGCAGCGTTTGGCACCCTGGTGGGGAGTGGAGGAGGATCAAGGCCAGCTTGATGGCGTCAATGGCATATTGGGCGCCGTGTACCATACACGGCCCCTGGGGTTCGGCCATGGCGGTGCTCTTTACAGTCCTCATTTCTATCCTGCCCTTTCGCTGGCTTGCCGGACAGCGGCCAGTTCTTCTTCGGACAACGGCTTGTGATGCAGCCAGATGGGGTGGCCCTTGGGGTAGATCTTGGCTCGCAGCTCGTCCAACTCCGGCGGCAATGTCACCTTCTCTGGCATCTTAAGGGTGCGGCTGATATCCCGGACGAACTTCACCGCGCCGTGGAAGCCGAACCAGGGCTCCTCGTAGCGCATCAAGTCCATGACGCAGCTATCGCCCCCCATCTCCAGCACCACACGCTGTACGATGTCCGGGGGCAACCCTCTGTAAGCGGCCAGGTCCGGTCGTCGTTTGGGGACGGGACGGGAGCCGATCTCCAGCTCTGGCTTCAGCTTTTCGTAGGCAAGCTGTATGCTCAGCTCGTCCTGGCGGTCCCGCATCAGTATGGCGGGAGGCTCCAGGCCATTTTCCTTGGCCACCTTCTCCACTATGGGCAAGTACCGGCCAACGCCGGCGGCCATGGAGATGATAACGGGGTTCGTCCCCAGCTCGGCCAGGTAGCGGTAGATAGCGATGGGCTGAGTGAAGCCAGCGCCCACGGCCACCCGCTTCCCTTTCAAGAGTTCTCTCTGCTCCGCGATGGCCGCCTCCGCCTTAGCCGTCTCCTCCTCTACCAGTTTTTTGGCTTCCTTCTCCTTACCAAAGAAGGCGGCGATATTCATCACCCATTCTTCGGTTACCTTGATCCCAATCGGGGCCATGCCGGGGGTGTAGTAAGGGACACCGAACTTCTCCTGCATCCGCTCGGCGGCATGGATGGTGGTGCAGTCGCAACGCACAGCGTTGAGCATGGCCTCGGGGGCCCGCTCTACCTCCTCCCGGGTGGCGCCGGCGGTGAGGACGCAGTTTACCTCGATGCCCAGTCTCTCCAGAGGCCAGATGAGCTCCTCAATCTGCAATCGGTTGGGGGTATGCTCTCCCAGAATGTTGACGGAGTTGGGCCGCTTCGTCTTGGCCGGTTTCATTACCTCGTCGATGAGGGCATCGTAGACGGCGATAAACTCGTCCCGATGGTTGACGGGGATGGGATCTCGGTAGGCGTAACCGGCGCTGTGGACGGCCAGCACCTTGGCATCGATTTTTTTCTCGGCCTTCCTGGCTACCGCTTTAATATCCTCACCGATGAGGTCAGCGGAGCAGCCGGTGAAGACCCAGATGATCTCCGGCGGGCCGGAGTCCTCGGGGTGAAGCGGATAGTCCCGGACGTTGTTGTAGACATCGTAGATGGTTTGCTCCAGTTTTTCGGCGCCGCCATAGATGATGTTCTGCTTGTCCATGGCGGTGCTATATATCCTATAAGCGGTAGGATAGGGCGGCCCTTGGCTGTGGAACAGGGTCAGGAATTCCTGGATGGCCCAAGCACAGCCCCGGGCAGCGTGGATGATAACGGCGGTTTTTCTCATGGGGGCCGCGGCCCTCATGACAAAGAAGAGCCAGCAGGTGTCATTGGGCATGTGCCACGGGAGCTCTTCGTGCCCTACGGGAGCCTTCTCTGTGGTTGCCATGGGCAACCCTCCTTTCCTAGACTAGAACCGAGTCCGATGGCGGACTCACGTCTTCTCAGTTCAGGCAAGCGCCGCAGTTAACACAAACCGGGCAGTTGCCCAGATCGCTGGTGCTGGCCACCAGCTCCGCCACAAAGTCGTCCTGGCTTTTCTCCACGAGACACGGCGACTCGTAGGTGTTGCGCTTGGCGGCCCAGGCCACCAAATCCACTTGCTTTGCCATGGCTCCTCCTTGCTCTACCCTCCTGCTACCGCAGAATCGGACGGCACACCTGGGGATTGGGAACCCCGGGTTAGCTCGGCACTACAGGCCGGCGAGGCATTAAAGGCAAAACTAGCTTCGGCCACTGCGGAGTCTGTATGCGCCAACTCCGCCAGGAAGTCATCTTGAGTCTTCTCAATTAGGGCGGGAGGCTCATAGTTTCCCTTGGGGGCGGCTGCTTTTGGGGCCACAGCTAATTACTCCTATGGCGAGTTGATAAAGCCTTGTTCCTGCATTTGGACGACGAACTGGGACAGATCCTGGGCCACTGCCGTTGCATCGGCCTGGGGATATTGGTTCTGCAATCGCTCTCGAATCTGGCCCAGGGTGGTTTTGCCGTCACAACTGGAGAGGATGAGATAAGAGGAGGAGTTCAACTTGAAATATCGGAGATCTTTGCGGTCATATAGCCAGAGGAGCCCTCTATCCGCGTCTCCCAGGGCGAAGAGCTCGTAGCTGCCAGTCAACTGCCACCTGGTGGAGTCTTCTATCTCCGACATCCTGACCTTCCCGATTTCGCCACGCCCCCTGCGCCCGGGTTGCCTACCCTCAACTCCAAAGAACCTATCTCCACAATACGAGGAGACATTGTGTGACCAAAGTCACAGGTATGTTACCACAGTCATTAGGGGTTGTCAAGGATTTTCCAGTGAAAAAATTAAAATGCGTAGAAGTTGTTTTTTCTTTCACAACTTAAGGAAAGCCTTCATGATAATAGCCCAGAGGGATAGGGGAGTTCTTACGAGGAGAGCGCCTCCCCTTTGGGGATGTGGATGACGTAAAGACAAAAGCCGTCGCCTTTGGCCTGACAATGGGTTCGTTCCACCTCTTGGTACTGGAGGGCCTCTTTTTGAAAGCTGAGATGCCATTCGCAGAGTTCTGAATGGGCCTCGGCGACGCGCATGTAGGGACAATTGTAATCGCGAATTTCAAAGCCCTCTTCTATCTTCTTATAGGTAGAGATGCTACCCCGCTCGCTGGCGATCCGACTTACGGTAGCCACTCGATCCGCTAAGCCTTGCCCCTCAAAGCGATCCGCCAGGCCAGCCACCATGCGATGGGCCAGTTTGCGAAAGAGGAGAGCCACCATTTCCCGCCCGTCCCGGCCCGCCAACTCTTCCCGGGTCAGGCCCTTGGCCTCTTCCAGGATGCGGTGAGCCAGGCGGCGATAGCTGCGAGGAAATACTTCCTCCCCCAGGGGAGTCAAAGAGTACAGGTAGTGGGGACGACCGCTGTGGCGACGTACCTCCTGGGAGCGCACCAGGGCGTCCCGCTCCAGCACCGTAAGGTGCTGGCGTACCGTCATAGGGGCCAGATCCAACTCCATCGCCATCTCCTCCACGGTGGCAGTGCCCTTCCGTCTTAGGATATCCAGGATCTGGCGTCGGGTCATTTGAAGAACCATCCCAAACCCCCTTTGTGATATATATCACATAGATTCAGTAACAAATACGGTAAAAAGTGTTACGAAAAATTCAATCTTTAATATATGCCTAAAGTGTGACTTTTGTCAATGCTTTGCCAGGCATGGCATGGTATCATTTATGCTTTTTACGACCTCGGACGAGAAACATCTTCGCAAGGACAGATTTCAGGCTAAGATAAGAGGGCGATCGCCTGGATTTAGAATCTTTCGCATTTCGACTCCGCTAAGAGGCAGCGCCCGGGGGTTTGGCGGCCCATGGATAGAGAGGCGGCTTTTCTTGACGCCTTGGTTCACCCTTGTTATCCTTCGTACGCGGACGACCAGGGTTAGTTTCCCAAAAAGGAGGCCAAAGATGCCCATAATTCGAGTTAGCGCTTTCAAGCGGCCGGTGGAGAAGAAGAGAGAACTGGCCAAGGCCCTTACCGAGACCCTGATGCGGGTCTATGAGATGCCCTCGGAAAGCGCCGGGGAGGTGTACGTCATCTTCGACGACAAGTTTCGTGAGGAATGGGCCAAGGCGGGGGTGCTTTATTGCGACCGCTGACAGCAAAGGGTTACTTCAAAGGCCGCCGGACCGGCAGGCCGGGGCGGCGGGGATAACGAGAGGGAGTGGGGGCAACTTTCTCACCGATCACCAGGTATCGCTGGTCGGGAAACAGAGGCACCGGTCTCACCTGCAGAAGGCGTCCCCCCGTCTCAGAAAGGGCTTTTTGCGCCCGGGACATCTCTTCCTTTATCTCGCCTTTTTTAAGGGCCACTGCCCGTCCGCCTACAAGGCAGAAGGGCATCATCAGCTCGACCAGGGTGGCCAGGGGCGCTACGCCTCGGGATACCGCCAGGTGAAAGGCCTCGCGATATGAAAGCTGGTGAGCCAAGTCCTCGGAACGGGCGGTGATCACCTCTACTCCGGAGAGACCCAGGTAGCCCGTGATATGGTTCAGGAAGGCGGTGCGCTTGGCCGTTGCGTCCAGGAGCACCAGTTCCATCTGGGGATAGACCAGCTTCAAGGGGATGCCCGGCAGACCAGCGCCGCTGCCCACGTCGATGCAACGCCACTGAGCAGGCCGTTGCCACCCCTCCAGAGCCAGGGAAACGGTGAGGGAGTCCAGAAAGTGTTTTACCTGTACCGCCTGGTAGTCCACAATGGCGGTGAGATTGATCCGGCGGTTCCACTCCACTAGTTCCTGATAATAGCGCTGGAAGGCGTCTATCTGATCGGAGGAGAGAGTTATACCCAGCTTTTGGGCCCCCGCTAGCAGTATCTCCACTTATCTTTCGCCCACGGCGCTCAGGCCCTGCCGCGCCAGAGGTTGTTCCGGCTCCAGCTCCAGCGCCCGCTGGAAACGGCTCCGGGCCTCTTCAGTGCGGCCGGTCTTAAGGTAGGCCCAGCCCAGGGCGGCCTGGTACTGAGCGGCCTGGGGCGACAATTGGGCGGCCCGCTGGAAACGCTCTATGGCCATAACGTAATCCTGAAGAAGGTAATAAGACCAGCCGGAGAAGGCGAAGGCGGGGGCGTAGGTGGGGTCTACCTGTGCCGCCTGATCGAAGATGGGCCGGGCAGCGGTGTAATTTCCCTCTTTGTAGTAGACCAAGGCCAGCCCCCAGTGGTTGCGCGGCTCGTTGGGCTCCAGGTCTATGGCTTTCTGGAAGCTGGCCATGGCTTTGGCAGTGTCTTTCAGAGGCGGGTAGTCCCGATACATCCGCCCCACGTCACGGTACAGATAGGCGTAGTTGGGGCGAAGGTTGACGGCGCGCTGATAATGGTCTAGAGCCTCCTGGTGCTTGGCCTGTTTTTCCAGAACGTAGCCCAGGTTCCGGTGGGCATCCACGCTTGCCGGGTCCAGTTGCACTGCCTTCTGGCCTTCCTCCAGGGCTTCCCGCCATTGATTTTTCTCGGCATAGGCTGAGGCCAGGTAGGCATGAGGCTCTGGGGCCTGGGGGGCCAGCTCCACTGCCCGCCGTAAGGGCGGGATGGCCTTCTCCGTCTCGCCTTGCCAATCGTAAGCCAGGCCCAGGTGGGCGTGGGCGGCGGCATTTTGGGGGTCGAGACGGAGGGCCTCCTGAGCTGCCGCCACCGCCTCCGGATAGCGGTTAAGGAGGGTAAGGACTTTGGCGAGGCGAACCCAGGCCTGAATTTCTTTGGGCTGGAGACGCGTGATGGCGTCATATTCCTCCGTCGCCAGTTGGAACTTGCCCTCCTCCATCCATTGGTCGGCTAAGGAGATGCGGCGGGGGATGTTCACCTGAGGAACGGGGGTCCCCGCTATTTCTTTGGGCAAGGGAATGGCCTCCTTGAAGAGGATGGGAAGACTGACGAGTAGGTACAGCCCGGCGGGAATGCCTACCAGGAGAAGCACCCACGGAAGAAGCGCCATGGTTTGGGCCGTGCTTTTTGATTGCATCGTCTCTACACAGGAAAGATAACAGAGTTCCCGAGGGCTCGCAAGGTGAGGTCCTCTGCCTTAATCCGTGGATTTTCATTGGGAAGGCACACCTTCCGGGTGTCTTTCCCCTCCCCTGGCGGGAGGTGATTAAGGGGAGGGGGAGTTCACCCTCACCTAACCTCTCCCCTCAAGGGAGAGGGACTGGAGACAAACCACCGGCTTTACTCGAAAGAAGCCACGGATTTGGGCTCTGAGGGAGGTAGGGAAACTACCCTTGCGCCACGGCCAAGACGGTGCGCCTTGCGTTCAAGATTTGCATCCAGGCCGGGATAGAGGGTGATGCTTAAGGGGGCCAATCACGAAGAAGGTGGGCCATCTCTTCTTCATCAGGGGGAATCAGCCCATAGCGAGCGCGCTGGAAGGCCGAGGTTAGATGCGCCACGGCGGGGGGAGAAAATAGGCGGCTCGCCGGCTCCTGGAACTCCCCGGGGGTCTCCGTCAGCTTCCTCTCTAACCCTCGCTCCGCCGCCGAGGCCAGGAAGCGCAAGTAAAGGCGATAGACTCGAGCTACGTTTCCATCCCCGAAGGTCCTCCAGGAGTGTGCCCTTTCCCCTCCTTTCCTGAGAGAGAAAAGGTCCCGCAGCAAAGCATCCAGGCCGATGGTTTTTGCCCCAGGAATAGACTCTCGAATCGCTGTCTCATCATCCCTTTCCTCCCGACCCCGCCGTCGCAAGGCCCGGATCAACCACCAGGCAATGAGGCCCAGAACCATGGCCAGCACCAACAGCCGTAAGGCCTGAAGGAGAGGCTCCGAAATGGCCGAACCCCCTTGGCCTGCTTTGCGTAGCTCCTCTACCCATTGGGGCGATGCCTCTTCTTGAGATTGTGCCTCTTGCCTGGGGAGGAAACGCATCAAAAGAGACAAGATAATGATAATCCCCTCGGCAACATACCCCAGGGCCAAAAAAACGATAAGAAGAATTCTATCTACCACCCAGGCAACGATGTTTAAAGGCACCGACAGCAGTGACCAGACATCGACGCCGCCAAAAAGGGCAAGCAGACTGCCGAAGAACAGTATTCCTCCCACCAACGGGATGACGATGTACATTCCGCGTCTCGAGAAAGGGGCTGCTATAGACTCCATGTTGGCCAGGGTGGCCCCCGTCAGCCCCAAGGCGAAGAAGAGGAGAAGGGCGCTCCACGCCCGTTGTTCGGGAGCCAGCCAGTGCAGGAGGAGGATCCCCGCCGCAATTACCCCCATACCCCTGGCGAAGGAGACCAGGTATCGCTGTAGTGATATTTTCTGATGAGCAAGACCGGTGCCCCGCCACCATAGCCCCAGTCCCAAAAGGGCTGTGAACGCAAAAGGAGACAGGCCCCGAGAGACATCCGTCGCTCGCCCCAGGAATTGCGCCGCCCACGAAAGGTTTGGCAAAGCCCAGATGCCCAGAAGCTCCCCGTGAAGGATGGTTAACAAAAAGAAGAAAGCGACCCCCAGGGCAAGCACCTGAACCATACGAGGAGGGAGATCCAGATGAGTCAAGAAACGGGCAACGCAGAAGCTGACCACCAAGGTGGTGAAAAATAGCGGCGTGGGACTGCTCTCGAAGCCAACCAATCGGTAAAAAACGGCTACCGCAACATAAAGCCAGGTAGCTTCCATGCCCAAAAAGGTCAAATTTAGAGCCCACCGCCTCATGGATTCTCCCGCTCCCAGACCCGGAGATAGGCTGCCAGATTCTGAACTGGAACGCCACCCATCTCTCGCGGGGGCGCCTCGTCGGCCACCCAAAGAACTACCACCGGATGCCCAGTGCCCTTGAGACGAAGAAGGGTGGCTAAGAGAGCATCGGACATGACGGCCGTAACCAAGACTATAGTGGCTCCCCAGGGCAGACGATGGCTGCGGACGACCCCCTCCAGGGTTGATAGGGTGATGGGCATAAGCATGGCCAGTGTCTCAAAGATGCGGGTAAGCTGGGTGGGATGGCGGCTGGGGGTCAGGTGGATGGGTTCATCGGAATGAGGCAGACTGCCACTGGAGTAAAGGCCCACAGCGCAACGATGGTCGAAAGCATGCTTGGCCACCGAAGCCGCCACCGTGATCGCCCGCTCCAGAAGCACGGGGTCGTAGCTGGGGGTATACTCTCCCATAGTGGCGGCATTAAGAAGAATAATCACATGGAGGGTTATGGTAGGCTCATATACCTTCACCAGAAGCTCCCGATGGCGGGCGCTGGCACGCCAATGGATGCGCTTCAATGGGTCGCCAGATTGGTATTCCCTTAACCCCATGGTACGGATAGGGTCTTCAAAAAGACGCTCCTGGGCCTTCACCTCCCCAAAAGGACGATGGCTGGGGAGCACCACGTCGGGAAGGGGAACCACCCGGGGATAAACCAAAAGATAGTCCACCTCCTCTCGCCGCTCTTCCCGGGGAAAGAGACCAAAGATATCGGCGCTACGCAGCCGAAAAGGCCCGAAAGGGTAGTAGCCCCGGCCACGGCACATTACCCGATAACGCCACGACAGCCTTTCGTGTCCGGCCAGGGAAGCCAGGTTAGTTAGACAACCAAAGCGTTGCACCGAGGAGGGCGTCAGTTTGCCACCGATAGGGGCCATGGCCTCGGGCCACTGGTCCTCCACCTCCAGCCACGGCAGGGGTAGGATCTTATAGTTGCTGACGCGGAGGGTCACTTCTACTGCCTCTCCCACGAAAGCCCGCTGCTGGCTGAAGAGCCTCTGGCACTGCACCCCCAAGAGAGACCAGCGGCTCCATAATCGAGCCACCCCGCCGCTGAGGAAGATCAACCCGCTCAAGGCAAGCAAGGTGCCATCTTTGAAGAAAAGGCCGAGAAGGAAAAGGCCACCAAAGGCCCACAGCCACGCCTCCCCTAGCAAATTCATCCCTCCACGGGAACCGGGACGCTGGCCAAAACCTCGACTACGATGTCCTCCACTCGCCGCCCCCGTAGACGTGTCTGGGAGCCCAGAATGAGGCGATGCACCAAAACATAGGGGGCCATCCGCTTCACATCGTCGGGAAGGAGGTAGGCACGTCCCTGGATGGCGGCCAGAGCTCGGGAGGTGCGATACAAGGCCAGGGCAGCCCGAGGGCTGGCCCCCAGTTCCAGGGCAGGATGGGTCCGGGTAGCTCGCACCACTTGAACCACGTACTGACGCAAAGAGTCCTGACAGTAAACTTCGGATACCAACCCCTGGAGAGTCTGTAGCTCCACCGCCGAGACCACCGGCTCCAGCTCCAGAAGGGGACTTCCCTTTTCAAAACGAATCAGAATATCCCCCTCCTCCGCCTCGGAGGGATACCCCATGGGGAGCCGCAGCAGAAAGCGATCCAATTGCGCCTCAGGCAGGGGGAAAGTCCCCTCCAGCTCGATGGGATTTTGGGTCGCCAACACTAAAAAGGGAACGGGAAGGGGCATAGTAACGCCGTCTACTGTTACCTGGCGCTCCTCCATGGCCTCGAGGAGAGCCGACTGGGTGCGGGGAGTAGCCCGGTTGATCTCATCCATTAGGAGAACCTGGGCCATAATCGGCCCCGGCCGAAACTCGAAGTCCCCCGTCTTTTGGTTATAGACGTTGACCCCCGTGATGTCCCAGGGCATGAGGTCAGGAGTACACTGGATGCGCCTGAAATCGCACCCCAAAGAGCGGGCGATAGTCTTGGCCAGGGTAGTCTTGCCGATACCAGGCACATCCTCGATAAGTATATGCCCCTGACACAAGATGGCCACCAGGGCCAACTCGATGACCTCCTCTTTCCCCACTATTACCTGCTGGATATTGGCCCGAACCAACTCGGCTACCTCCTTGACCCGACCTATGTCTCTCGTCATGGAGCCATCTTCTTTCTGGGATCGTTAATCCGCCCTCGGCGGACTACCAGCTTTATTTTGCCAGTAGAAGATCAACATACAGGCAATCATGCCTATCCGCACCGATGGAATGTTATAATCGCCTGGTAAGGGTGTCAAGTACAGGTGAATGCCTCTGAGCAAATACCTCTTTCTTTTTTCTCAATCTCTGTGTTAGTATTGACAAAGCGCTAGTCTAGGGTTATCCTTGCACCGTCTAGTCGTTCGCCACATGTGGAGAAAGGGGGTTCCCCACTAATGGATCGAACAGTAACGGAAAGAAAGGAGCGGACCTATGAAACTTAAGAAGGGATATAGCTCCCTAATCCTAGCAATCATAATTGCTACCGGTTTGTTACTACTGTCCACCTGGTCCCGCGCCTGGGCTACTCCACCCCAGGACCCGTTGCGACAAACTGCCCCTCCGCCAGCACCCGCCCAGGTAATAACCACCGTTAGCCCCCAGACGGGCGGCACCCTCGTATCCACAGATCAAACCGTGACGGTGAACGTGCCTCCAGGAGCAGTCCCCGAATCTATTATCCTCTCCTATGTCCCTCAGTCGCCCTTGGCGACACCTGGGCCTCTCGCCCCTGGCTCCTTCTTCGTAGACTATCACATCTTCACCCTGGAGGCCTACCGAGGGGGTGAGTGGCTGCCCGGATTTGTATTTGGGAAGCCTATTACCATCACCATAAAATATTCAGATGCCGAAGCGGCTGGCCTCGAGGAGAGCCAGTGCACCATTCAATTCTTCGATCCCTTCGCCAACAACAAAGCCGGGGCATGGACTCCGTTAACCACCACCGTGGACACCGTGAATAACCAAGCAAGCGCGCCGGTGAACCACCTAAGCTGGTTTGCCCTGGTCTGTTCCCAAGCGGCAGTGGTAGTTACCCCCACCCCAGCGGTCACCCCAGTGGTACCGGCGCTGCCCCGAGTCGGCGATGCGGGCTTGGACAACGTCTCCTCAGCCCCCAGAATCCTGGTGGTAGTCATATTTGGACTTCTCTTGGTGGCGGTTTATCCTTTGTTGAGGGACACCAGGTAGATTCCTTCCCCTCCCGCAAAGAAAAAACACCCTTCAGCCAGCCCGAATGTATTCGGGCTGGCTGAGCGAAAGACATACTTGGCCGTCGCCAAGGGTATCGGCCTCGCCCTGGTTCCCTTCGTTATTTCCCTTGCAGTCTACGTCTCCACCTCGGCTCCCAGCATCTCCTGGCGTCACCAGGGGGCGGATGGAGGCGACCTAGCAGCGGCAGTATATACCGACGGCGTTCCCCATCCTCCTGGCTATCCTACCTACCTCCTTTTGGGAAAAATCTTCCTCCGTCTCATTCCTGGCCCGGAGCCAGCCTATAGCCTTAACTTTATGTCGGCTTTCTTTGCCGCCGCCACTGCATCCATCATCTACCTCACTCTAATGGCCCCCTCCCCAGTTTCCGGAACGCGCCGTCTGGCTGCTTTGGTGGCGGCCCTGTCTTTCGCCCTTTCCCCCCTTTTCTGGTCCCAGGCCACCATCACCGAGGTTTATACTCTCAATGCCTTTTTCGCGGCTTTTTTGACCTACCTGGTGAAACGCGCCGAGTTTGGCAGCAGCGCGGTGCTGGTTCCTTTGGCAGCCTTTGTCCTTGGTTTGGGGTTCGGGAACCACCATTCCCTGGTGCTATTCGCGCCCGGAATGATACTGGTGATGGCAGCCAAGGGACTCAGGCTCCGACCCGCCGTAGGCGGGCTGGCCCTGTTCTTTCTTGGCCTCTCGGTCTATCTATACCTGCCCTGGCTGGCCAGACAGAACCCGCCCATCAACTGGGGGAACGCCCAGGATTGGTCTGGATTGTGGTGGCTGGTGAGCGGCACCCCATATCGGCACTATTTCTTCTCCGTGCCGATCCTTTACTGGCCAGGACGCCTGGCCGCCGGCGCCGCCCTTATGGGGCAGCAATTCCAGTGGCTGGGAGTGGGGTTAGGGGTGTGGGGACTGGTTAGCCTCTGGGCTCGGAACCGCCTCTGGAGCTTTTTCACTCTTTCTGCTTTCTTGCTCACCCTGGTCTACGCCCTGACCTACAACACCACCGACTCCTATATCTACCTCATACCTGCCTTTCTTGTCTTCTCGCTGTGGCTCGGGGAGGGCCTCCATGCCCTTCTCTCTCTAGTCCCCAAACCCTGGGGGAAGGGTGCCACGGCCGCGGCCCTCCTGGTCATCCTGCCTGGCCTATCGTGGTACAGCAACTATCAACAGATGAATCTGAGAGACGATTTTGAGGCATGGCACTACGCTGAAGAAGCCTTCGACCAGGTGGAGCCCCGAGCCCTCATCGTAGCCGACGGCGATGCTTACATTTTCTCCCTCTGGTATTTCCGTTACGTACACCGAAGGGATTCAGAAACAAGCATAGTGGCCAAACCCCTCCTCCAGTACCCATGGTACGCAGATAGTTTGAAGAAGGAGGGCATCTGGATACCGGAGGACAGGACCGACCTGGAGGCAGCCCTTGGGGAGATAGCTAAGCAAAACCTTCCCTTTCGGCCTATATACATGACCTACCGTGATGAGACCCTGGCCCAGCGATGGAGCCTGACGAAGACAGGCCCCCTTTATCGCCTGGGAGAAAAAAGGGATTAAATTTGTATGGTATACTCATCTAAACCTCGTTTAGTAAGGGCGTGCGGAAAATGAAGGTGCTGGTAACGGGTGGGGCGGGGTTCATAGGCTCCCACATGGTGGATGCCCTCATCGCCCAGGGGCATGAGGTGGCGGTGGTGGACGATCTGTCCACCGGCCGTCGCCAGAATCTCCATCCTCAGGCTCGTCTTTATGTCATAGACATTGGCGATGAGAAGCTAGCAGAAGTTTTTGAAAGGGAGAGGCCCAAATTAGTCTACCACTTTGCGGCCCAGGTAAGCGTGCGCCACTCCATGGACGATCCCGCCCACGACGCCCGGGTCAATATCCTGGGCTCTCTCAACGTGCTGGAGAGCTGTCGTCGCCACGGTGTAGATAAGCTGGTCTATGCCTCCAGCGGCGGCGCCGTCTACGGCGAGCCTGAGTACCTCCCCTGTGACGAGGTACACCCCGTTCATCCCCTGTGCCCCTACGGGGTGAGCAAGCTCACCGTGGAGCACTACCTCTTTCTATACCACCAATGGTATGGTCTCAATTACGTGGCCCTCCGCCTCCCCAACGTCTACGGGCCTCGCCAGGACCCATTTGGAGAGGCGGGAGTGGTGGCCATCTTCTCCCGCCAGATGCTGACGGGAGAGACAGTGGTCATCAACGGCAATGGGGAGCAAGAGCGAGACTTTCTCTACGTGGGAGACGTGGTGGATGCCAGCCTCCAGGCCGGAGAGAAAGGCGACGGGTTGGCGGTCAACATCGGCACCGGCACGAGCACCTCGGTGAATCAGCTCTTCCAACGCCTTAAGGCCATCACCGGCTACTCCCGAGATGCCGTTCACGGCCCGCCCAAGGCGGGGGAGACCTTCAAGATCTATCTGGCCGCCCAGCGGGCGTCCCAGGAGCTGGGGTGGCGACCCCGGGTGGGATTAGAGGAGGGATTACGCCGCACGGTGGCCTATTTTCAGGAGGCAGGAGGGGAAGGATGTTCTTAGTAGGGTGGGTTGCGTTTCACTCCACCCACCCTACGGCTATGCCACAGGTTCCTTGACTTCAATAACCAAAGACTCAACACCCGATTCTTCAGGTATAGGCTCGTTATGAGCTTTACAGGATTCCAAGTACAGCTCGATGGCCTCCTTAGCCATTGCTATAGCCTCCTCCTTGGTCTCCCCTTGGGTGTAGCATCCGGGAAGGGCAGGCACTTCCACAGAATAGCCACCTTCCTCTTCAGGCACAAGGATAACGGTGTATTTCAACATAATTAGCCACCTTTAAAGAAGCTTCTTAATTTCCCCTACTGAAAGCTCTGCCTTTTTCAAGATGTTATTTAAAGTTCCCGGCTTCACTGGCTTTCCGTGAACAGGGATAATTATCTTGGTGCCGGGTTTGTCTTCATGTCTCATAATAACATGGCTGCCACTGATTCGGTCAATATACCAGCCCTCTTTCTTCAGGGCACCGATCAATCTATCACCTTTTACTTGGGGTAGTTTAGCCATACTGTATGCACGCGCCCGATCATATCACTGATAGGAGTAAGTAACGCATCGGCAGCCTACGCTACGACTCCTGATTGCCCCTGGCTGGGCGATAACCTTTGCCCTCGAATCTTTAAGGTGGGTTTCGTTTCATTCCACCCACCCTACGGCGGCGACTAAAACACCGTCTGAAGCTCGGGCTGTAAGCAACGATCAAGGATTCTTTAGACACTCATCATGTTGTCCACATTACGCATAAGGAACACATCCCCATACCGATCAAAAGTCATGCGATACTTATCATCAACATAGGCTTCGAAGATGCCTCCCGTCCCTTCCACCGGGTGACTTCGCAATCCTGGGTGCTTGAAGTCTGCATCAAGCAAGCGGAGTGCCTTATCCACTTTCCTCTGCATGGCCTTAGGTAATCGTTCGTATTGTTTGACGAACCGCTCGGTAAACTGGGTAGGCACAGCAGGCTAAGCCTTATTGGTTGTGCCTGAACCATCCTTTGCCCGCTTGTGGAGAAAGGCTATGGCTTCCTCGGTGCTATCAAAGCGATGGATACGTCCAGCGCGAATATCCTCCTCGGCCTCCCTTTCACCCTCCTGCCAACGCTTGCTCCAGAACCACGCCTGCTCCTTGTCCACCAGCTTCTTCACTCGCAGCACAATCTCGCCATCCCTCACTACGGCATCTAGGAAATCGCCTTCCTGAATATTGAGAGCCTGACGAACAGATTGAGGCAAGGTAATCTGCGCCTTCTTGCGCACCTGCACTAATTCCGGCATATAGTATTCCTTAGTCTAACTTTCCAACAGTCTTACCATACCAAAGTGAATAGAGGATTTCAAGTAGGTAGAGTGGGTGTAGCGCAGCGGAACCCACCCTCACTTTATAGGGGTACCTTGCGCAAGCCCTTTCTTACGTAGCAAATAGGACTTCACTGAATTCACTAGAAATGGCTCTAACTTGCCCAGTAAGGCTCTGGTAAGCTGCCTCCATGCGCTCCTTCTCGTCCATAAGCTGCCTAAAGAGCTTGTTGAGAGCAGTCAACTGTCTAGCCTGGCGTTGGAGTTGCCCCGACTGGCGTTCGAGCAGGAGCACCACGTTACAAAAGTACTCCCCGATCTCTGTGATAGGGTCCCCCCAGCAGCTCTTACGGAATACCTCACATTTCAAACAATTTCCCAACTTCTGGGCAAACACACCTTGCACTTCTCCCCCGCAAAACGTTCCCGCAACCTGCCAGCACCTTAAGTTTTTAGAGTGATAGGAGGGACAATCCGTTTTAATGCAATTCTTTTCCTCCCAGCATTTTACCAGGTGGGGATTTTCAAACCTGACGTCCAGCTTTCCATCTGCTGCTTGGGTTAACAGTTCTCGCAGTTGCTCCAATTGGTGATAAATTTCTCTTAGCTGGTATTCTGATGATTTAGACATTCCTCACTTCTCCTTCCTCTTGTACGTGATCTCAAAGAGTTGCCCCTGCACTCCTGAGTAGGTAGAGTGGGTGGAGCGCAGCGGAACCCACCTTCACTTTAGGGTGGGGTTCGTTTCACTCCACCCACCCTACGGATTGCTATTTGCTCAGCACCTCGTTCAGGCTGCCGGTACGGTACCCGGCCAGGTCCAGGGCCACGTAGGTGTAGCCCAGGGACTTCAGGTGAGCGACGACGCGAGTGCGATTCTCCTCATTCATAAGAACGGCCATGTCCGGGGGCTCCACCTCGATACGGGCCACGTCGCCGTGGTGGCGCACCCGAAGCTGCCTTACCCCCAACCGACGGATGAACTCCTCCGCACGAGCGATGCGCCCCAGCACCTCCAGGGTGATGGGGGTGCCGTAGGGGAAGCGGGAGGAAAGACAGGCCAGGGCCGGTTTGTCCCAGGTGGGCAGGCCCATGCGCTGAGACAGGGCCCGGATATCGTCTTTGGTCAGTCCAGCCTCACAGAGGGGACTGCGCACTCCCCGCTCCAGCCCCGCCCGATGACCGGGACGGTAGTCCCTTAGATCATCGGCGTTGAAGCCATCGGCCACCCAGGCCAGCCCATCTTCCTTGGCAATGCGCCACAGGTCGGTGAAAAGCTCACCCTTGCAGTAGTAGCAGCGGTTGGGATCGTTGGCCACGAAGGCCGGATCCTCCAACTCGTGGGTCTCGATAATGCGGTGGCCAAAGCCCCACTCTGCCGCCAGGGCCTGAGCCTCCGCCACCTCAGAGGCGGGGTAGGTGGGGGAGGCGGCCGTCACTGCTAGAGCTTTCTCCCCCAGCGCTCGGTGGGCCATCACCGCCAGAAAGGTGCTATCCACCCCCCCGGAGTAGGCCACCACCACCGAGCCCATGGCCTCCAGAATCCCCTGGAGACGCTCCAGCTTATTTTCTAAGTCATTCAGAGACAACAAATTCTGTGACAACCGATTTCTCCCCAGTAACCTTACCCAAGCCATTGATGAGGGCCGCCAGGTAGCCAGCGCCAAAGCCGTTATCGATGTTCACTACGGAGACACCGGCGGAGCAGCTATTGAGCATGGTCAGCAACGGGGCCAGTCCGCCGAAGGAAGCGCCGTAGCCGATGCTAGTGGGCACGGCGATAACCGGCGCCGCCACCAGGCCGCCGACAACGCTGGCCAGAGCGCCCTCCATTCCAGCCACCGCCACCACCACCCGCGCCCCCTGAAGACAAGGCAAGTGGTCGAGGAGGCGGTGGATGCCCGCCACCCCCACATCGTAGAGACGCTCCACCTGGTGGCCCATGAGCTGGGCGGTGATCGCCGCTTCCTCGGCCACCGGCATGTCGGCGGTACCCCCGCTCACCACCAGGATCCCCGGTCGCAGAGGGAACGCCTCTCCACGCTGAAGGGTTATAGCCCGAGGTATGGGATGGTAAATGGCCTCAGGAACCCGCTCCTTCACCCCCTGAAAACACTCCGGGCCTACCCTGGTCACCAGAAGACGGTCGGCATGGAGCGCCAGGCGCTCCACAATGGTCACCACCTGCTCCACCGTCTTGCCATAGCCGAAGACCACCTCGGGAAAGCCCTGGCGCAGCGCCCGATGATGGTCTATCTTGGCGAAGCTCAGGTCTTCGTAGGGCAGAGTGCGGAGACGGGCCACCGCCTGCTCTATGGAGACCATGCCCTTGGCCACGCCCTCCAGGAGTTGTCTAATCTTCTCTTCCTGAATGAAAAACCTCCGGAAAAACCAAACAGGTCTGCACACCTGGGCTCGGCAGGATTCGAACCTGCGACCAACCGGTTATGAGCCGGCCGCTCTGCCGCTGAGCTACGAGCCCTAGGCTAATCATAGGCAGGGAACCTTCGCTCTGTCAAGAATCGCCCCTTCATGATCGGGCGTTGACTTTGTCGCCTAAGATGGTAGAATGATGAGCGCTAGAAAGGGCGGTTAGCTCAGTTGGCAGAGCGCTTCCTTCACACGGAAGAGGTCACAGGTTCAAGTCCTGTACCGCCCACCATCCCATTGCCTTCTGCCGTTGCCTCCCACCACCTGAAAGCACAAAACCTTACTGGGGCCCTTTTGGTTTAAACGCCAAAGAACCCCTTGCAGTATTAGACTCCCTTTGTTAACATCGAGAATGTAGTTCATGGCAGAAAATGATAAGGCTATCTCCTGGGGCCACCCCAGCTATGTGTGGCGCTACGGGCAGGACCGCCGGTTGGCTATTCTCAGGAGATATGCGCCGCTGGACGGCAAGAAAATCCTAGACGTGGGCTGCGGCATCGGCACCTATCTGGCCCGCTTTCGCGCCTTCAGCCCCCAGGTATATGGCGTGGACATCGATAGGGACAAAGTAAAACAAGGGAGTCGCGAGCTTCCCTACCTGGCCACGGCCTGCGCCGAAAACCTCCCCTTTCAAGACGGCGTCTTCGATGTCATCCTTCTCCACGAGGTGCTTGAGCACGTGACGGACGACGGCGAGGCGCTCCAGGAGGCCTACCGAGTGGCCAAAGAAGGAGGCCGCATCGTCATCTACGTTCCTAACCGCCTCTACCCCTTTGAGACCCACGGCTTCTACCTGGGGAAGCGCTATGTTTTCGGGCTTCTGCCCCTGGTCAACTACCTCCCCCAACCCCTCCGCCGCCTTCTGGTTCCCCATGTTCGCGTCTACCTGGGACGGGATTTGAAGCGCCTGTTTAGAGGCTTGATGGTTGCTGTCATCGCCCACAGCTACCTTTTCCCTGGCTTCGATGGCATCGCCGCCCGGCGCCCCTGGCTGGGACGCCTGCTGCGCTACCTTATCTACCCTCTAGAGAGGTCTCCGCTGAGGATCTTCGGCCTCTCCCACTTCTTAGTTCTGGAAAAGGAAGCGCCGGGAGGAAATAATGGCCCGGAATAATACTCATCACCTCCACCGCCGCCGACGCCATGAGGCACCCCGACCTTTGCTACCCCTCTGGCTCTGGCTGGTAGGCTTTCTAGGGGTTGCCCTTTTGGGCACCCTCAGCCTCACGGGAGCGGCCGCGGCGGGACTATATTTCTACGTTATCCAGGACATGGCATCTCCCGAGACCATCGTTCAGCGCCAGGTAGCCGAGAGCACCTTTATCTACGACCGAAACGGGCGTCTTCTCAACGAGATCTTCGACCCCCGGGGTGGGCGGCGGACCATGGTTCCCCTCTCCCAAATCTCTCCCTACCTTCGACAGGCCACCATTGCCACCGAGGATGCCGATTTCTACCGCAACACAGGGATAAATATCCGCGGCTCCATGCGGGCCGTCCTGGAGACCCTTCAAGGACGAGTCCAGGGGGGAAGCTCCATCACCCAGCAACTGGTGAAGAACGTTCTCATCCCTCCCGAAGAGCGGTTTCAGCGAAGCATCCTACGTAAGATCAAGGAGTCCATCCTGGCCTTTGAAATTACCCGCCGTTATCCCAAGGACAAAATCCTGGAGTGGTACCTGAACGAAGTCAACTATGGAAACCTGAGCTACGGGATAGAGGCGGCCGCCAAGGGCTACTTTGGCAAGCCAGCTAAAGACCTAAATCTGGCAGAATCGTCCCTCCTGGCCGGCCTGCCCCAAGCCCCCGCCTGGTATTCCCCCCTCGTGGATATGAAACGGGCCAAGGAGCGCCAGACAACCGTCCTTAACCTCATGGTGCGCCAGGGTTTCGTGACCCCCACCGAAGCCGAGGAGGCGAAGGAGGCGAAGCTAGAGCTCAAATCTCGGGAATTCTCCCTGGAAGCCCCCCACTTCGTAATGTACGTCCGCGGGCTTCTGGAAGAGAAGTACGGCACTGAAGCCCTGTACCAAGGGGGCCTAAAGGTCACTACCTCTTTAGACTTAGAGCTTCAGCAGCAGGCAGAGGCCATTGTCCATGAGAAAATCCAGGAGTTAGAAAAGGTCTACGATGCCCACAACGCCGGTCTGGTGGCGATACGACCCACCACCGGAGAGATTCTGGCCATGGTGGGCAGCGCAGACTTCAACAACGAAGCCATCGACGGGCAGGTAAACATGGCTACCGCCGAGCGGCAGCCGGGCTCCTCTTTTAAACCCTTTACCTACGTTACTGCCTTTGCCAAAGGCTATTCCCCCGCCACCATGGTGCTGGACGTACGTAGCTCCTTCCCCGATGGAGCCAACCCCCCCTACGTGCCTGATAACGTGGACTTCAAGTTTCGCGGCCCCGTTTCGGTGCGCACTGCCCTTTCCAACTCCCTGAACATCCCCGCGGTGCGCACCCTGTCCTTCGCTGGCATCAAGGATGTCATCGACACCGCCCACAAGATGGGCATCACCGGCCTCAACCGAAAGGACTACGGCCTGGCCCTCACCTTGGGTGGGGGAGAGGTGAAGCTCATGGATATGGTCTATGCCTACAGTATCTTCGCTAACGGAGGTAAGATGGCCGGCACGCCGGTTCCGCAGCAACGCCTCAAGTCTGGTTTCCGCACCCTGGACCCGGTGGCTATTCTCAAGGTAACCGATGCCAAGGGTCGGGTGCTGGAGGAGTTCACCAGACCGAGTATCCAGCCCGTGGTCTCACCACAACTGGCCTATCTCATTACCGACATACTCTCAGATAACAATGCCCGGGCCGCCAGCTTCGGTTACAACACCCCCTTACGCCTCTCCAATCGACAGGCGGGGGTGAAAACAGGCACCACCACCGACTGGAGGGACAACTGGACCATCGGCTACACCCCCCAGCTAGCCACCGGAATATGGGTGGGCAACACAGATAATAAGCCTATGAAAAAGGCCCTCAGCTTCGCCACTGCGGCTCCCCTCTGGAACGCCTTCATGGAGACGGCTCTGAAAAACACCCCTCCCAGCAGCTTTTCCGTCCCGCCTGGGCTGGTGAAAGCCACCGTCTGTGTTCCCTCGGGCCTTCTCCCCACCTCTTCCTGCTCCAAAACAGCCACGGAGATATTCCTGGAGGAAGCAGTGCCGCGACGGACCGATAGTATATGGCAGACCTTCAAGATAGACCAGCGAACTGGCCTTCTGGCCAACGCCACCACTCCTCCCCAGTTTGTGGCGGAGAAGGTATTTATGATTCTGCCTCCGGAGGCGCAAGACTGGGTCAGGGAGAACGGTATCCCGCAACCCCCAACGGAGTATAGCTACTATTCGTCCTCACCAGTGGCCATTACCTCCCCGGCACCGGGGAGCTTCATCGGCCACGTCCTAGAGGTGAAAGGTTCCGCTAGCAGCGATAGCTTTGTTCGCTTCGGGCTGGAATATGGAGAGGGGCTTGCTCCCAGCCGGTGGCTAGCCCTAGGTCCATTGCAAGATAAACCGGTTAGGGACGGGATTCTGGGGAAATTTGACGTGTCTCACCTGAATGGCCTCTATACCCTACGCCTTACGGTCATGGACAGTAAGCGAGGACTGATATACTCAACCGTACCCCTGACCGTGGACAATGCCGACCCCCAGGTGGAGATAAGCTACCCCAACCCCGGGATGACCCTCAAGATAGATGGAGAGGAACAGGTGGGGATCCAGGCCAAGGTTAACGACAACTACGGCGTTCAACGGGTGGAATTCTTTGTGGACGAGCAGCCTCTTGGCTTTACCACCGTCTTCCCCTATAATCGGCAGTGGAGACTAACCGCGGGAACCCATATCATCCTTGCCGTAGCCTACGACAAGGCAGGAAACTGGCAAAAAAGCCCGCCGGTGACGGTGAATGTACGTTGAAGGCAGGGCATCAGAAGTGCCCGCAGCCGACAAGGCTACCCCTAAACCGCGGACACCCAAAAGCAGATAATCTCTCGGGGAGCGAAGATGCGCATCATCCTCTACACAGGCAAAGGTGGGGTGGGAAAGACCAGCGTGGCCGCCGCCACTGCCCTGCGGGCGGCCCAGATGGGCTACCGCACCATTGTAATAAGCACCGATACCGCGCACAGCCTCTCCGATTCCTTTGACACTCGGCTGTCCGCGGAACCCCTTCCCCTGGGCAACAACCTTTGGGGTCAGGAGGTGGACATCCTGCGGGAGATGGAAACCCATTGGGGTGCTATCCACGACTGGATAACCACGGTCATGGCCTGGCGCGGATTGGACGCCATCTTGGCAGAGGAAATGGCCGTTCTTCCCGGCACCGAAGAGCTGGCTAGCCTGCTGCGCATCACCGAGCATCATGATAGCGGCAAGTATGACCTGCTAATTGTGGATTGCGCTCCTACGGGAGAGACACTGCGTCTCCTTAGCTTTCCAGAGATAGCCCGTTGGTGGATGCAGCACATCTTCCCCATCGAGCGCAAGGCGGCGGGTGTCCTGAGGCCGGTGCTTGGCCCCTGGTTTGGGCTCCCCATCCCCACCGACGAGGTCTTCGCCGCCGTGGAGGGCCTCTACCGCCGCTTGGAGCGCATGAAGGATCTCCTTTCCGACCCCGAAAAAAGCTCTATTCGCCTCGTGCTCAATCCCGAGAAAATGGTCATCAAAGAAGCCCAGCGAACCTACACTTACCTCAATCTTTATGGATACTTTACCGACCTAATCATCTGCAACCGGGTTATCCCCCCCACGGTAGCCGACAGCTACTTCGATGCCTGGAAAGAAAGTCAGAACCAGTACCGGCGCCTAGTGGAAGAGTGCTTTACCCCCCTGCCCATTCGGGACATCCCCCTCTTTCGCCAGGAGGTGGTGGGTCAACCCAGCCTGGAGGAGATGGCTCAGGCCCTGTTTGGCGATGATGACCCCGCCCGGGTCTACTTCCATGGCCATGCCCGACAGATCCTGAGGGAGGACAGCCACTATGTCTTGACCCTCTCCCTCCCCTTTGTCACCAAAGAAGACATCTCCTTGGTGCACAGTGGCGATGAGCTAGTCGTGCAGGTGGGAAACCAGAAGAGGAACATCCTCCTGCCCCGCGTCCTCGCTGGACTGACCACCACGGAGGCAGTGCTGAAAGGAGAAGTGCTACACATCAAGTTTGAGGGGCAAAAGCCCTGATATGGGAAACTGTGTAATAAAGGGGGGTCCAGAGGGGCGAAGCCCCTTTCCTCCAGAGGCGGACATGTGGCAGGGAGATCGGGGGCCTGCCCTGAGCCAGTCGAAGGGATGTGCCCCGAATAAATCTAACCCCAAAGGGGGGTCATTGAACCCCCTTATGGTCATCAAGTAATTATTATGTCTCAAAAGCGGCAGGCTTCGTTGTCATTCTGAGCCCGCCCCAGGCGGGCGAAGAATCTCGTAGACACATTGAGATTCTTCGGTCGTCCCCGCCTCTGGCGGGGACTCCCTCAGAATGACATGATGTCAATTTATTTAGTTTATGACCTTGAGGGGGTTTGGGGGTGATCAACATGTATTTATAGATGTTTGGTGAGCGAGCCAAAGGCTCTACGGATAAGAAAAGCCCGCCCGTAGGTGGGTGAAAGAGATACAAAAAGGAGGTATGTGGTGTTTACCATTTCTATCGAGACCCCGGACCTGATTGTTGTGGCGGCCTTGCTTATATCCTTTGCTCTCTTCCTTTTCGCCTTAGTCCTTTCCCCCAAAGTGCCGGCGGGCATCGTCCTGAGGAACCTTTTTACTACAGTAGACCTTCAACCCATCACTTTTGACCCCACCAAGACGGGAGGCACCAATCTCACCCTGGGAACGACAATTCTGGCCGCCATCATTAACGCCAAGCTTTTGCCTCAGCAAACGAAGGTTCTACCCACCCCAGAGACCTACACCTATCTTCAGATCTTCTTTGGTGCCCTCCTCGTTTTATCCCTGGTGATCTATTTCTGCGGTGCCAAGCGCCTGGGGGCTTACTTGGTAGCCGACTGGCTGGTGTTTGGGGCAGCCTTTGGAGTGGTTGCCACCGTCGGCGTCCTTCTTCAAGAGTTGGCCCAATACCCCCGATGGACCTTTTGGCTCTTTGAGGGACTCCTAACTCTTACCGCTTTGGCCATTGTCTGGGGCAGGATCCAGATCACCCTCGATACCCTGAGCAAATTGTGGGCTCAACTGGAGAAAGACGAGGCGGCTCGAGACAAGGCTCGATCTAATCGCCTTAAGGGGTTGGCCCCTGACTTCAAGGTTAAAGTGGATGAAATTCTGACCCTGGCGCAGGAAGTGCGCACCGGGACAAAGCCGGCGGTATACTGGGAGGTCAAATAGGAGGCAAATTGAGGTAGGTATGATATCAGGCATTCATCATTTGGGCATCGCCGTGAAGAGCGTGGACGCTGCCCTGGCGCTGTTTCAGGGGGTGCTGGGGGGGCAACTGGGAACCTATCGAGCAGAGACAGAGCAGTGGCTTTCCCAGTTTGTTAATCTGGGGGACCTACGTTTGGAGCTTATGGAGCCCCGCGGCCAGGGAGGCATCATCGAAAGGTTCCTGGTGGGGCGGGGAGAGGGGGTTCACCACTTTGCCCTGAAGGTAGACCGAGTAGCAGACCTGGTGGCCGCCTGCGAGGAGGCGGGGCTGATGGTGGTGAACAAGCGATTTCAAGGCCCTTGCATGATAGGCGCCTTTATCCACCCCAGGAGCGCCTTCGGGGTGCTGGTCGAGCTTACCGAAGGGGTTAGAGGAATCGACCTCCCTTAACCTCAGGAAACGATCTTTTCCTGGCGCAAGAACTGAAACACCTGGGAGGCCAGCTTTCTGGCGTCTCCCCGTAGTAGCTCCCCCTTCTTCTCGGCGACACCACCGCTGAGGATGAGGCGCAAGCGCTGTTGAGCGGGAAGGGAGCTATCTGGAATGAAGAGCTTCTTAAGGCGGGGTTTGGGGGGGGAAAAGGAAAGGATCCGGGTGCGGGCACCCTTGGCCCCCACCGCCTCCGGTAAGAGGCCCAAAGCCGCCGCATCGCGCTCCTCCATCCTTTTTCTACGCGCCGCCATAAGGGCAGGCAGGCTGGGGTAGCGCGGTTGGTTCAGGTCAGGCTCCACCGCCACCACCGCCGGCAGGGGACACGCCACCACCCGGCGATCGCCCTTCTCCAAGCGCTGGTGAAGGACGACCTTCTTATCCGGGGCGGAAACCGACAGCTTTGTCGCCCCCGCCAGATAAGGAATGTGCAGCATCTCGGCCAAAAGCGCCCCTACCTGGCCCGCCGCATCGTCGTCGGCCTCTTTGCCACACAAAATCAGGTCGTATTCCATCGTCCCTATGGATCGAGCCAGCACCAGAGCAGTGGCGTAGGGATCGGAGCCCTCGAAAGCGGGGTCACAGAGGAGCAAAGCCCCATCGGCTCCCAGGGCGAGACAATCTCGCAGAGCATCCCGAGCCGTGGTAGAGCCCATGGACACCAGCGTCACCTTTCCCGAGCCCAGAGCCTCCTTTATCCGTACCGCCTCTTCGGTGGCCACTTTATCGCAAGGGTTGGCGACATACACCATTCCCGCCGTCTCGATGGTCTTGGTCTGATGGTTGATAGAAATGGGAACGGTGGTATCGGCCACCTGCTTGACGCACACCACCAGGTTCATAGTCTTGCCCTTTCCTTAAAAACCTAGAGCTTCTTATCCGGAATCATAGCCGTGACATCTATCTCGAAGTACCTTCCCGGCTGCCCCAACTCGTTAATGCCGATGATGGTGCTGGCGTGGGGGGAGGTGAAGTACTGGTTCCGGATGACGCTCATAGCCGCTCCGTCTTTTCTGTTCTTGAGATAGATGGTGACCTTGACTACATTTTCGAAAGAGGTCCCTGCCGCCTCTAAGGTGGCTCCGATGCGCTTGCAAGCCAGGTGGGTCTGCTCCTCCAGGGTCTCCGCCATAAACCCTGTCTCCGCATCTATGCCACAAACGCCGGAGAGAAAGACAAAGGGCCCGGCGATGACCGCCCGGGGATAATATCTGGGGACACGGTACTCCGAGGGCAGGACGATCTTTTCCACTTTCAACCCCCTTTCACTCCAATTCCAAAGCGTCTATCAGACATCGATTGACGCTCACGATCCCTTCAGTAGTAAGTCTACCCAGCACCCTTGAAACCATTGACTTGTTAATGGTGAATAGGGACTCACACCTCACTACCAACAGCACTCTTATCCCTGACTGAACTATCTCCTCCCCTTGAATAAGATATTGAGTTGGTTCCCCACTTCTAGAGATATTTGAGGTGTAGGCGCGATCATCACATCGCCCAATCGCTTATTGTTCCCGTCCTTGGACACAATCACAGCCGGCCGGGTCTTGAACTGCTGTAATTGCTCCGAGGGCATAGGAACACGGCAGAGGATTACATCACCCCTTTTCAAGTTCATCCCCGAACACTTCATCGTAGATATCGTTTTCTTGACCCACCCAATCCTGATACGCATTCGAGTTCATCTGCATTTTCAGAAAATCCTCAGCTTGCCCCCTATCCTTTAGGTAAGTGGCGAAATCTAAGACCACTTCTAGCTCATTTTCGGGAAGCGTATCAATGACTTCCGCAAGCTGCTGTTTAATGGCTGAAGCACTCATTGTCTCCCTCTGGTCACATTATACATCCTCTATTAGGAGCGAAGGGCCTTCGTGACATCCCCCACCGTTTTGATGGTTCCCTCCTTCACCGCCTGGCGGAGCAGCTCCGCCAGCGCCGGAACCACCTCCCGGAGGTCGCCTACGATGCCCACGTCTGCCACCTTGAAGATGGGGGCGGCAACATCGATGTTGATGGCGATGATGCTTCGGGAGTCCTTCATGCCCATGACATGCTGAATTTGCCCCGAGATGCCGCAGGCGATGTAGAGCTTGGGAGAGACCGTCTTCCCCGTCTGCCCCACCTGCTTTTCGAAGGGTATCCACCCCTCGTCCACCGCCGCCCGGGAGGCGCCCACAGTGCCCCCTAAAACTCCGGCTAATTCCTCCAAGATACCGAAGTTGGCGGCACCCCCTACACCCCTCCCCCCTGCGACTACGATATCTGCTTCCTCCAGGGGAACGTCGCTGGGGTCGCCCTTTATGAAGTCCAGCACCTCCACCGGCGTCTTCTCCATAACCGGAGTCACCCGCACCATCTGGGCACGGCGGTCGGCGTTGGGCGGTTTCACCTCCATGACCCCCGGCTTCACCGTGGCCATCTGGGGTCGGGAGGAGGGACAAATAAGGGTAGTGTACACCTTGCCCCCGTAGGCAGGCTTGGTCTGAAGAAGAAGACCATCCTCGTTCACGTCCAGTATGGTACAATCCGAAGCCAGGCTTCCCCCCAGTCTGGCCGCCAAGCGAGGCCCCAGTTCCCGGCCCAGAGGGGTAGCCCCCATGAGCAGGACTCGAGGCTGATTTTCGGCAATGAAATGCTGGAGGGGCGCCAGGTAGCTACTGGCAGAAGGAATCTCCAGCTCCGGTGAATCCATAACATAGACCACGTCCGCAAAATGGTGGCCCAGGGGTTCCGCTAACCCCGTCGCATCGTGGCCCAGCAAGAGAGCCCCCAGCTTATCGCCTAGCTTATCGGCCAGCTTCCGGCCGGCGCCCAGTACCTCCAGGGTGACCTCTTTAAGCTCACCCCTTTCGTGCTCAGCCAAAACGAGCACTCCCCTATCCCCTGAAATGGCCCTCTCCTTCAATCTATCATCACCTCGCCCGCTAGCTATATACCTCGCCCCGCCAGACCCCCATCTCGCACCGCACCCCGAATGGTTCGCGGAGAGACGCAATCCCCCACCAGGTGCATCTCCTTGACTAACCCTTTCAGCTCGTGGTAGAGGCCGTCCTGGGCCACCCCGCCATAGGCAATGACTACGGTATCCACCCCTGAAAGGCGACGCTCTTCCTGGGTGAAGGTATTGGAGACCACTACCGTGTCACCCTCTACCGCCTTGAGAGTGGTTATGGGAGAAAAGGTTACTTTCTTCCCTAGAAGACGCTTGTAAGCAAGCTCCTGGGTATCGGTATCCAACATGTCTCCGGCGTAGAAGTGGGGTGTCAGCACCTCCACCTGCCTCCCCCTGTCGGCCAGGAACTCAGCCACGCTCAGGCCGGCGGCGCGACGCTCCGGCTCCCCCAGGGCTATCAGTACCCTACGGCCCACCTCAGCCCTCTCCATGAGCACGTCCCCCATCTCCACCACCCGCCGCCCCCCTACACCCGGAATATCGGGCATAAGTCCGATGGACCCGGTGGCCAACACCACCGTATCAGGGCTTTCCCCTTTGACTGTAGCGGGGGTGACCTCCACCCCCAAATGCATCTCCACCCCCAGAAGCTCCATCTGGTACTCATAGTACTTGACGGCTTCCCCCAGGTCCTGACGATAGGGAGCCCGGACGGCGACGTTTACCTGCCCCCCCAGCCCCCTTTCCTTTTCATAAAGGGAGACCTGATGGCCTCTGAGGACACACACTCGCGCTGCTTCCATGCCGGCGATGCCGCCACCCACAATCATAACCCTCTTTTTGGTGGAAGCGGGGAGGATGGGCCAATCCTTGTAGATGCCAGCCACCGGGTTGATGGCACAGGTAGCCACTATCCCCGTTCCTGTCATGGCCGGCGCCACCGCAACACAACCATCGTTGCACCCCAGGCATTTGCGGATCTCCCTGAGTCGTCCCTCTTTGGTCTTGTTCACCAGATCCGGGTCGCACAGAGTGGCCCGGGACATGCCCACCATGTCCGCCCCACCGTCCGCCAACAACACCTCGGCGGCGGCCGGGTCGTTCATACGCCCCATGTAGAGGACGGGCAACTTGACTACTTCCTTGACCCCCTGGGCCATCTCAGCGAAGGCCCCCACCGGATAGCTCATGGGCACCGCCATGGCCGGCGTGGTGACCAGGAAGTCCACCTTGCCCGTAGCCTCCAGCCGACGGGCGATCTCCTTCAGCTCTGGCAAGGATAAGTCCTCCCCCCAAGGGTCGCAAGGGCCCATCCTCACCCCCAGAACCAGGTTCGAACCCACCGCTTCTCTCACGGCATTGATGACCTCTATAGGGAGACGAAGACGGTTTTCCAGGCTGCCACCATACTTATCCTGGCGGACGTTGGCCATGGGAGATATAAACTCACAGAGAAGAAAGCCTTGAGCGGCGTTTATCTCCACTCCATCGAAGCCCGCCTCCTTCAGGTAGGACGCGGAACGGCGATAGCTCTCAATAAGCTGAGCGATGTCTTCCTCGTCCATCTCATGGGGGATAGCTCCCCCACCCTGGGCATAGGCTTCCCTTTCCTTGGGCCGCAGTGGCGATGGCGCCCATATCGGCAGCAGGTAATGGCCAGAGGTGGCCAGGCGACCGGCGTGCCACAACTGGCCAAATATCTTAGTCCCGCCGCCATGGATGGCATCTACAATCTTTTTGTAACGAGGCACCACCTCATCTCTATAGATCTCCACCACCCGAGGAGAGGAAGTGGAAGTGGGATGAATGCTCTGAGGTTCGGAGATGATGAGCCCCAACCCACCACGTACCCGCTCCATCCAAAACTCTTGCAGTTCGTCCCCCGGCAGGTTATCCGTGGCATATCCATTGCCATGAGTGGTGGCAAAGATACGATTGGGCACCGTCATCGACCCCACTTTGAGAGGGGAAAAGAGGCGTTGAAACTGCACCAGCTTACCCTCCATCTATCTATATGCTTCTGGCCACACGGGCACCATCGGCAGTGGCAAAAAGCACCCGCCGCGGGGCTACACAATCCCCCACCGCATATACCTCCTTCACCTGCCCCCGCAAGCCCCGATACAACCCGTCCCTAACCTTGCCACCC
>JACPEP010000027.1 GCA_016183425.1 Chloroflexota bacterium
CTATGTGGCTGATGCTGGTTAGGGTGAGGGTTCGGTTGCCCTGGGCGTAATCGCCTGTGACCCACCACCAGGGATAACCTGAATAGGTGGCGTAGGTATCGCCGGTGGCGGGGAAGTAGGTGGAGACGGCGGCCGGGGTGGCCGTTCCGGCCAGGAAGGCTTCTCGCACGGGAGCGAAGGCCTCCTTGGGGATGACGATACCGGGGGCGGAGGTATTGGCCCCGGTGGGCGCATCTATCCTCTGTCCCTGGGCGGCCAGGGCCTCATTGGTCAGGGCGGCGGAGGCCCCTCCCGCTGCCTCGGTGATGGTGTAGACCAGGGTGCCGCCGCCGATGTTGCTCACCGTCATGGGCCGAGTGACGATGCTGCCGGGCGCCAGGGTGACGCCGATGGATGACGGGGCCACAGAAAGAATGGGCGAAGAAGTTCCCGATATAGGAGTTCCTAGGTTGAGCCGCCCGGCGCCGAAGACGTTGTCCTTGCCCGCGGCACCCAGATCTATGGCTCGTCCCTCCAGGAAGGCCCGGGTCTGAGTCACCGTGGACATGGGGTAGGACTGCATGACCAGGGCGGCGGCGCCGGCAGTGTGGGGGGAGGCGGCGGAGGTGCCGTAGAAGGAAGACAGGCCGTAGGTCACCCCGGCCGTCCCATCCGGTGCCGAGATATCCGGCTTGGTGCGGCCGTCCTCTGTGGGGCCCTGGGAGCTGAAGGACTCGATGACGGTGGGGGTTCCCCAGTACACTGCCCCGGCGGCCATCCCATTGCGGCTATCCGCCGGCTGCATCAGGCTGTAGGCGGCCGTCTGGTACTCCAGGTTGTGATAGAAGGTGAAGAGGTTCATAGTGGGGGTGGGGTTACTGATGGCCAAGTATTTCTTAATCTTAATGTGATATGTTCCAGCGGCGGCAACATAGCATCCAATAAACTCCGTGGGATTCTGTGTCCCGGTTTGAAAACCTTCTGAAGAGCAAACGGTGGCGTCCCCTGAGTTCGTCAAGAACAGGTCGAAGTCGTTGCTGGAAGCGCCGAAGGGGTCGTTCCAGCTCAGGGCGGCCACCACCCAGCCGCCGCCGTGGCTGATGGTGTTGCCCTCGTCGGCGCCCGAGAACTCGTTCCAAGTGTTCAAGTTGCTATCGGTGAAGGTGCCTCGCCAGTGCCGCTGGCCCTCGTTGCCGGCGGCGTTGACCCACAGGATGCCGCAGTTCAGGGCATCCCGCACGATGTTGTTCAGGGTGCCGGTGCCATCCCCGGGGCCGGTGTTCACCCAGCCCACGGAGTAGTTGATGACCTTCACCCCCTGGGAGCACATCCAACTCACGGCGTTGGCCGTGTCCACCTCGGTCTCTGCCGCCACCAGGTATTTGGTGGCCCCAGGGGCCATATCGTGGACGATCTCCGCCACGGCGGTGCCGTGAGACTCGCCCCCGCCGGTGATGTCGCCGCCGAAGCCGAAGACGTTGGTGATCACAGAGGAAGGAAGCTCGGTGCCCAAGAGGGCCTGGTAGCCGTAGAAGCCCAGGTCAAGGACGGCCGCCTTGACGCCGGAGCCGGTGACACCGGCGTTCTGCCAGGCCTTGGCGTTGGTCAGGGTCACCCCCTGGCTCACCACCAGGGGCATGGGCTTGAGAGGGCGTCGCACGAAGCGCACCTGGGGGTTATCGGCCAGGGAGGTGAGGGCGGAGAGGGGGGCTTGGGCCTGAACCAGGTCTCGGTAGGAGCCTTCCACCTGGCCCCCCAGGGAAGCTACGGCATTTCTTGCCCCCTGGGCTTGGCCCGTCTGGGACTCGATGACGACCCGCACTAGGGAGTTGGAAAGGGTGACTCCATTGCGCTGGGCCAGCTCCTGGGCGGCGGCGGCTCCTTGAATACCATGGGCCTCGGCCACCTGGCTAAGGATGGACTCCATTTTGGGGTGGCCGCCCTTGGTGGGAGCCCCGGCGGCCTTGGGCTGCGTGGTGGGGGGCGGCGGCGCCGCCTCTCCACCCCTCAGGCCCCAGAGACCTAAGAGCAGGATAATACCCAGAAGAGGGAGAAAGAACCGTAGTTTTGATGTTGACATGTTCATCTCCTTATTGACTCAAGGGAAGCCGAGGTAGAGGTGCCCGAACCGACTTTACCAAAGGGTCGGCGGCCAGGGCGCACAGGGCATCCACGGGCACCAGGGCCTGCACCAGGGCTTGGGCACGACTTTCTACAGTCAGCCCGTAGCCGCTGGGCGCCGGCGATTCCGCCGAGGGTAGCTCAATGACTACCCTGACCCGCCCCTGGCTGTAGAAAAGGTTGCTGCGGGCGGCCAGGGCCGCCGGGTCGGGAGAAAGGGTCAACTGATATAGGCGATCTTCCAGGTTGGGGCAGCCGGCTTTGACGGGGGAAGCGGTGAGGCTGGGCGTGAGCGAGGGGGTTGCCGTGCCCGCCGGACTGACAGCGCAACCCAGGGCCAAGCCCATGCTGCCAACCATAGCTAGAAGCCACCACCCCAGCCGTGAAGTTTCCCTGTTGCACCAAAGATAGCTGTGATTATAGCCACCCGGACCCAAAGATCCTCTTCTAGAAATCCAGGCTTTCCCCGCTAGCAGCCTTTGATTGTTGATTGCGGGAAGATTAACACAACGAAAAGAGAAATGCAATAGTTTCTTGCCAATATTTCCCACCATATTTTTAAGGTTCGCCGTATTTGGGATCAATATTTAGTATAGGAGTCTACGACGCCTTTGAAGGCCTCTACCACCAGGGGATCGAACCAGCGCCCGGTCTGTTGCACTATGATTTCCAGGGCATCTTGGGGGGACAGGGGGGGCTGTCCTCGTCCAGCCGTCAGCTTCTCATAAGAGTTGGCTACCGCCAGGAGACGCGCGCCCAGGGGGATGTTTTCTCCGGAGAGCCGGTCTGGGTAGCCACTGCCATCGTAGTTTTCATGATGATGGCGTATGGCCAGAACTATATCATCAGGTAACTCCAAATCACCCATTACCACCACCGATAGTAGGGGGTGTTGTTGCAGCAGCCCCGATTCCGGGGAGCCGGGGGTTGCCGCCAAGAGGATGTCGGTGGGTATGCGGATCTTGCCGACGTCATGGAGATAGGCAGCCACCATCATGGCTTCTGGGGAAAGCCCTACTATCTCGGCAAAGGGGTAAGCGATCTGGGCTACACCGTGGGAGTGTCCCGCTGCCCGGGGAATACGACTTTCCATGGCCGTGGAAAGAGCGCGTAGGGCATCCATAAGGAGGGCCTGAATCTTCTCACGGACCCGATCCACGTCCTGGGTTTTCTCCTGCTGCCAGCGAAATAGCCTGTTTAGCCCGGCTATTTCGGCCAGCCGTTTCTCTAAAATAAGCTTTTCCTCTGCCAGTTGGTTAGATTTCTCTTTTATCTCGTCAAAGAGGCGGGCGTTGTCCAGGGCAATGGAGGCTTGGCTGGCCAGGGCGGACAGCACCTCAATCTCTAGTGGGGATATGGACTCACCCCCCACACCGCGACTCACCTTCAGTACTCCCAGCACTTTCCCCTGGGTCTTGAGGGGCACGCACGCCAGCGGCTCATCTATTCGGGCCACTTCCCGAGCCCAGGGTGGAAGTTCGCCGGCTCCGGTGACGATTAATGTTTCTTGCCTTAGTGCCACCAGCCCCTCCACGCCCCGTTCCCGGGGTGTATCCAGGTCATCCGGCGCTAGCCCGATGCCTGCTTTGACTCTCAAAACCCCCTCGTCCAGCGCCGCCAGAGATACCTGCTGGGCCCTGAGTTCCCGGGCGGCTGCCATCACTACTTCCTGGGCCACGTCATCGCGGTTCAGGGTGGAGGATAGCTTCTGGCCCACCTCTACCAGGGTGGCCAGACTCCGGAAACGAACCAGCTCCTCCTCAATCCGTTTCCGCTTGATGGCCTCTTGAACGCTGGCGCGTAACTCTCGCCCGCTGAAGGGCTTGACTAAAAAACCCGAGGCGCCTCCCTTAACAGCCGCAATGGCCTTCTCCAGGGTGGCGTAACCGGTGACTAGAATCACGAGGCTCTGGGGCGATATTTCCTTGATACAGTTGAGGAGTTGGATGCCATTCATATCGGGCATCATAATATCGGTTACCACCACCTGGAAGGGCATCTCCTTCAGCCATCCCATTGCCTCCTCGCCGTGGGAGGCTGTCTTTACCAGGTAGCCATCGATGTCCAGCATCTCCTCCATGAGGGAGCGGTTCTCCTCTTCGTCGTCTACCACGAGGACGCGTACACTACCGTTCTCCCCCAAGGGAACCGAGGCGTCTTTTTCCGTTACGAAATTCAAATGCTTGTTACCCCCCTCGTGATGTTGGGGAATGCCTGCCTACCCCCATTGCGAAAAGATACCATAAGTAGTAAAATTATTTCGTATTATTGTATTTGCCTTACACATGGTATATTCTATCCGTAGGGTTGAGAAAAAGTGTGAGAACAGCGTGGCTTTGGTGTGGGTTTTTGACGTGGGTTGTTTAAGTCATTGATTTATGGTGGGGAAAGACTTATAGATAGAGCAGCTTTCTTATATTTCTTATAAAGGTAATGGTGATAGCAGCTTTTGTGAGTTAGTTGTTAGTCGGAGAATATGAGGTGGTAATTGGTGTTCTTTCACTGCTGGGAGGGCCACACAGATATGGATAAAGTGTTGGTAGTCGATGATGAGGATACGGTTACCGATCTCTTGAAGGACTGGCTGGAGGAGGCGGGGTATACCGTCTTTACCGCTGGAGATGGCCTCAACGGGCTGCAACAGTTCTTCGCTCACCAGCCCCACGTGGTCATTCTGGACATCATGATGCCCCGCATGGATGGCCTGGAGGTTTGTCGGCGCATACGAGAGGTCTCGGGAGTGCCGGTGATCTTTCTGACGGCCAAAGGCCTGGAGCGCGACAAGGTAAAGGGGCTGACCCTGGGCGGCGACGATTATATCCCTAAGCCGGTGGGGGGGCGCGAGCTGCGGGCGCGGGTGGCGGCCGCCCTGCGTCGTGCCCGTATGCCAGCCCTGGATGAGGAGTTTGCCTCCCATTACAGCGACGAGCGGGTAAGGGTGGACTTCCTCCGTCATGAGGTGTTTGTGCGGGGGGAGCTGGTCAACTTAACGCCTCTGGAGTATCGTCTTATGAATTGTTTTGTGCGCAACCCGGGCCAGGTGTTGACCCCGGACCAGCTTCTAAATCGAGCCTGGGGCTCGGAATATGATTCCTACGATAGCGTTAAGTGGCACATCGCCTCCCTGCGGCGAAAAATCGAGGAGACCCCTCAAGAGCCGAAGCTCATCGTCACCGTCAGAGGAGTGGGCTACCGATACGAAAAGGGCGGGAAAACGAATCCTTTTTGATTCGTCTAGCTTTTGATATTGGGTTCTTCCAACACTTTTTGAGGCTCAGGATGGGAGCCGTTTCCGGAGCGCTTAGCGGCCGCCGCCGGGGCGGTGAGCTCCCTTAAGACCCCTCCCTTCAAGGGTTCTTCTCCTGGGGAGGCTTTGTGGGCAGGGGGCAGATAGATGGTGAAGATAGTCCCCTCGCCTTCAGGGCTCTCCAGGGCGATTCTGCCGGAATGTTCTTCCACGATGCCTTGAGTTATAAATAGGCCCAAGCCGGTACCCTTACCTATCTCTTTAGTAGTGAAGAAGGGATCGAAAACTTGCTCTCTTATTTCTTTGGGGATTCCGGTGCCCGTATCGGCAAATCTAACGATAACCTGGCCTGAGCTATCCACCCCCGTGGTTACGAATATAGTGCCTCCCTGGGGCATGGCATCCCGGGCGTTGATGATTATGTTCAAAAAAGCCTGCTGGAGACGGTTGCCGCGGCCAGTCACCGGGGGCAGATTCCGCCCGTATTCTTTAACCACCACAATTCTTTCTTGATGCAGGGAGTGGGCTACCAGGCTCAAGGTTTCGTCCAAAACCCCGTTCACATTCAACTCGATGCCTTTATCCTTTTCTCGGGAGAAAGCGAGCAACCCCTGCACTATGTCCGCCACCCGCTTGGTCATATCGTAAATGGTGGTCAGGTGCTGTTTTGCCTTAGGGGATTTCAGGTGAACATCGGCGTTATCCAGCAAGAGCTCTGCCCGTCCGGCGATGGCGAAGATGGGGTTGTTTATCTCGTGGGCGACGCCGGCCGCTAGAGTGCCCAGGGAGGCCATCTTGGCCGATTGTACCAACTGGACTTGAGTTCGTTTCAGCTCCTCCATCTGTGCCTTGAGCTGTTCGTTGAGGCGAGCGTTACTGACGCTGGCCTGGAAAGAGCGATAGATCACCACTACGGGCACTGCCATGAGAACGAAGCTCCACGGATAGAGCACGGAGAGAATAGCCCCCAGTAAGCCTATCACATAAAGAGCGCCCTCCTGAGTCCAGTCCTGCTTTCTTGCGGAGAGCCACACTTGCCCCAGGCCCTGCCTCGTCTGGAGGGATATGGCCAGGGACACGGCCAGGGTGTTGCCAACGTAGAGAGCGATGGCCGCGGCCGGTATGGCCACCAGGCTCGTTGAGCTTAGAGGAAGCAGTGTGTTGCCTGTCTGGAGGCTATGGTACATCAGACTACTCAGCCCAACCACCGTGGCCGACTGCCCGACATCGAAGAGGATGTTGGACCAGCGTCTTCTCAGTATGATGTCCGCCACGGCTATGCCATAGGCGGCCACCATGATAGCGATGGGGGTGTCGAATAAGAGAAAGCTGCCGAAGATGGTGGCGGTGGCCATGGAGACTTTGGACTTGGGCGAAATCTGGAGGGGAAACCGGCCCACCAGTACCGTCATTAAGGCGTAGGCCGATGCCAGCAACACAGTGTTAGAGTCTGGGCGAGGCGGTGCGCTATATATGGAGAAAGCAAGGGTTACTACGCCGGCCACCACAACCAGCAGTATGTATACCCTTAGCAACCGGGGCAGACGGCTCATCTCACCTTTCCCGCTTGGGCTATCATTATGGGAAGGCCCACTATACTCTTCTTACTTTGTACACATACCCACTGCATACAGCGCCCCCACTGAGGGACCCAGGTTGGTAACGGAAACCGGGGCGAACCATTTCATATGGCCAGAGAAGCTTGAAACAAGGAAGGAGCCTCCCCGGACGCTGCAGGCCTCCCTCCTTAAATTCAACAAATGCAGTTCGCCTCTCATCATGTAGCGGCAACCCGGCGGTCACCTAATCTACTTGTGGGGGTTAGCGCCTCCCCTATCCGTGGAGACGGCGATGGACGGCACCAATATGATGACGTCGGCGGTCGCCGCGGCGGCCTGAGCGGACTGGTGCTCAACGCCCGTAGTGGACTGGGAGATGGGGTCGTCCTCGCACCATCCCCACCATGCCTGGGCTCCTCCCACGCTGCCCCACAGCCCGGCGGCGGCGATGGCTAATACTACCAGTAGCTGTGCTCCTCTTTTCACCGAAGCCTCCTTTTGTTTGTGTTTCCCTTTCGGGACCTCTAACCGTCCTTACTATTCCCCATCTCTCCCAGACTAGGACCCCGCACTCAGGTAGGTGAAACAGTAACGTAAATAAGATTACGGTCTTGAGATGTGGGGGGCGTGAGAAATAAGTGTGAAATTAGTGTGAAGTAAACATTTTTGGGCTCCCTTCTCTGATTGCTTCCTGCCAGATAGGAAACTTATTTTGGCGAAGGACGATGGCCGCCTCCTTTCTTCGATGTTGCCCCGGGCAGGCCTCTTTGATACCTTTGAGTGTAAAGGAGGAGTGAGGAAATTGTCAACTAGTGATTAGCTGCCGAGGTTGTGTCCTTTTTCAGGGTGATGGGAGATCCTTCTCGCCTGTGGCGGACGTGTTCGCCTGCGGCGGATCAGGGTGACAAGGAAAGGGGTATCCCTCTCCTTGTGTTGATCACCCACAGAGGCTGTGAGTTTTTCGCGGGTGAGTGCCTCGAACACCATGATTTTGTATCTAGCTGACCCCTTGGACAGGTGCCCAAAACCAATTTCTTCACAGGCTCACAGCGTGTAGTGTAGGGGCGTGGCAGATCGCCACCACCGACACTGTCATTGCGAGCCCTTCCGCAGAAGGGCGTGGCAATCCGTCACAACGCACCAGGGGTTACGGATTCCCACGGCCTCTTCCGCTTCACTGTGTTTGCGGGTCGAGGCCTCGGAATGACAGCCAAAAC
>JACPEP010000028.1 GCA_016183425.1 Chloroflexota bacterium
GACCTGCCCCAGCACCCCCTGGCCGGTTGTGAAGTCGAATTTACGTTCCATGCGGGAGTGCCAGCTTCCCTTCTGCCGTAGAGGGATGCCCCGGCCCCGGGCCACCGCCGCCAGCCGCTCCAGGCCTATCTTCAGGGAGGGATCGGCAACGGAGGAGAAGAAGCCGTTTTCCAGGCGGACGTTGTCCACCTTCTCCTCCAGCATATCGGCGGCAGCCTGGAGGAGAACCGCCTTGAGGTTGCGCACGGCGTCCATGATGGCGTTGCCGTGGCCCTGGGTAGTGGTGGAGCCGGCGCTGTGGGCGTTGGAGCCGGCCACGACCACCAGGGACTCCAGGGGCACCTTCAGTTCATCGGCCGCCATCTGGGCGAAGATGGTAAAGGTGCCTTGGCCCATCTCCGTAGCCCCCGTCTCGACCACGATGCGTCCGTCTTCCTGCAGCTCAGTGAATGCCTCCCGATAGCCGATGGGGTAGCAACGCCAGGCGGTGGCGATTCCAGCGCCCCGCTTCACCCAGCCGTCACTGGTGGCCGCTCCGCCAAAGGCGGACTTTTTGGCCTCCCGCCAGTAGGGCTGGATGGCCTCCAGGGTAGCTCTCACCCCCACGCTCTCTTCCAGCACCTGGCCGGTGGCCGTCCGGGAGCCCAACTGATAGGCGTTCTGGAGGCGAAACTCCAGGGGGTCTAGGCCCAGCTTCTGGGCCAGTTGGTCCATCTGGGACTCGTAGGCGAAGGCGGCCTGGATATTGCCCAAACCCCGGAAGGCCCCCGACTTGGGGACGTTGGTGCCCACCGCCTTGCCCCGTATAGAGACGTGGGGGATGTGGTAGGGCCCGGTGCCGTGGACCACGTTCAGAGGGAAGTCGTTGGTGGCGGGCTCCCCGGTGGGATAGGCGCCGCTGTTGCCCACCATCTCTCCCTCCACCGCCACCAGTCGCCCGTCCCTGGTAGCGCCTGTCTTGAGGCGGATATGGGTGGCGTGGCGCTTTTTGGTGGTGAGAAGGCACTCCTCCCGGGTGAAAACCATCTTCACCGGACGCCGGGTCTTATGGGTGAGGAGGGCGGTGAGCATCCAGCAGTGCTCCACGTACTTGCCCCCGAAGCCGCCGCCGATGTAGGTGGGGATGACCTTCACCCGGCTCTGATCTATGCCTAACATGATGGCCATGACCGGCTCCGTGTTACTGGGGAACTGGGTGCAGGCCTTGGTGACCAGGTTGCCTCCTTCGTCGAGGTAGGAGAGGGCGGCATCGGGCTCCAGGTAGGCATGCTCTTGGAAGGGAGTGGCGTAGCTGTTCTCTACCACTACGTGGGCCTGAGCGAAGCCCTGGGCCACGTCTCCCTGAATGAGGTTGCGGGTGTAATCCAGGTTCCCTTCCGGGCGTAGGGAGGGGGCCGTCTCCTTCAGGGCATCCCGGGCATCGAAGACCGGGTCCAGGGGCTGGTAATCCACCTTAATCCGAGACAAGGCCTCCAAGGCGATGGCCTCGGTCTCGGCAGCCACCGCCGCCACTGGATCTCCCATATACTCTACCTTCCCCTCTGCCAGCACAGGAGTGCCCCGGGCCCCCTGGCGAAGGGTGTTGACGCCGGGTATATCTTTGGCCGTGACCACCGCCGTCACCCCAGGAAGCTTTTCTGCCTCCGATGTGTCTATGCTCAATATGAGAGCGTGGTGGTGGGGGCTGCGTAGCGTTTTGGCGTGGAGCATCCCCTCCATGTACAGGTCGGTGCCGTAGATAGCCTGGCCGGTGACCTTCTCCCGACCGTCCACGCGGGGGAGGCGAGCCCCCACCAGGTGGTCGCCTATCTTCACTGTCTCGGGCTCGCCTCCCCGCAAGAGGTGGGCGGCGTAGAGGACAGCCTCCACGATTTTGACGTAGCCGGTGCAGCGACACAGGTTTCGAGACAGCCTCTTCACTATATCGTCCCGGGTTGGGTTGGGGTTGGCATCCAAGAGGGCCTTGGCCTCCATGATCATGCCTGGGGTGCAGTAGCCGCACTGAACGGCGCCCTTCTGGACGAAGGCTTCCTGGAGCGAGTGTAGCTGGCCCGCCTCTGGCGGGGCCAGGCCCTCGATAGTCACCACTTCTCGCCCCTCCACGCGGGACATGGGGATGAGGCAGGACATGGCCGCTTTGCCATCCAAGAGGATGGTGCAGGAGCCGCATTCGCCGCCATCGCAGCCTTGTTTGGTGCCGGTGAGCCGCAGGTCGTCCCGCAGCACTTTGAGGAGGGTGCGCTTGGGGTCTGTATCCACTTCTTGCCGCTGGCCGTTGATGGTGAAGGAAATCCTCATCTTCTGCATCCTTTGCTACTTATTCAACCAAGTCATGGTTTTGCGGCATTGGATGTAGCCGCCACAAACACCGTCTTTACACGCCCTACGGGCTTAGGCTACCACAACGTCGAACAGAAAGATCCGGGACATTCGGGGGTAGATGGCCTTCAGCTTCTTCTTGTTGAAGCCCCAGTTGTAGGTGATAGACCACAAGGGGATGTCGTAGGACTGCTCTTGAACATAGGCCTGGACGTCCTGCAGTATCTTCTTCCTCTTCTCCGTATCCATGGTGGTGCGACTGTCGGCGACCATCTTGTCCAGCTTAGGATCGTCGATATAGGTGTAGCTTCCAGCGCCGATTTTAGGATCCCAAGTTACGAAGTACCCCATGGTACCATCGGCATCCAGGATGCAGTTGCTGAAGCCTTGGATCATGATTCCCTCGGGCCCCTTTTTGGCCTGACGCTCATCCCGAGCAAAGTCGCTCCAGGAACCCTTCTGAGGTTTGACGGTGGCTTTAACCCCGATCTGTCGCCAGTACTCGGCGATGGCCTGGGTGTACTCCTTGTAGCGAGCGTAGCCCACCTCGCCCATGTCAATGACCGTTTCGAAGCCGTCGGGATAGCCCGCCTCGGCGAGGAGGTCTTTGGCTCGCTTGGGGTCGAAGGGATAGGGCTTCAGATTTGGGTTGTAGCCGAAGGATATGGGAAGCACCGTCTCCGGTATCACCTTGTAGTAGCCGCCGAACATGTTCTTAACGATGGCCTGCCGGTCTATGGCCAGGTTCAGAGCCAGGCGCACCCTCTTATCTCGCAGGGGCCCTTCTTTTAGCTGGCTAATGCCGAAGTTGGGGACGCTACAACTGGTGGCTGCGTAAATGGCCACGTTGGGGTCCTTGGTCACCTCGGTCAGCAGGTCCGGAGGCACATCCCAGATGACGTCCGCCGCCCCCGTCTGGAGGGAGGCGATGCGGGGGGCGATCTCGGGAATCACCGACTGGATGAGGGTCTTCGCCGGCGGCGTCTTCACCTGCCAGTGGCTGCCAGCCCACTCCACTTCCACATGGCTATCCTTGACCCATTTGACGAACTTATAAGGGCCGGTGCCCACAGGCTGTTCGCTCATGATCTTGTCCCCCTTCTCCTGCACGTATTTTCGGGGGGCAATGGGGAAACGGCTGAGATGGGCCGTGGCCAGGGGATATGGCTCGGGCCAGGTCATGCGTACCGTGTACTTGTCCACCGCCTTGGTGGTGACTCCCGCTATGTATTGGGCCATGTATAACTTTAGCTCCGGTTTCAAGTTCCGCTCGATGTTGAAGACCACTGTATCGGCGTCGAAGTCTTCCCCGTTGTGGAACTTGACTCCTTGCCGAAGCTTGAACTCCCATGTCTTGGGGTCATCTTCCATGACCTTCCAACTGGAGGCCAAGCTGGGCGCCAGCTTGAGGCCATCCTCCTCCCGGCTCAGGGTCACCAGGGTATCGAAGACCATGTCGGCGTAGTTGAGCTGGTTTATGTTACCGGTTTGAACATGGGGATCGGCGCTGACTATATCCCGGTTGTAGGCCACCACCAACTTGTCCAGGGTCTTAGCTACGGGGGTAGGAGTGGCGGCGGGTGGACGGGTGGGGGTGGCGGCCGGAGCTCCGGGGGCTTTGGTCGGAGTGGGGGTGGAGGCAGCGGGGGCGGCGCAGGCGGCTAAAGACAGTCCCACTACGCCTATTCCGGCTCGGGCGGCATAACGTAGCACCTGCCGACGAGATAGCCGCCTCCCTCTCCAGGTGGTCCAATAGTTGCTGTCCTGTGTCACGATAACCCTCCTCTTGGAACTTACTGCTCTCTACCGAGGCCCTCTAGCGCATAGAACCTGGGATTGGCACTATCTGTCCTTCCACTCGCCACCTCCTTA
The DNA here is from genome assembly GCA_016183425.1 of Chloroflexota bacterium. Lineage (GTDB taxonomy): Bacteria > Chloroflexota > Dehalococcoidia > JACPEP01 > JACPEP01 > JACPEP01. Next base: position 4,192 of record JACPEP010000028.1, read on the forward strand.
GGACTACAAGAATGCTTCCTCCGGTAAAAACGGCTATTGTTTAACAGGTTTTGAATAGTTTGTCAACCATTTTGTTGGCAGGCTGTTCAGACACGCTGCCAGACCAGATGGCCGGTCTGCTGTATCCCGTCCACCAGAAGTGGAGGTGTACTTAATGACAGTCTATCACCATCAAATGCAAAGATGCGTTCTTTGTCCACACCGATCCAATTGGGGAAAAGGCTGACTTCAATATGATGAATGACTTTGTCTCCCTGAATTTCATATGTACCACAATAAGAGACGTCGGTGTCCACGGCTGCCACTTTTTCTTCTGTACTCCCACCCCTGATGTTTCCAGAGACAAACTTGGGGCGGTTGGCACTCATAAAGGCCACAGACATATATCCGTCCTCATTGTACATAATGTAGCCCGCAGCATCTTGACCGTATGGGTAGCTGACCTGGCCATCCGCACTCCTGAGCTCAAAGGATACCAGTCTCCAGGTGCCAACAAAAGGATTCTGCACCATTTTCTACTCCCTCTTTGGGGTCCGTATCCACTTCTCGCCGCTGGCCGTTGATGGTGAAAGCAATCCTCATCTTCTGCATCCTTTGCTATTATTCGATTAAGTCTTGGCTTTGCGGCATGGGATGTAGCCGCAAAAAACGTTGTCGTCAGATGCCCGGTGAGCTTAGGCCACCTCAACGTCCCAGGGGAAGAGCCGGGACATCCGGGGATAGATGGCCTTAAGCTGTCCGAGTGGCGTGACGGAGCACTTGACGCCGGGACAGCCGCTTCCTCCCCCAGGTTGTCCTATCGTCCGGGGTCACAGCAACCTCCTCTCTGCCCTCACGGCGGGGGACCACCCGCCGTGAGGGCTCCAAGTGCGCTAACTCTGGGCTTTGTCAGGCGACTTCGATATCCCAGGCGTGAAGGAGGAAGGCGCGGGGGTAGAGCTTTTTGATCTTTTTCTTGTTGTAACCGATACTGTAGGGCATGTCCCACAGAAAGATGGCGTAGGCTTCCTCGTTGATGATCTTCAACGCCTGAGAGAAAAGCTTCATCCTCTGCTCCATGTCCAAGGTGCTCCGGGTTTGGTCCAGGAGCTTGTCCAGCTCTGGGTTGTCCAGATACATGTGGTTGCCCACCAGCGTCTTGTCGTCCCAGCTATGGTAGTTGAACCATACCACCCGATCGGAATCCAGGTCGGTGCAGCCGGGGCTGACGTGGTAGAGGCCCTCCGGCCCCGTGCCCTTGCTCCGCAATTCCACTCCCCACGCGCTGGCGGAGAGGGCAGCCTGGGGCCGTAGGGTAATCTTAACGCCCACCTCGTTCAGGTAGTTGGCGACGGCCTGGGTATACTCCTTGTACTTGGGATAGGCCACCTGGGGCAGGTCCATGGCCACCTCGAAGCCATTGGGGTAGCCGGCCTGGGCCAGGAGGTCTTTGGCCTTCTTGGGGTCGTAGGGATAGGGTTTTATGCTGGCGTCGTAGCCGAGGCAGGCGGGAACCAGGGGCTGGCCCACGGGCGTGTAAAAGCCGCCGAAGAGGTTCTTGGCAATGGACTCCTTGTCTACAGCGTAGTTGAGGGCCTGGCGCACTCTTTTGTCCCGCAGGGGCCCCTCCTTCATCTGGCTTATCTGTATATGGGGAACGCTGACGCCGGTGGAGGGCGCAACGTCCAGGTTGGGGTCGTCCTTGATGGTCTTCAGGACGTCGGCAGCGGGATCCCAGATGATGTCCACCAGCCCCGTTTGGAGGGCGGCCACCCGAGGGGCCATCTCCGGAATGACCCTTTGAATGTACTTCTTGGCCGGCGGGACCCCCGCCTGCCAGTGGTTGTCCACCGCCGCCAGCTCCACGAACTCGTCCTTCTTCCACTGCACGAACTTGTAGGGCCCGGTGCCCATGGGGGCCGTCTTCATGATGTCGTCCCCCTTCTCCTGGATATACTTGCGGGGCATCATCTTGGCCAGGACGAGCTTCAAGGGGACGACGGCATTGGGGGCCTTGGTGGTGATGCGCACCGTCAGCTTGTCCACCGGCTTGACCTCGGTGACGTCGGCCCAGGCGGGGCCGTGGTAGGACTTGTTCTTGGGGTCCTGGATGCGATCGACGTTGAACTTAACGGTATCGGCGTCGAACTCCTCCCCGTTGTGAAAGGTTATTCCAGGGCGGAGCTTGAACTCCCAGGTCTTGGGGTCCTCGGTCACCTTCCAGCTAGTGGCCAGGCCAGGGATGAGCTTCAGGTCGCGGCCCAGTTCCACCAGGCTGTCATAGAGCATGTCGAAGAAGGTGTTGGTGTCCAGGCCGCCCACCATGTTAGAGTCCAGCCCCCCCAGGTCTCTGGGGTAGCCGGTGGTGAGGGACTCCAGCCGCTTAATGGTTGGGGTAGGGGTGGCGGCGGGTGGGCGGGTGGGGGTGGCCGCTGGTGCTGCGGGGCCTTTGGTGGGGGTGGGGGCGGCCGGGGCGGCGCAGGCGGCCAGGCCCACCACCCCTAATCCGGCTCGGGCGGCGTAGCGCAACGCCTGACGGCGAGTTAACCGCCTCTCTTTCCAAGTTGTCCTATCGTCCAGGGTCATGGCAACCTCCTCTCCGGGCCAATACTGGGCCCTATCAGGCGACTTCGATATCCCAGGGGTGAAGGAGAAAGGCGCGAGGATGGAGCTTTTTGATCTTCTTCTTGTTGTAAACGATGCTATAGGGCATGTCCCAGAGGAAGATGGCGTAGGCTTCCTCGTTGATGATCTTCAGCGCCTGGGCGTAGACCTTCTTTCTTTCTTCCGGGTTCATTGTCGCCCGTGCTTGGTCCAGAAACTTATCCAGGATAGGGTCAGTAAGGTACATATAATTACCGACCCGCTTTGCCTCATCGTAGCTATGAAAGCCAGCCCAAGCAACACGGTCGGCATCTAAATCGGTACATCCTGGACTTTCGTGGAAAAGACCCTCCGGCCCCTTGCCCAGGGCACGAACTTCCCGGTCATAGCCTTGCTCCTGGGGCCGAAGGGTGGTTTTGACGCCCACCTCGGCAAGGTAGTTGGCGATAGCCTGGGTATACTCATTGTACTTGGGATAGGCCACCTTAGGCAGGTCGAAGACTACCTCGAACCCATTAGGATACCCCGCCTGTGCCAGAAGCTCTTTGGCCTTCTTGGGATCGTAGGGATAGGGCTTGATGGTGGTATCGTAGCCGAAGCAGGCCGGCACCAAAGGCTGGCCCACCGGAACATAGATGCCCAGAAAAAGGTTTTTGACGATGGACTCCTTGTCTACGGCGTAGTTGAGGGCTTGACGCACCCGCTTGTCCCGTAGGGGCCCCTCCTTGAATTGGCTGATGGCCACATGAGGGACGCTGACGCCGGTGGAGGGGATAACCTCCAGATTGGGGTCGTCTTTGAGGGTCTTTAAGAATTCGGCGGCGGGGTCCCAGATGATGTCTACCAGCCCCGTTTGCAAGGCGGCCACCCGGGGGGCCATTTCTGGGATGACCCGCTGGATGTACTTCTTGGCCGGGGGCACCCCGGCCTGCCAGTGCTTGTCCACCGCCGCCAGCTCTACGTACTCGTCCTTCTTCCACTGGACGAACTTGTAGGGCCCGGTGCCCAGGGGGGCCGTCTTCATGATATCGTCCCCCTTGTCCTGGATGTACTTGCGGGGCATCATCTTGGCCAGGATAAGCTTCAAAGGGACGGTGGGGTTAGGAGCCTTGGTGGTGATGCGTACCGTCATCTTGTCCACCGGCTTGACCTCGGTGACGTCGGCCCAGGCCGAAGCGTGATAAGACTTGTACTTGGGATCCTGGATACGGTCGGCGTTGAACTTGACGGTATCGGCGTCGAACTCCTCCCCGTTGTGGAAGGTTATCCCGGGGCGGAGCTTGAACTCCCAGGTTTTGGGGTCCTCGGTCACCTTCCAGCTAGTGGCCAGGCCGGGGATAAAGCTCAGGTCGCGGCCCAGCTCCACCAGGCCGTCATAGAGCATGTCGAAGAAGGTGTTGGTGTCCAGGCCGCCCACCATGTTGGAGTCCAGCCCGGTCAGGTCTCTGGGGTAGCCGGTGGTGAGGGACTCCAGCCGTTTAGCGGCTGGGGTAGGAGTGGCGGCGGGTGGGCGGGTGGGGGTGGCGGCCGGAGCTCCGGGGGCTTTGGTCGGGGCAGGGGTGGGGGCAGCGGGGGCGGCGCAGGCGGCTAAAGACAGTCCCACTACGCCTATTCCGGCTCGGGCGGCATAACGCAATGCCTGACGACGAGTCACCCGCCTCCCCCTCCAGGTAGTCGTATTGTCCTGGGTCATGGCGATCTCTTCCTCCTTTTCTAGATATGCGCAGCGAAGATTTGCAAAGGGCAAAAGTGACTAGACAGAGCAGACCTATGCTCGCCTCTCCTGGTTCACCTCCTCGTGAGCGTTGGGTCGCTTCCTCTCTAAAAAACAACTAGTATGTAACAGGTTTTATGTGGTTTTGTCAAGCGTTGACAACTGAGACTGGCGGTGCTACTCTAGGGCACATTCCACTGCACCACCGTTTCTGAGGAGGAGGTATGACAGAGGCGCGTCTTCAACCTGGGGGTGACGGATGGATTCCTACCATCTGTTCCATGTGCTATAACCAGTGTGGCGTTCGGGTGCATCGGGTGAACGGGGTGGTGGTGAAGGTGGAGGGCAACCCCGATACCCCTTATGGCATGGGAAGGCTTTGCGGCAAGGGGGTAGCTGCCATCATGACCCTCTATGACCCGCACCGCCTCAAGAAACCTCTTAAGAGAACTAATCCTCAGAAGGGGATTGGGGTGGATCCTCAGTGGGAGGAGATTACCTGGGACAAGGCACTTAACATCATGGTAAATAAGCTGAGTGCCATAAGGAAGGACGACCCCAGGAAGCTCATCATTGCCTCATCGGTGGCCATTCCCGACGGCATCCGTCTGGACTGGCAGTTCGGAGTTGCCTTCGGTACCTGCAACCGCTACATCTCCGGCGCCAGCACCCACTGTGGTGCCGGCGAGCATCTCCTGGGTTATCTCAAACATGCCTCCTGGAACAAGTTTGCCGACTACGAGCACTGCAACTATCTGCTCCTCTTTGGGTGCAACGCGGGCTTCTCTGCCTACTACTCCCCCACCTCTATGGCTCAGAAGTGCGCCGACGCCCGCCGTCGGGGGATGAAGCTGGTGGTGGTGGACCCCATATGCAACACCTCCGCCGAGAAGGCCGATGAGTGGGTTCCCATCCGGGTGGGAACGGATGCCGCCCTGGCCCTGGCTATGATAAACGTTCTGCTCAACGAGCTGGGAGTATTCGACGCGGCCTACCTAAAACACCACACCAACGCTCCCTATCTGGTAGGGGAAGACGGTCTTTACATCAGGGACAAAGGTAGCAGCCTTCCTCTGGTTTGGGACAATGACTCCCCAAAACCCTACAACGACCCCACTATCGAGGATTTTGCCCTGGAAGGCCGCTACCAGGTGGACGGCCAGACGTGTCAGCCCGCCTTTAGTCGGCTCAAAGAGCACGTAAGGGCCTACACCCCGGAGGAAGCGGCCAAGATCACCACGGTCCCCGCCGCCACCATCCGCCGTTTGGCTCAAGAGTTTGGCCAAGCGGCCCAGATTGGGAGCAAGATATTCATCCAGGGGGAGGAGCTTCCCCTGCGGCCGGCGGCCGTCCTTTACTTCTCGGGAGCCCAGGGTCACAAGCATTCCTTCCTTACCAGCGCTGCCTTGGAGCTTTTGAACGCCGTGGTGGGTGCCTGCGACGTGCCCGGCGGCGTTCTGGGCGCCAATGCCCTCTGCCTGGGTCATCCCACCACCGGCCTCCCCACCTACGGTCCCAAGGAAGGCCCCGATGGGCTGATGGTGGCCGATGGGTGGCGAGGGATGCGCAAACCCTTCCCTCCCGGCCGGGCTAGCCCGCCGGAGAGCTTTGACCTGAGTGAGCTTTTTCCAGTGGGCATCGGCAGCTCTCTACCTACAGTGGTGACGGTGGCTGACCCCCAGGGCTGGAAGATCCCCTACGAGGCGGAGGCCATGATTATCGTTGCCTCCAACGTCCTCATGAGCCTAGGCAATCCGGAGACGGTGGCGGAGGCCTTTGCCCGGATCCCCTTCATCGTTTCCTTCAATCTGAACTTGAACGAGACCGCCGACGCCCTGGCCGACCTGGTCCTTCCCGATGCCTGTTTCCTGGAGAAGCTGGATATCATGCACAACCGCTTGCTCAATAGCCGCCTCCCTACGGGGGAGGGGGAGTGGGCCCTTTTGGTGAAGCAGCCGGTAGTGCCACCTCCGGAGGGGGTTCGAGATGTGAACGAGGTTGTCCTGGAGCTGGCAGAGCGTCTGGGCATATCGGGGGAGCTGAACGCTGTCCTCAATGTCTGGCTGCGCCTTCGCCCACCCTATACCCTGGATGTAAACAAGAGATACACCCTGGCCGAGATCTTCGATGTCTACTATCGCTGTCTCTTTGGCAACGAGCATAGCCTGGAATGGTTCAAGGAGCACGGGTGCATCAAGTGGCCCAAGCGCCTTCGGGAGGTCTACTGGCGCCCCTTCATCCCGGTACGGACTCCCATCTACTTCGAGCATTTCATATCCGTGGGGAATGAGGTGAGAGAGGTCACCCAGAGATTGGGCCTGGAGTGGGATACCGTCGACTATCAGGCTCTCCCGGATTGGAGGCCCTGCCTGGCCCACGAAATCAAGAAGGATGGCTTCGATTTCTACGCCTTTTACTACAAGGTGGCCTGGCATACCTTTTCCTGGACGCAGCAGAATCCCTGGCTGGATGAGGTGGCCCGGCAAGAGGCCTGGAGCTACCGCGTCCTTCTCAACGAAAGGGTGGCTCAGGAGCGGGGAATAAAGGAAGGCGACCCTATATGGGTGGAGTCTACGGAGGGGTTCAAGGTAAAGGGTATCGCAACCCTCTCCCAAGCGGTTCATCCCGAGGCTCTGGCCATCGCCGGCAATGGCGGCCACTGGGCGCCTGGCCTGCCCGGAGCCCTGGGCAAGGGTGCCCTGGGTGCCACCCTTCACCCTACTAACTTCCAATATATGGACTTTGTATCAGGCAACCAGGACCTGTGTGCTAAGGCTCGTGTCTACAAAGATAAGGGGTGAAGCATCCCATGGGATTTTTGGATGTCGCCGTTAGCTTTCGGGGTATAACCAGGGGCGTGGTGGACGCCCCCCAGGTTCAACTCAGATTGTCCCCGGACGCCACCGTGGCTGACCTGCTGCACTCTCTGGGGGATAGATATGGGCCCCGGTTTCAGGAGAGAGTGTTTGCCCAGGACGGCAGCTTGCAAAGCTATGTTACCCTGGTGGTGAATGGGGCAACGGTGGAGGGGAGCGACCTGGGCCATAGGCTGGCGGCCGAGGGCCAGGAACAGGTGGAGGCCCAGGTCTTCATTTTCTCTGCCATGGCCGGCGGCTAAACTGGGAATATGTTAGGAAGGGAAATGCCAGTGGGCGAGGATGTTTGGATACCCAGCGCCTGCTCCATGTGCTACAGCTTCTGCGCCATTAAGGTTCATCGGGTGGATGGTCGGGTGGTGAAGATTGAGGGCAACCCTGATTCGGCCACGGGGCAGGGGCGCCTCTGCCCTCGGGGCGTCAGCGGCATGATGCTCCTCTACGATCCCAGTCGTATCAACGCCCCTCTCAAGCGGACGAACCCGGAAAAGGGGCTGGATACGGACCCCGGGTGGCAGGAGATAAGCTGGGAGGAGGCCCTGGATACCGTCTCGGAAAGGCTGAAACAGCTTCGGGCTGAGGACCCCAGGAAGCTCCTGGCTGTCAGCAGCGTTTCCTTCCGCAACGACACCATCTTCCCTCGCCTCTTCGCCAATGTCTTCGGCTCCCCCAATAGCTGGAACTCTGGAGCGGGCAACCACTGCGGGAATGCCGAACACCTCTTTGGTGCTCTCCTCCATTCCGCCTGGTGCAAACAGCCGGATACGGACTATTGCAACTATCTCCTGAACTTCGGCGTCCCCTGCGGATTCGGCGCTTACTACACCGTTCCTGGCATGGCTCAGCGCATGGCCGACGCCCGGGAGAGGGGTATGAAGCACGTGGTCATCGACCCTCTTCTCAGCCCCACGGCGGAGAAGGCCGACGAGTGGGTGCCCATACGGCCGGGCACCGACGGTGCTCTGGCCCTGGCCATGCTCAACCTCCTTCTCAACGAGCTAAAAGTATACGATGCCTCTTACTTGAAAAGGTATACCAATGGGCCCTACCTTATCGGCGATGATGGCTACTACCTTCGGGACGAAGAGACCGGGAAGCCCCTGGTGTGGGACGCCGGCGACCACAAGGCCAAGCCCTACGATGCCCCAGACAGCGAGGAATTTGTCCTGGAGGGGGAGTTCTCTGTTTATGGCTACCGTGGGCGGACCGCCTTTTCTCTACTCAAGGATGGCGTCAAAAAATATCCTCCGGAGCTGGTTTCTCAGATAACTACCGTCCCCGCGGCAACCATCTATCGCCTAACCCAGGAGTTCGCCGATGCGGCGCGCATTGGCAGCACCATCACCATCCAGGGCCATGAGCTGCCCTACCGACCGGTAGCGGTGCTTTACTTCAAAGGGGCCCAGGGGCACAAGAATGCCCTCCTCAATGCCATGGCCCTGGAGCTTCTCACGGAGATGGTGGGGGCATCCAACGTCCCGGGCGGGCTTCTCGGCCAGAACTCCCGTTGTCTAGGGCACCCGGAGATGGGGAAACCCTCCTGGTCACCCAAAGAGGGTCCCGACGGGCTTCTAGTGGCGGCGGGGGGGTGGCCCCGTATGGCCAATGTCTACCCGCCCCGATCGGTAACCCCCTCCGACTCCATGGACCTGAAGGGGATGATCCCCACTGCCTCTGGCAGCTCGGCCAGCACCCCCCTGGTCATGAAAGAGCCGAAACGGTTCCACATGCCCTACAGCATCGAATTCGTTCTCCATATGGGGGCCAATTTCCCCATGACCTTTGGCGATCCGCTTAAGGTGGCCGATGCCTTCCAGGGGGCCTTTCAGGTTTCCTCCAGCCTCTTTCTGGATGAAGCTACCTATCTGGCCGACATCGTCCTTCCGGATACCTGCTATCTGGAGCGCCTCAGCCTGGATGCCGATTGGGTGGCCTCCAATGCTCCGGGTGGGGAGTGGTGCTTCCACCTCCGCCAGCCGGTGGTGGCGCCGGGGGGAGGGCGGCGAAGCATATCTGAGGTGATTCTTGAAATAGCCCGGCGCACCGGGATGGAAGACGAGTTCTACAGCCTCCTCAACGCCTATTTAGACCTGGAGAAACCGTATGCCCTGGAGGCGGGCCAGCATTACACCTGGGAGGAGATTGTGGACCGCCATTACCGAGCTATGTTCGGCGATGAGCGAGGAATAGCGTGGTTCAAGAAGCACGGTGTCCTTAAGTGGCCGAAAAAGGTGGAAGAGGTCTACTGGAAGCCCTTCATCAAAGCCCGGGTGCCCATCTACTTTGAGTGGTTTAAGAGGGCGGGGGAGCAGGTGGCCAACCTGGCTCAGGAGTTGGGGATTGCGGACGTCATTGACACCGCCTCTTTCCAGCCCCTTCCCCATTGGCGGCCTTGCCCTTCCTATGAGGAGTCTCGCCCCGAGTACGACCTCTTCGCCTTCTACTATCGGGTGCCCATCCAGACCTTCTCCGGGACCTACAACAACCCCTGGCTGGATGAGGCCTCGCAGATCGATCCCTTCACCTACCATATCTCCATTAACACCCAGACGGCGCGACAGAAAGGGATAAAAGACGGGGATTGGGTGCAGGTCATCTCCGCGGCCACGGGGCACAGCATCCGGGCCCGGGCTCGCCTCACTGAGGGCATCCACCCGGAGGCCATGGCCATGGCCAACTGTGGTGGCCACTGGTCTCGGTATCTCCCCCTCGCCAGCCAGCCGGAGAAAGGGGCCTGTTTCGAGTGGCTGGTGCCCCTGGACTGGAAGCATGTGGATATACCCACCTTGACCCAGGACCTGTGCGTCAAGGTGAAGGTTTCCAGAGTGGAGGGCCCATGAGATACGGCATGGTTATCGATTTGAAGCGTTGCATCGGCTGCTACGGTTGCCATTTGGTGTGTAAGGCGGAGAACGCCACTCCGCCCGGGGTATTCTGGGCCCGGGTGTTGAAAAGGGAGTACGGGCGATACCCCAACGTACGCCGCCTCAGCGTGCCTCTGCTCTGTATGCAATGCCAGGAACCTGAGTGTGAGAAAGTCTGCCCCACGGGAGCGACCCAGAAACGGGCGGATGGCATCGTCACCGTGGATGCGAGCAAGTGTGTCGGTTGTCGCTACTGCATGATGGCCTGTCCTTACAACGCTCGCTACTACCACGCCAAAGAGAGGTACTATTTTCCCGAGACGGGGGGGCCCACTCCTTTTGAGGCGATAGGCTACCAGAAACATCCTCCAGGTACCGTCTCCAAGTGCAACTTCTGCCTGCCCCGGGTGGGGGCGGGGCTGGAACCGGCCTGTGTGGCCAACTGCATGACCAAAGCCAGGTACTTTGGGGACCTGGACGACCCTTACAGCGAGGTTTCTCGGCTTATTAGAGACAAAGGCGGCTATCAGCTTCAGCCGGAGCTGGGCACCGACCCTTCGGTGTACTACCTGCCGCCCTAAGGAGGGACAAAGTGGCCCTGGTAGACCCCTTTCAAGAGATAACCAACGATATGCGGGCGACCTTTCGGGTGCAGCGGGAGTGGGCCCAGCGGCGGGGCCTGCTCCTGCTCCTGGCCTACTTTTTCACCGGAGCCGGCGCGGGCACCTGGCTTTTCTCCTGGTATTTTGTTTTTCCTTCCGGGTTGGTTCTTGCCTTCATCATAGCTGCCGCTGGAGGGGTGGCCCATCTCCTTTTCCTGGGCCGCCCGCAGCGCTTCTGGCGCATCGTGGTGCGGGTGCAGAGCTCGTGGGTGAGTCGGGGTTTGGTGGGGATGGGCATCTTCATGGCCGGGGCACTGCTTTACATGGCCGCCCTTTGGACCCAAGGCGAGGGGACCCTCCTGGGCCAGGGGGCGTTGGTCGTCTCCATTCTGGGCGCCATCTGGCTTCTGGCATACAAGGGCCTGGTGTGGGCAGTATGCAAGGCCATTCCTTTCTGGAATACGGCTCTCTTGCCCATCCTGTATATCACCTATGGCCTGCGGGGTGGGGCGGCAGTGCTTCTCGTTAGCCTCCCCTTTCTAGGGTTCGGCACCGCCCTGGAGCCTTTGGAGCTCATCAAGCTATGGATCGCCGTCTCCAGCGCCGCTCTCATTCTTTTCTATCTAGCGGTGATGAGCAGTTCCGAGGTAACGGCCCGGATGTCCGTCTCCCAGCTTATGGGAGGGCCGGTGTCCTTGGCTTTCTATCTGGGGGTGGTTCTTTTCGGATTGGTGATCCCTATCGGTATCGGTCTCCTGGGCAACTTCTTCCCTCTGGCGGTGCCCCTTTTGGTGTTGGTGGGCCTTTCCTCCCTGGTGGGGGATTTCTACACCACCTACTGCGTCGCCCGGGTGGGGGTGTATCGGCCCCTGGCGTTCCCCGTTTTTTGACAGCCAGACAATGATAGCAAGGAGGTAGTGATGCGTCGATGGCTTCATATCGAGAATCTCCTGTTTCCCTTAAGTGGCCTGCTGCCCCTGCCCTGGTGATGAATCGTCCCTGGCCTGCTGGGGCTCCTGGGTGCCACGGGAGCCGGGCTGGCCGCGGTGCCTGCGTTGCAGGCGCTTAACTATCCCTTTCTGGCTTTGACTATACTGACTTTGAGCAGAGGCTGGTATCTACTGCTACGCCACGGGGGGCACACCCTATGGCAGCGGCGCTCTGGGCTGGTTCTTATTCTATCTACCTTGGTTGCCGTTGTACTGTGGGGGCTTCGTTTCGTGGGGTTGTTAGGGGCGCCCTTTTTCTAAGCTGGGGGTGGCAATTGTGGCACAGGAGGCGCGGTTTCTGGGCATAGACCTCACTTCCCGTCAGGAGACGCCCGCTGCCTGCGCTGGCCTGGACCAAGAGAGGGGGCATCTGGCATTTGGGCTTCGCCGCTGGAGATGGGAAGATTGGGGAGCCTTTCAAACTTAAGAGTGTAGAACCAACTTTGAGTACATTGACTTGGCTACCCCTTGGTGTTATGCTGAAGGAAGTTTCGGGCGAGTATTGGAGGTGTGTGGCTTATGCCATTCAGTTTAGGGCCCATGGAGTTGATCGTCGTCCTGGTGATAGTACTCATCGTTTTCGGGGTAGGAAGACTCCCCGAGATTGGGGGCGCCCTGGGCAAGGGAATAAAAGAATTCCGCCGTACCCAGAAAGACGGGGATGAGGAAACCAGGTCTCGGGCAGAATCCAAGGCAGAAAAGAAGAACGAGGGTTCCTAAGCAGAGGGACGTTAACCCCCCAATGATGGGGGCCGGTCTCCTGGCGAGGCTGTGTCAGATTGTAGGTAGCCAGGACAGTGGTCTGGCTATGGCGTGCCTTCTAAGGAAGATTCAGGCCTTTTCGTAGCTTCCTCTTTGAGATGCCATAGTTTGGCGTTAGGAAAACAGGAAAAAGGAACCTTTTTCTTCGTTTTGTTCCTCCTGGGGCTTATCCTGGGGACGAGCTGTGCCTCCCCTCAGAATTCGCTGAGCTTGGAGGCCTTTGTGGCCGTAGGTCTCAAGACGGCTTTCGACGAGGTAAGCACCGCCTACCAAGAGCGAACAGGGGTGAAGGTAGAGGCCATTTATGGGGCCTCGGGAACCATGCTCTCACAGATGATCCTGGCACAGCGGGGCGACATCTATCTGCCCGCCTCCCAGGATTTCATGGCCGCGGCGGAGGATAGGAAAGCCGTAGACCCCGCTACCAAGGAGGTGGTGGCTTTTCTAGTTCCCGCCCTGGCCGTTGCCAAGGGCAATCCCAAGGGGATCGGCTCCCTTTTTGACCTGGCCCAGCCTGGCCTGCGGATAGGCATTGCCAACCCTGAGGCGGCGCCTGTTGGCAAGCTAGCGATGGATATCTTGGATAGCGCCGGTCTTCGGGCCGCTGTAGAAAAAAATATCGTTGTCCATGCCCGTGATGCCGAGGATGTGGTCGCCCTGCTGGCCTTGGGGCAACTGGACGCCGTCATTACGTGGGACATATATCAGAGTTGGGCACCAGAGCGAATAGAGGTTATTCCCATCTCTTCCCAGTACATTCCTCGGTTAGAGAAGACACCAGTGGCGGTAAGCATCTACAGCCAGCACAGGCAGGCGGCTATAGATTTTATTCGTTTCCTCGTTTCTCCTGAGGCGAAGGCCATCTTCCAGAGACACGGCTATCTGACCGGCCCGCCCGGTTAGCGGCACAAGCAGGCACAATAATCCGACTTTTCGCTTCCCCGTCAATCACCTCTAAGGGGAAGTGAGCCTTCCCGGGCCACGGACAGCACTGCCTCCCGGGGCACCCGCTCCTGCTTGCCCTGGGCCATAGTCCGCAGAAGCACCGTTCCCGTCTTCAACTCTTCCTCCCCAAGGATGAGGGTATGGGATACCCCCAGGGCGTTGGCTTGGCGCAGTTGGGCCTTCAGGCTCCGGTCGCCGAAGGCGGACACCGCGGCAATCCCACCCTGGCGCAGATCTTCCAGGAGCTTGAGGGCGTCTCGCCTCGCCGCTTCCCCCAGGTAGGCGACGAAGATGGGAGAGGCATGGGGGTTGGGCAGGGCCACCCCCTGGCTCTTCAGGTTCAGAATAATGCGCTCTATGCCGGTGGCGAAGCCCACCCCTGGCGTAGGCCGTCCCCCCAGCTCCTCTATCAGGCCATCGTAGCGGCCGCCCCCAGCGATGGTGCTCTGGGCACCGCCTCCCCCGGGCTGAATCTCAAACACCGTCTTAGTGTAGTAGTCCAGGCCCCGCACCAGGCGATGGTTGCTCTGGAAAGGTATGCCCAGCATCTCCAGCCCCTCCCTCACCACCTGAAAGTGTGGGGCGCAAGAATCGCAGAGGTAGTCCAGCATGGGGGGAGCACCATCAGCTACCGGCTGGCAGGAATCCTTCTTGCAATCCAGGAGCCGTAGGGGGTTGCGGTGGAATCGAGTGCGGCACTCGGGGCAAAGGGAGGCCAGGTGGGGTTCATAGTGATCTTTCAGAACCACCAGATAGCCGGGTCGACACCTTGGGCATCCCACGCTGTTGAGATAGAGAACCAGATTTCCCAAGCCCAGGCGGTGGAGAAAACGCCAGGCCAAATTAACTATCTCCACGTCCACCGCCGCGTCCTGTTCCCCGATGGCCTCGCAGCCCAGTTGCTGGTGCTGACGGTAGCGGCCCGCCTGGGGGCGCTCGTAGCGGAAGATGGGGCCCAGGTAGTGGAGGCGCACCGGCTGGGGAAGGTTGTGCATACCGTGCTCCAGGTAGGCGCGACATATGGCCGCCGTGCCCTCGGGGCGCAGGGTCAACCCGCCTCCCCCCCGATCCTGAAAGGAGTACATCTCCTTCTCCACAATGTCGGTGCTCTCCCCCACACTGCGGGCGAAAAGGGATGTCTCCTCGAAGATGGGGGTGTCTATGCGCTGGTAGCCGTAGAGGCGACACACCTGGGCGGCCACACCCTCCACGTATCGCCAGTAGCCCTGCTCTACAGGCATAATATCCACTGTGCCTCGGGGTGCTTTAAAGGGCAATCTTTCCTCCTCTTGATGCCCATGGGTTGATGAAGGTCATCTCAGTGTTAAGACGTGCTGGCGAGACGGGCGATGACCACCCGCCGATAGGTGTAGTTTCGGGCCACCGGGTCGAACCCCGGCCCCTCACAGGTGATAAGGGTAATGATGGCCTCCTCAGAAGGCAACATGACTGATAGCGCCTGCGGGTCATCATACCTGAACTTCAGACTCTTGGTTACTACGTAGGTGTACCGTTTCTGGCCGTCGTACAAGATTATCTGGCTTCCGGCATCCAGCTCCTTGAGACGCCAGAAGATAGCGGTGCGGGCGATACCGGTGACACGGTCCCGCCAGTCCAAATGCCCATTGAACAGAGCGTTGCCCCGATCGCCCGGCTTGGTCCCGGGCGAGAACCAGGCAATGTCATCCGGCCCTGGGGGGTCAGCCATGGTTCCGTCTGCCATCAAACCTACGCCCAACACCGACGCATCGACGTTAATCTGCGGGATAGACAGACGGTAGGAGGTGGACTGAGGGGAAAATATGAGGCCGGAAGACGGTGACGGCGCTGGGGGGGCTTTCTGGGGCGGCGCCGATACGGGCGGACCGGTGGCGTCCAGGCCCACGTTGCCCCCGTTGCTACTAGGGGTGGGGGTGGCGGTTCTACTGGGAGCAACGGTGCTGGTGGCCGCCGCTGTGGCGGTGGGTAAAGGGGTAGGGCTGGCCAAGGGGGTTATGGCTGCCACACCCAGGGGCTCCAGGGTGGGCGTTGTAGTGGGAGCCCGAGGCGGGGATGCCGCCGGCGCCGCCCCAAACAAAGAGCAGCCGGTAGCCGCCACCAACATCAGAGAAAAAACCAGGGCCAACCATCTCCATCCCCTCATCTCTTCACGGCCTTTCTATGCCAGCGGGGCCTACTACCCTTCTCATCAGAAGCTCCACCACCCGGTCCAGAACCCGGTGGGCCACTTGTGTCTTGAGGAGAAGGGGTAGCCTCTCTATCTCCCTCCCCGGGGCGATGAGCACCACCCGATTGGTATCGCTGCCGAAACCGCTATCGGGGGCAGTAATATCATTGGCCACGATAAGGTCCAGCCTCTTCTCCAGTAGCTTCTTCTGAGCGTTAGCCTCCAACTCCTCGCTTTCGGCGGCAAAGCCCACTCGTACTATGTCTCCCCTTACCTCTTTAAGGATGTCGGGGTTGAGCACCAGGCGCAGGGTTACCGCCTCCCCCGCCTTTTTTATTTTAGCGGCGGCAATCTCCTCGGCCCGAAAGTCCGCCACCGCGGCGGCCATGATCAGGACATCGGCCCCCGCCGCTTCTTTTTGAACGGCCTCCTTCATTTCCAGGGCTGTGGTCACCATCACCACCGCCATCCCTGGGGGTGGGGATATGCTAGTGGGGCCAGCGATGAGGGATACCGAGGCCCCCCGATCTCGGGCCGCCTCCGCCAGGGCAAATCCCATCTTTCCTGAAGAGCGATTCCCTATATAGCGCACCGGGTCGATGGGCTCCTGAGTCCCTCCGGCGGTGACCACCACTTGTCTCCCCGCCAGGTCGCCCCCCCGTCCCAGGGCTCCGCGGATGGCCGCTATGATTTTCTCCAACGGGGCCAGCCGCCCCGGCCCCACCTCCCCCGATGCCAGCCGCCCGTAGTCTGGCCCTACCACCAGCCAGCCTTGGGCCTTGAGGCGGGCCAGGTTTTCCTGGGTGGTAGGGTGCTGGAACATAACGCTGTCCATGGCGGGGGCCACCAAATGGGGGCACGATGCCGCCAGAAAGGTGGTGCTCAGAACGTCGTCGGCCAACCCCAGGGCCAGCTTGGCCATAGTATTGGCCGTGGCGGGGGCCACCACCGCCACCGCTGCCCGCCGCGCCAGGGCCAGGTGATCCATACCCAGCTCCGAGGTAGGGTCGAACATGTCCGTGGCCACCCGGCCATGGACGATGGCCTGGAAGGTGATGGGGGACACCATCTTAGTGGCTGAGGCGGTCATCACCACGTCTACCGGAGCCCCTAGCTGAACCAGCTTGCTGGCCAGATCCACCGCCTTGTAAATGGCGATGCTTCCCGTCACCCCGAGCAGAACCCCTTTACCTTGCAACACGCCTGTACTCTTAACCCTTATTTTACTAATGGGGAACCACTGCCGAGGGGCGATTGATTTCGTAAATGAAGCGCAATCCCAGAAGGGTCAGGTTGGGCTCCACAGCCTCTACTATCGTCGTCTCCTTGGCCATCACGTGGGCTAGGCCGCCCGTGGCGACCACCCGCGCCGCGCCGCCTAGCTCCTGCTTGATGCGAACCACGATGCCTTCCACCAGGCCCACATAACCAAAGATGAGCCCGGACTGCATGGCCGTCACCGTATTCCGCCCGATAGCCTGCTTCGGCCGTACCAGCTCCACACCGGGCAGCTTGGCCGCCCGCTGGAAGAGGGCTTCGGCGGCAATGCCGATGCCCGGGGCGATGGCCACCCCTAACAGCTCCCCCTCTCCAGAAACGGCGTCGAAGGTGATGGCAGTGCCGAAGTCAATGATGATTATGGGGCCGCCGTAGATACGAAAGCCCGCCAGAGCGTCGGCCACCCGGTCGGCGCCCACCTCGCGGGGATTCTCCGTAGCGATGCGAATGCCCGTTTTGATGCCCGCCCCCACCACCAAAGGCGCTACCCCCAGGTATCGCTGGCAAAGCTCTTGAAAAGGGGCCACCAAAGGGGGCACCACGCAGCACAGAATAGCCCCTTTAATCTGCTCCGGAGACACACCGGCTCGGGGCAGAAGGTTAAGAAGGAGGACGCCGTATTCATCGGGGGTCTTGTGAACATCGGTGGCCAGACGCCACGTGTCCAACAGCTTCTCTCCCTGAAAAACCCCCAGGGCAACCTCCGTATTGCCAATATCTATCGCCAGCAGTGCCATCGTCTTTTTGCCTGGGCACATTATAGCTAGTTGGGCACGCCATTTCAACGCTTTGCTTTGAGGGAGGCTTGCAGTACACATACTACTAAATCGTCGGTTAGAAGAGAGGGATAGAGGAGGTGAGGCATTCTCAGGGCAATGACCTGGGGTCAATCTATTCTGTTTGTCACCATTAAGCGAGGGCCTTTTTGTTATTCTTCCTCCAGCTCCGGAGCCAGCCCCACGTCCTCCCCCAGGTTCCACTGGGCGAAGTGCAGGTTCATGTCCGCCAGGGAGAGGCAGCGCTCTATCTGGGGAAGATCCATGACCTGCCTCATCTCCTGTATCAGCTTTCGCGCCTGGGCCAGCTTGGCCAGGGCGTCCCGCCGCTCTTTATCGCTTAGCACGCTCTTACCTCTCCAGAAGTCGGCGGCGCTCCGGGGGCCGCTCATCGATGATACGGCGGGTCTTCAGCTCATAGCGGGGCAAGGCCCCAGGAGGAACGATTTGGGGCTCCAGACGCACCTTCAGGGTCGCCCTCAGCCCCTCCTCGACTAACCTGGCCAGCTCCGGGTACTTAGCGCTAGGAACGTCCGGCTCAGGCTCCACCTTTACCGCCATCTCGTCCATCTCCCGCACCGTGCTCAAAACCAACTGGTAGTGATGGCTGACGCCGGGGATGCTCCCCAGCACCTTCTCTACCGCCGATTGGTAGACGTTGGTGCCCCGAACGGTGACCATGAAGTCGGTGCGCCCCAGCACCACCCCCCGAAAGTAGGCCCAGGTACGTCCGCAGTCGCAGCGGTAGTGACGCTCCACCAGGTCATGAGTTCGGTAGTTGATGAGGGGCTGGGCGTTATTGACATAAGAGGTGACGATGTTCTCCCCCATCTGGCCATCGCCCACCTCCTGCCCCGTCTCCGGGTCCCTTATCCAGGAGAAGACGTTGGTTTCGTTGAGGTGAACCCCCTCACGCAGGGGGCAGCCCGGAGCCATAGAGTCCACCTCTGCCATGCCCAGAAGCTCGCCGGAAGTGGCCCCCCAGGCCTCGTCCAGCTTCTTCTTGAGGGCGGGTAGGGCGAAGGGGCCCGGCTCCCCGGCGTGGTAGGTATACTTGAGGCCGATGGAGGCGGGCTCGACGCCCATACTCTGGGCTGTCTCCGCCAGACGCAGGGCGTAGGTGGGTGTGCACACCAGCACCGTGGGCCGGAGACGCTGCATGAGGCGGATATGGCCCTCGGTGGTCTGGCCCCCGCCATGGTAGAGCTTGGCTCCCAGTCGCCGCACTCCCTGGGAGGCGCTCCAAAAGCCCACAAAAAGGCCGAACTGAAAGGCGAAGTAGAAGCTATCCTGGGGACGCATCCCTAGCCCCCAGAAGCCATACACCCAGGACTCCCCGAACCGCTCAAAATCGTAGAGGGTAAAGGGCACCCGAAGGGGGCTTCCCGTAGTGCCCGAGGTCTCGTAATGCATGGCCAGGTATTCCTCCGGCAGCGCTCCGGTGACACCGTAGTGGGGGTGCTCGTCTTGAAAGGGGAGAAACTCCGACTTGTCCGTCAGGGGAACCTTGCGTTTAAAATCATCCAGGCTGCGGATATCCTCCGGCCTCACCCCCGCCTCGTCCAGCTTGCGTCGGTAGAAGGGGGAGTGGTCATAGGCATGGCGGAGCACCTTTTTGAGACGCACCAGATGAAGAGCGTTCAGCTTCTCCCGGGGCAAGGTCTCGTAGTACTGGTTCCAGAAGGAGCTTTCCGCCGCTTTGGGGTTAAGAAATGGCTTCACCGTTTAACCCAATGATATATTGCGACAACTCTCGAGCGATACTTGCCCAGTGTTTTCCCGAGACAAGAGTGAAACCTTCGGGATTTAGATTATAGTCTGCCTGATTCCGCTTCATCCGCAACCTATGCAATTTGCCGCCTCGCTCGGTACTCATTCCTCCCAGGGCATTAATAATTTTCTGGTGGTCTTCGGGTCCTCCTGTAGGAGTAATCCTGCCCAGGGAATGAAACGCTTCCCTTGCAGCGAGATAGGCAGCATAATACGATCGGCTAATACTCGAACGGACTTTGGCTTGATCGCGGTTTGACTTCACTGTAGGCGCCCCCGAGAGCCCTTGTAAAAGTTCCTCCGCGGTATCAAGAAATGCTTCGGGATCGAACTGCGCCACTACTCGATGTCCACTCCCACGGAAACCCCCTTGTCGAGCTTTTCTCGTTCTTCGGGAGGTAGCGCCGCCCTATACACGTCCATTCGATCATCCAGCGCCTTCCAGAAGGAGGACGCTTCTTTAGAGGACACATTTTGCATCCATACTGTGACTGCTAAAACCTCAAGAGCTTCAATTTCAGGGTCTACCTCTCGTTCGACAACCACCTCTTTGATCGAAGCACCTTCTCTCCATAGCTCCGTGATGGACTCCTTAATCATGGCTATAGCTGCTTCTAGGCCCTCTTGCTTTATCATAGACTTCGCTTCATCGCTTATGGTGATTGCTAGGTCACTTTGGAGAACTGGCTTGAGTAGGATATTATCGGGCTTGAACAGAAAAACTGTACTTGAAGCGAGGTTGTCATATTCGCCGCTTGGCATATTTCAAATCCTCTAATGTGCACTGTTTCAGGTGCTAGCACGGAATCCTTGATGTAAGCGCATCCTCGCCTTTACATTGTATCCCCATACTGTATCACTTTCAAGGTTTGACTTGCTCATCGCTTAGAGGGTTTGGGCTCATCCTTCAGTAGTTCAGGGTCTCCTCGGGCCCTTTGGGCCGCCACAGGCCGTCTACCATATAAGACAGGGTGGGCCCCTGGAAGAGAAGCTTCATCATCTCCATGATGTCGTCCCTGTCCATGGCCACCCGCACGTGCCATCGAACGGGATGAGTGGTGCGGATGGAGAGAACCACGTGGCGGTCGCCCGCCCGGCTCAGCTTGTCGAACTTGCCTATCAGCTCCTGGCGACCCAGTCCCGTGGAACGAATCCTCATAGCAGTCCCTTCTCCCGCGCCTGGCTCACGTGCTCCGGCTCCGGCCACCACTTGGTAGCCCCCAGATCCTGAGCGATGGTCCCGGCCGCCACGTAGCCTGGCCCGAAGGTGATAAGGCCTCCGGGATGGCAGCTCGCCCCGCATAGGTACAGGTTCTTTATGGGTGTTCGATTGTCGGAGCACTCGTCGTTGGGTCGTAGATACCCCATTTGGAAGGGGGTATAGGCCCCCTGCTTTATGGAGCCTTGCCTCATATCGTAGAACTTGTTTTGAATATCCACGGGAGAGTGCCCCTCATGCCACAGCACCTTCTCCATGGTGATGTTGGGGGCGTGTCTGGTCAGTATATCCATACATCTCTGGATTCGTTGTTCCTTGAACTTTAAAGGATACCATCCGTCGGCTCCCCCCTTTAGATTGTAGGGCACCAACTGGGTGATGAGCCCGCTACAATGGCCGTCGGGGGCCTGGGAGGGGTCTTGGACGCTGGGGAAGCTGCAGGTGAAGCCCGCCCTATCCGGCACCTCGCCCCTATCGATGGCCTGCCAGTGATCCAGCAGGTCCTGGAGCCTGTCGTAGCCCAGAAGATAGACAAAGGCCTGATTGGCATCGGGATGATTCACGGTGGCGGAGAAGTCGGGGGCCTCCTTCATGGCCAGGTGAACGGTGAAAAAGCTCCACTTCTCCCACTGCCACCCCTTCACCTTCTCTACGAAGTCCGACGTCAAGTTCTTCTCTCCCACCAGCTTGAGGAAGGTCTGGTGAGGGTCCAGGCTGCTCACCACGGCCTGGCTCGCCTCTATCACCCGTCCGTCCTCCAGCTCCACGCCCCGGGCCACCCCTTTATCAACGGCGATGCCTTTGATGCGCTGGCTGCCCCAGATCATGCCCCCGTTCTCCACCACGATCTTGGCCAGGGCCTGGCTGATCATGTGGGAGCCGCCGATGCACAGGCGCTGATTGGCGCTCCGGTTGAGGAACAAGGCCGCCATGTAGCCCAGGCCGTCCCCGTCGTAGGGAAGACCCCACTGGCAAGCCAGGTAGGAGAAAAACAGCTTTACCGGCTCGCTCTCGAAAAGCTCGTCGATTATAGTGCGGGGCGATTTCTCAGAAAGCACTGAAATCGCTTCGCCCAGGGGGCTGGAATCCAGCTTCATCGCTTGCTCCAGGAGGGGCAGGGGAGAGACGTAGGTGGCGGGTGCCAGGAAGGCGTCCATGTACTCCTGAAACTGGGACGCCATCCGACGATAGCTCTCCGCGTCGTGGCGAGACACCCGGGCGATGGACTGGCACGTCTTTTCCACGTCGGTGTACAGGCCCAAGGCGCCGCCCCCGGCCAGGGGCATAAGCACCTGGAGAGAGGGGTATACGTAGCGGCACTTATAGGTTCCCGCCAGGTCGAAGTCCCGGTAGGGGGGGGCGTAGTCCACCATCATGTGGTAGATGGAGTGGGTGTTGTGAAGGTATCCGGGGATAGTGACCTCTTCTGTGGCCAGCCCACCCCCCGCTTCCAGCCGCCGCTCCAGCAGCAGAACCTTGAGGCCGGCCCGGCTCAGGTAGGCACCTGTGGTGAGACCATTGGGGCCCGCCCCAATGATGACGACATCGTACTTGGCCATGAATCCTTACCTCCCTCGTAACTCAGATACCCGGCCTAGAAGGTGCGTCCCTTGTCCACCCAGGGCTTGGCCAGCCCCAGGTCATCGGCAATGGCCTTGTAGCAGGTGTACCCTGGCCAGCTAAGACCGGTGCCGCCGCTATTGCCCCAGGAGGTGCCGGTGCCGTACAAGCCCCCGATGGGTAGCCGATAGCTGGCGAACTCCGTTATGGGCACGTTGGGATAGTTCTGGCCCATCACCCGGTCGATGACGCCGAAGTTGCCCGCCGGGGCCATGTTCTTGGTGCGGGTGGCCACGTCGAAGGGGGTTATGGGGTCGTAGCCGATGACGCTATCCCAGGTTAGGTTGGGGGCATACTCGTGGAGCACTTGTATCGTCTTATCGGCATGGTCTCGCTTGAACTTCATCCACCCCTCCTCGGTGTGGGCAAAGGCGGGAACGGCCAGCTCCTCGGTGGAAAGGGTGTGCTTACCCTCCGGAGCCTGGGTGGGGTCGACCAGGGAGTGGTGTGCCCAGCAGACGATGGCGTCCTCCGGTGGGTCAACGTTCAGACGCCGCCACAACCCCTCCCGGAGAAGAACATCCGGGTCCTTGCAGCCCAGCATGGTCCAGTGGGCGTTGTTGATGTCCGGATTGAAGGCGGCGGCCTTGTAGTTGGGCTGCTCGTGCATGGCCCAGGTGTACCAGGTGATGGTAGCCGTCCAGTAGCGAAGAAGGGCGGCCACCTTGCGCAGGATCTTATCGCTCAGATAGTCCCGACCGATGAGGTTGAAGCACAACTGGTGGGGGTCTACCCCGCTCACCACCACCTTCCTCGCCTCGATCTCCGTGCCGTCGGCCAAACGCACCCCTTTGGCCCGCCCGTTCTCGATAAGGATCTTCTCCACCTTGCTCTTGGTGAAGAAACGGCCCCCGTTTTCCACCAGAAGCCTCTGGTAGGCATGGGCGATGCTGTGGGTGCCTCCCACGCCGAACCAGAGGTCGGAGGAGAAGCAAATCTGCGAGAGGAGGTTGGAGCCGGTGCTCAAATCGGCACTACAGGCAAAGGCCACCAGCTCCCGAAGCACCATATACAGCAGGCCGCCATGGTCAAAGAGCTCGTGGGCCGCCTGGTAGGCGGAGAGGCCCAGCCAGCGGCGGTCGATGGGGCAGTCGGGCTTCTTCATATACTCATGGAAGACCCGCTCCTTGGGGGTGGGCTGGCCGGGGGGTGGAGGCAGGTTACAGGCCTCCTCGATGAGCCCTTGAAAGAGGTGCTCCCTGATCTCCCGCCTTATCTTCATGTAGGTATCGGCGTCCCGCTCGCCGGCGAAGCGCACCAGCTCCCGGTAGGTCTTCTCTCCCGTGGGGTCTACCTCCGAGTGATAGTTGGTGAAGCAGGAGTGGTCTTCTTTACAAATAATGGCCCGGCCCACGGGGTAGTGGGCTAGCTTGCCCCCTTTTTCCTCAAAATCGGGAAAGTCGTCCCTCACCGGGGTGTAGTACCAGTAGCGCAGGGTGCTGGCGTGAGTATTGCCGATGAAGCCGGGGGCCGGGGCATCGTGGGAGCCCAACCCACCTCCCAGCTCGTGGCGCTCCTCGAACACCCCCACGCTCATCTTCCCGTACTTAGCCAGGTAGATAGCCGTCACCAGGCTGTTGGTTCCACCGCCGACAATCACCGCATCGAAGGTTGCATCTGCCACTATGTCACCTCCCTTTTGTCTCTCTCCACGCTGTTACCAATCCTCTCTTCTGTCAGCTAAATGACAAATCCCACTTCGGGTGGGAAGTAGTTAACCAGGGCAACATTATGGGGGAAAAATAGCACACTCTCCGCTGGCTGTCAACGGCGAGGGCCGTTCCTTAAACCGTGGATTTTGCCCGCAGCTCAGATACGCTTCGTATACGGCTCAATCACTACCCGTCAGGTAGACCGAATACCCGCCATCGACTACATATAGTGACACCGTATGCTTCAGAATGGGGTGCTCCTAAACAGCCGCGCCGCCTCTTTTTGACTTCTGCCTCTGGCGGGCCTACAATGGCGGGCAGAGAACCCGGGGAGGAGCGATGAGGGGTAAAGACTGGCTTTTTCTAGCTCTGGACATTCTGGGCGTGGTGCTGGGCTTTCTAAGCGTGGTGCTGGGCTTTCTGAGCCTATTGCCCGATGTAAAAGAGGCTCTTTTCGCTTCCCTTCCCCAGATGGCTCAGTCCTTGCAAGGCTATCCCACCTGGAGTTTTCTACTGATCGGAGCCTTATTCATAGCCCCGTCTGTCCTGGTGCCGTGGAGACAAAAGCAAAAGGCGAAAGAACGGCGGCGGCGAGAGGAAGAGGCCCAGAAACAAGAAGGCGAAAGAGAGGCAGAGCGGCAGAGGAAAGAGGCGGAGAGACTACGGAAGGAGGCCGAAGAGGCCCAGAGGCAGAGACAAGAGGCCGCCTTCAAAAACTACTTCACGGTGGTGCCTGCCCACCAGGTGGACGCCTGGGAACACTTGGGGCTGGCGGAGTTCCAGGAAACCTACCTGGAGCGGGAGAGCGACATAAAAGTGGTCCAGTGCCTGGAGAAGAACACGGGGGTCTTCATCCTGGGAAAGCCCAACGCCGGCAAGACCCGCATGGTCTACCAGCACATCAAGGCGATGAATGGATGGCTCCTCCTCAAGCCGTTTCATAACCATCGGAACCCTGAACTGGATTGGGAATATCTGCGAGGCAAGAAGGTAATCCTTCTTCTAGATGACCTGTGGCAATATCCTCCATTGGCTGCCTTTGATCCTCAAGGGCTGACTTACAACATCCAGCAGAGGGCGTCGAAAATGTCGTTGCTAGTCACTTGCCGCGACGATCCCGAATCTGCTAAGGCGAGGGCCAGTTTCAGCAGTTTTATTGGTGGGCTGGAAAAGGTAGCACTGGAACCCATCGACGTAGAGGCGGGACAGGAGTTAGCCCGGAACGTTGGACAGGCCTGGGAGAATGTGGAGTTCGACGGCACACCGGGCTCGGTGCTCCTGGGGCTAGAGAAGATGAGGCAGCGCTACCACGACCTGAAGACGGAGGAGAAGGTGCCCCTCCAGGTCCTGGCCATCCTCTACGGGGCCGGCATCTACGTCAATCCTTCGGAGCGGGTGCGGGCGGTGGCCGGGGGGCTTTTCGGGCTGGAGGTGCCCGATTACCAGTGGGACCAGCTCACCTCTACCCTGGAGAGCCAGGGCTTCCTCTGGTCGGTAAACCTGGTGGGCAAGCGTTTCCTGTTCCCAGCCGACGATACCTACCTGGAGAGGGTGGTGAAACTGCCGCAACCGGCCGAGGGTTACTTCCCCCGGCTGCGAGAAGTTCTAGCGGAGTCGAAGGACGTCGAGGGCCTGTTTTATTTGGGGAACACCCACTACCTTGCCAAAAACCAGTCAGCGGCGGAGACGTGCTACCAGGCGGCCCTGGAGATAGACCCCCGCCACGCCCTGGCCCACAACAACTACGCCATCCTTCTACAGGACCTGGGGCGGCGGGAGGAGGCGGCGACTCACTACCAGGCGGCCCTGGAGATAGACCCCCGCCACGCCCTGGCCCACAACAACTACGCCATCCTTCTACAGGACCTGGGGCGGCGGGAGGAGGCGGCGACTCACTACCAGGCGGCCCTGGACATAGACCCCCGCGAC
>JACPEP010000029.1 GCA_016183425.1 Chloroflexota bacterium
AGCGCAGCGAAGGGTCATCAAGCGTATCGCCTATGGCTACCGAAACAATAGAAACTTCAGGCTGAGGGTCCTCCTCAGCAACCATAAGGAGGTCAATCCCTAGGCTGCACGAGGCCCATCACACTTATTGACGTAGAGCCCAAAAAATGCACGGGAAACGGTTTTCACAAATAGTCAAATATGTTATATATATCACTCACTTGTGCTATAGTGATGATAAATAAAACTGTTATGACTAAGGCGATTCCATTAGGCTCAAACAAGGCCCGCTATATCCAGGAGATGTTTGCCCAAATCGCGCCCATTTACGACCGGGTCAATAGCTGGATTAGCTGGCGACGGGATGGCGTGTGGCGACGAAGAGCAGTGGAGGAGGTGGGAATCCTGAAAGGGAAACTGGTTCTGGATGTGGGCGCCGGCACGGGTGGCCTCGCCGCCATGGCGGCTGGGGAAGCGATAAGGGTAGTGGCCGTGGATCTGTGCCGGGACATGCTCCTGAAAGGTCAGGCAAAATTTCAAAACAGTAAACATAACCCGACCTGGGTGCTGGGAGACGGAACGGCCTTGCCTTTCAATGAAGGAAGCTTTCACTGCGTTATGTCTAGTTTCGTATTGCGAAATGTTTTTCCCTTACAGACCTTTTTGGGAGAGGTAAGGAGAGTCTTGAAACCGGGGGGCGTGGTGGTGTTCCTAGAGCTGGCCACTCCACCCCACAAAGGCCTGGCCTCTCTTCACGGTTTGTACCTGAAGTGGGGAGTGCCTCTTTTCAGCCGCTGGCTTGGCGGCTCAGCCGATGCTTACCATTACCTGGTCTCGTCCATCCAGGCATTCCCAGCGGCGGAGCATGTGAAAGCCCTCATGGAACAGCAAGGGTTTCGTCACGTCAACTATCGACATCTGGACGGGGGCATCGTCTTTCTTCAAAAGGGGTACAAATAGCCTGGAAAGTGCTTAATCTGGAAGAATACAGAGAGGAGGGGAGAGTATGGCTCAACAGAAGATACCCGAGGTAGTGGTAGACCGGCTGCCAACCTACGTACGCGCCTTGACCCTCCTACGAGAAGAGGGTATCAGCGTCGTCAGCTCACAAGAGCTGGGGGTCAGGTTACGGGTGACTCCAGCGCAGATTCGAAAAGACCTTAGCTATTTTGGGCGCTTTGGTAAGCAAGGCCGAGGATACAACATTGATAATCTTATCCGGGAGCTGCGCTCTATCCTTGGTTTGACCAAAGAATGGCCCATGGCACTGGTGGGGGCGGGGCAACTAGGCCAGGCCATCCTTCGCTACACCGGCTTTGTCCCCGAAGGCTTCCGGGTGGTGGCCGCCTTCGATACGGATAAACGCCAAATCGGACGCAAGATCGGCCCGGTTGTGGTTCAGGACGTGGCCGAACTCCCACAAACGGTGGTGGAGAGGAATGTGGACATCGGAATTGTCGCGGTGCCTTCCGCAACGGCCCAGGGGGTCATAGACACCCTGGTTCGAAGCGGCATAAGAGCCATCCTCAACTATGCTCCCATGTCCCCGCATATTCCTGAGAACGTGCTGGTGCGCGAGGTGGACCCCGTTGTCGCTTTGCAGAGTATGACCTTCTACCTGAAGCTGGATGAAAAACAGCGGGAAAAGGCCGCTCAATAGCTGGCGACCAAAGCTTCGTCCTCCGAAGGCAGGGTCTGCTTAATGTGGTCCAGGTGCTCCAATGCAATGCCCGCGCCAATGGCAGTGCACTCTGCTGGATTATCGGCCACCTGGCAAGGAACACCTGTCTCCTGGGCCATGAGGTGGTCCAGATTACGCAGTTGGGCGCTACCACCAGTAAGAATAATACCGCGATCGATAACATCGGCAGCCAGCTCGGGAGGCGTCTTGGCAAGCAACGTCTTCGCGGTGCCCACGATAGCGGCCAGGGGCTCGGCGATGGCCTGGTAAATCTCCCCTGAAGTGACCATCACCGTTTTGGGCAGTCCCGTAATCTGATCCCGCCCCCGAACTTGAGAGGTCAAGTTCTCTTCCATAGGCAGAGCCGTTCCTGCCTCTAATTTTATTTCCTCTGCGGTCCGCTCTCCGATGATCAGGTTGTGCCTGCGCTTCATATAGGTCATAATGGCTTCATCTATCCTGTCCCCCGCCACTCTCACCGATGCAGCGACCACTATACCATACATAGAGATAATGGCAGATTCGGTGCGGCCACCACCTATATCCACCACCATATGGCCCCGGGGCAGGTGAACCGGAATCTTGGCCCCGATGGCCGCCGCCAGGGGTTCGGGAATGAGATAGGCAGGTTTCCTGGCTCCTGACTGCTCAGCAGCGTCCCTTACTGCTCGCTGCTCCACACTAGTCACGCTGGCGGGAACGCAGATCATCACCTCCGGCCTCCCCAGGGCTATACGTCCCCTGACCTTGGCAATGAAATGGCGCAGCATGGCTTCGGTAACCAGATAGTCGGCAATGACTCCATCCCGCATCGGCCGGATGACCTCGATGCTGCCTGGCGTTCTCCCTAGCATGTCCCACGCCTCGCTGCCCACGGCAACAATCCTATTATCTCGGCGGGTGATGGCGACTACCGATGGCTCATTGATAACAATGCCGCGACCTTTGACATAGACGAGAACGTTGGCTGTGCCCAGGTCTATGCCTATCTTACGAACTAACATTCTATACTCCTGTAGTTTACGCACCCGGCACTGGAGATACCACACCCTCAGGGACAACCCTTTGGATACGGGCCCCTAATCCCGTCAACCTTTCCTCAAAGCTCTCGTAGCCCCGATCCAGGTGATATATGTCGTGCACCTCGGTGACCCCCTGGGCCACCAGCCCAGCTAAGATTAAAGCGGCACCAGAGCGAATGTCCAGCGCCCTAACCGGAGCCCCTTTTAGAGGGGTGGGCCCGGTGATTCGAGCAATGAGACCCTCCACCTCCACCTGCCCCCCCATCTTGCGAAGCTCATTGGCATACTGGAGGCGGTTATCGTACACCCGCTCATGAACAATGCTCCCCCCTTGACACTGGGTAAGAAGAACCCCCATGGCCGCCTGGAGGTCAGTGGCGAAACCGGGGTAGGGCAAAGCCTGAACGTGGGTCGCCGAGAGACAATCTCCGCGGCGCACGGTGAGCCTATCCCCTTCACAGCTCACCGGCACCCCCACCTCTTTTAGCTTCCACAGCAGAGAATCCAGGTGATCCGGCACCACCCCGTGAAGCTGCACCTCTTCGCCACACAAGGCGGCGGCTATAGCGAAGGTGCCCGCCTCAATGCGATCGGGGATGACCCGATGGGTGGTGCCCCCCAGACGATCCACCCCCTGAATCTCGATGGTGCTGGTGCCGGCACCGGAGATTCGAGCCCCCATTTTGTTGAGCATTTCGGCCAGACAGACCACCTCCGGCTCGCCAGAGGCGTTTCTTAAGATAGTCGTTCCTTTGGCCAAAGAAGCAGCCAAAAGAAGGTTCTCGGTGCCGATATGGCTGGGATAATCCATAAAGATCTTGGCCCCATGTAGCCGCCTCGCCCGAGCCGCATACTTGCCTCCATCCCAACTGATCTCCGCCCCCAGGGTGGCAAAGCCCACCAGATGAACATCGATGGGCCGTTGTCCAATGACATCACCTCCCGGAGGGCTGGAAGCGGCCTCCCCAAAGCGAGCCAGAAGGGGCCCCATGACCAAAAAGCTGGCCCGGTTCTGAACAACCAGCTCAGTAGGAGCCGTAAAAGAGCGGATGTCCCTGGCGTTTATTTTAAGACGCTTCTCACCCACCTCCTCCACCGTAGCCCCCAGGCTCCGCAGCACATTGCCCATAATAGCGATGTCCCCAATGTGGGGAACATCCTCGATAACACAGTCCTCGTCAGTCAGCAGCGCAGCGGCCATGGCTGGCAGAGCCGCGTTCTTGGCCCCGCTGACCCTAAGCGAGCCCGACAGCATGGCCCCTCCCTGGATAGAGAAGTAGTCTTTTGAGTTCACACCACCCTCACATCTCAGCAGTGGCTTATGGCGCCGACGATGAAGATGAACGTGGCCCCTCCCGACGGCGCCGCTGGCCCACCCTAAGTCGAACAAGAGAGCGGCGCAAGGCGGCCTCAGCCCGAGCCAAATCCATGTCCGTACCCGCAGCCTTCAGCCTTTCTTCCGCCCTACGCCTGGCCGCCTCGGCCCGAGCGATGTCGATCTCCTCCGCTCGCTCACAGGCGTCGGCCAGCACCACCACTTTGTCCGGTCGCACCTCCAGAAAGCCGCCGGTGACCACCAGCTCCTCCTCCTTATTTTCCTTTCGATAGCGAAGGATGCCCGGCTGAAGCATAGTCATGAGGGGGGTGTGGTGGGGGAGGATACCTAACTCCCCCTCCATGCCGGGGGCGACCACCACATCCACCTCCTGGGAGAGAACTACCTTTTCCGCAGTGACAACCTCCAAGCGTATGGTAGCCACAGATACTACTCCTGTTTAGCCTGGCTTCTGGTTTCGGTTAGACCCAGCAATTTCCCCACCGCCCGCCGGATGTGTTCCATGTCCTCGGCAATATCCTCTGGGTCAAGGAAGCTTTCGTAAAAATCTGAATGTAGCCGCTCTCCGCGGGCGAAGGCCTCGCTTATCTCTGGGTCTTGGCGCTCTTTCGATAGCTCTCTTGCGAACCGCCTAAGCTCAGAATGAGTCCTCAAGAGACGGTCGTTTGAGAGAGCTACGGCCTTCAGAGCCTCAGCCAAAGCACCCCAAATAAACTCAGCACCCTTTTCCCACTCCTCTTTTCCCAACACCTCAGCGGCGTTCTCCAAATAGCGGAGGGCTTGTGTCCGGTATTCCTCCAAGCATTCCTCCTCTTGTCGTTGGCCGTCAGTCAAGATTACTTCTCTGGAGGCACTGGCAATTCATAGGCCACGATTTCCCCGGTTGCGCCATCTATCTCCGTCCGAGCAACCTTTCTTTCCACTATCCCCACATCTAACAGGACTTCCCAAGTGCCGTTGCTCCTTTTGGCACTTACAGGCCTGGCAAAGTAATAGTATCGCTTCAAGAAATTGATAGCGATGTTGGTTGCTTGTTCTGCTGAGGTAACCTGAAACACAACCTAGCCTGCCCCACCCAATCTTACCATTTCAAGGGTTAAGCGCCTATCCCCAGCTTCTCCGCCGCCTCTGCTGCCTCCTCGATGCCTCCGACCATGTAGAAGGCCTGCTCCGGCAGGTGGTCCCACTTCCCATCCAGTATCTCTTTGAAGCCCCGCACCGTCTCTTTCACCGGCACATAGCGCCCCTGCCGGCCAGTGAAGGCCTCGGCCACGAACATGGGCTGGGAAAGGAAACGCTGGATCTTCCGCGCCCGGGCTACGATGAGCTTATCCTCCTCCGATAGCTCGTCGATGCCCAGGATAGCGATGATGTCCTGAAGGTCCTTGTAACGCTGGAGTACCCGCTGCACCCCTCGGGCAGCGTTGTAGTGCTCCTCCCCTACTATCCGAGGGTCCAAAATGCGTGAGGTGGAGGTGAGGGGATCTACCGCCGGGTAGATACCCATCTCGGCGATGGAGCGTTCCAGGGCGATGACAGCATCCAAATGCCCGAAGGTGGTGACGATGCCCGGGTCGGTGTAGTCATCGGCGGGGACGTAGATAGCCTGGAAGGAGGTGATGGAGCCCACCTTGGTGGTGGTGATCCTCTCCTCCAGCTCTCCCATCTCTGTGGCCAGGGTCGGCTGATAGCCTACCGCCGAGGGCATCCGTCCCAGAAGGGCGGAGACCTCCATACCGGCCAAGGTGTAGCGATAGATATTATCTATGAAGAGCAGGACGTCCTGCCCTTCCCGATCCCGGAAGTACTCGGCCATGGTCAAACCGGTGAGGCCCACCCGGAGACGGACGCCGGGGGGCTCGTTCATCTGGCCGAAGACCAGCACCGTCTTGTCGATGACGCCGGAGCCTCTCATCTCATGCCACAGGTCGTTCCCTTCTCGGGAGCGTTCCCCCACCCCAGCGAATACCGAGAAGCCGCCGTGCTCCGTGGCAATGTTGCGGATGAGCTCCATGATGATGACCGTCTTGCCCACCCCAGCCCCACCATAGGCCCCTACCTTGCCGCCTTTGGTGAAAGGAGCGACCAGATCGACGACCTTGAGACCCGTTTCCAGCATCTGGGTGGACGTCTCTTGCTCGGCGAAAGGCGGCGCCGGGCGGTGGATGGGCCAGCGCTCCTTGGCCTCCACCGCTCCCAGACTATCCAAAGGCTCTCCCAGCACATTGAACAGACGCCCCAGACTGGGCCGCCCTACAGGCACCGACACCGGCCCCCCAGTATCTACAGCCTCCGTCCCCCGCGCCAGACCGTCCGTGGGCCCCAAGGACAGGCACCGCACCCAGTTATTGCCCACATGCTGCTCCACCTCCACCACCAGCTTCTCTCCCTCCCGTGGAATCTCGATGGCGTTAAAGAGAGCGGGAAGCTCCTCCGGGGGGAACTCGATGTCCACCACCGTGCCGATTACCTGCGTAACTTTGCCTTTGGTGCCTTCTGCCATGTCTTACCTCAATTTCTAACTAGGATGGAGATTCACTACAGTTCCAAAGGGCGGGAACCAACGGCGTAATAGGTCGCACCTCCAACTGATTTTTCCTTTGCCGCGGAAAGCTCAACCAGCTTTCCTAGCGCCTCCGAAAAGCCCACTTGCTTCTCCTGGTACTTGAGTAATGTTTTAATCCATTCTGGGGTATCTCTTTCAGGGGGTTGCCCCAAGATGTTAAGCTTGATCTCCTCTTCAGTAAAGGCCTCATCTTTATGGTCTGCGAGGAAGCGGTGGATTCGCTTCATCCATTCCTCAATGGCACTGTCTATTCCGAGTTCAAACTGCTTTCTTGTAATAGGCATAGCTGTTACTCCCGATAAGGGCGAAATCCCATTTTAGAGGCGTAGATATAGTATACCAAACCCCGAACAGTTCTGGATTCCACTCGCCCTCGTCTTTCCAGGGCGTTTAATATCTCTCGTAGCTCCTCTTCGTTCAGATTCATGCCTAGTGACGCCAACTCGATTAACAGTTCTTGCGCCGTGAAACTCAAGTGGCTATTAGTACGAAGGAGGTCCAGCACAGAGGCGACGGGGTCTCCTTCGCTCTCAAACTCGGCTTTGCTGATGGGCATTCCGCATTCATGCTTTCAACACCTAAAAAACGGCTTGCTTCGATAGCTTGGTCATGCTATGGGCGTTCAATTACGTCAGCGCCGCCGCCGCACCCGTGATGTCCAGAAGCTCCTTGGTTATGGCCTCCTGACGAACCTTGTTGTAGCTCAAGGTCAGCTCCTGAATCATATCATTGGCATTGTCCGTGGCCGATCTCATGGCCACCATGCGGGCGGACTGCTCGCTGGCGATGGCCTCCAGAAAGGCACGATAGACCTGCATTTCCACAAAGCGAGGCAGGAGTTGCCCTAACACCACCAGGCTGGTAGGCTCATATATGTACTCTACGTTCTCTCGCTGCTCAATGAGGGCCGGTTTAACAGGCAGGAGCCGCTCCATGGCTGGCCGCTGATTCATGGTGGTTACGAAGCGGGGATAAGCCAGGTACACCTCATCCACCCGTCCCCCTTCATAGTCCTCCATAACAGCATGAGAGATAGACAGAGTGTCAGCCAGCGTTGGCTTGTCAGAAAGCTGAGTAAACTCCGCCCTTAACTCAAGGTTATTGCGAAGGACGAAATCCCGCCCCTTCCGCCCCACCGCCGTCAGGCTGGCTGGCTTCCCGGCATCTAATAAGAAGCTGGCGGTCAGACGATTGACGTTGGCGTTCAGCCCACCACACAATCCCCGGTCAGTGGTGATGTGTACGATGCCGATGCGCTGCACCGGTCTTACCTCCAGCAGGGGATGGAGGGATGTCATCCCCTCAGGGCGGGGCTGGGCAGCCAGGTCGGCCAGCACCTGATACATCTTCTCGGCATAGGGCCGGGCGGCCAACACCCGCTGCTGGGCTCGCCTCATCTTAGAGGCGGCGATCATCTCCATGGCCTTGGTTATCTTGGCCGTGTTGGTGATGCTCCGAATACGTCGTTTTATCTGGCGAAGGGTGGCCACAACAATGTCTCCTAACCCTGTTTAGGCCGTCAATATGCCACAGTACGCTTGAACTCCCCGATGGCCGCCTTAAGGGCCTCTTCCGTCTCCCGGGTTATTTCCTTACGAGCAACGATGTCCCGTCCTATCTCGGGATGGTTACTATCCATAAAGCGCTGAAAGGCGTCCCCAAAATCACCAACCTTATCCACCGCCACATCATCCAGGTAGCCGTTGGTGACAGCATAGAGCATCATCACCTGTTTTTCCACCGACAAAGGAACGTACTGGGGCTGCTTCAGTATCTCAGTTGTCCGCTGGCCTCGCTCCAGTTGCCGCCTCGTGGCCATATCCAGGTCTGAGGTGCCGAACTGGGCGAAGGCCGCCAACTCCCGGTACTGAGCCAGATCCAGACGCAGCTTTCCCGCCACCTGTTTCATAGCTCGTATCTGGGCCGCACCCCCTACCCGCGATACAGACAGACCCACGTTCATGGCTGGACGGATGCCGCTGTTGAACAGGTCTGTCTCCAGGTATATCTGTCCGTCAGTGATGGAGATGACATTGGTGGGGATATAGGCCGATATATCGGCCGCCTGGGTCTCCACAATAGGCAAAGCGGTGAGAGAGCCTCCTCCTAGCTCCGGAGCTAGCTTGGCCGCCCGTTCCAGAAGACGGCTGTGAAGGTAAAAGATGTCTCCAGGGTAGGCCTCACGCCCAGGAGGACGACGCAAGAGCAGGGAGACCTGCCGGTAGGCCCAGGCATGTTTGGACAGGTCATCGTAGATGATGAGGGCATCTTTGCCCTGCTCCATGAACTCCTCTCCCCTGGCGCAGCCGGCGTAGGGAGCCAGGTACTGCATGGCCGCCGGGTCTGCGGCATTGGCCGCCACAACTATGGTGTGCTCCAGGGCCCCATACTGCTCTAGAACAGACACCGTCTGGGCTACCTTGGCCGTCTTCTGGCCAATGGCCACGTAAATGCAGATAAGGTCGCCCCCCTTTTGGTTGATGATAGTGTCGATGGCGATGGCCGACTTCCCTGTAGAGCGGTCGCCGATGATGAGCTCTCTCTGGCCCCGTCCGATGGGTATCATGGCATCGATGGCCTTGATGCCCGTCTGCACGGGAGTGTCCACGGACTTGCGAGCCACCACATTGGGGGCGATACGCTCCACGGGTCTGGTCTTCGTCGCCCTCACGGGCCCTCGGCCATCCAGGGGTTGGCCCAGAGAATCCACCACCCGGCCGATAAGCTCCTCGCCCACCGGCACTTGGGCCACCCGACCAGTGCACCGCACCTCGTCGCCCTCCTTGATGCCTCGGTAGTTTCCCAAGAGCATGGCCCCTACGCTCTCTTCCTCCAGGTTGAGAGCGATGCCCATAACCCCCTGAGGAAATTCCAGGAGCTCCCCGGCCATGGCTCCCGCCAGGCCGTGGATCCGGGCAATACCATCACCTACCTCCACCACCGTGCCCACGTCTACCGCCGTGATAGCGGCGCCAAACTCCTCAATCTGCCGTCTTAGAATGGAAGCAATGTCTTCACCGCGAACAGCCATCTACCTCACCCCATTTCCGTACATCATGGGAACACCTGGGTTGTCCTACTCTACCCCCGCCAGTCTCCGTTTCAGCGTCTGGAAACGCTCCCGAACGCTGCCGTTGATGAGGCGATCCCCAATGCGGGCGACGAAGCCAGCGATGATCTGAGGATCCACTCGGCTGGTAAGAATTACCTTTTTCCCCACCATCTCCGTCAACCGCTGGGCCAAACGCTCCATTTCATCCTTCTTCAGGGGAATGGCGGTGACCACCTCACCATGCTCCATCCCCCCTTGGGCATCCCTCAAGCGCCCATATTCCTCGGCGATGTCCGGCACCGCGTCCCACCGCCTCTTGATAGTTAGAAGAAGGGCCAGATTGATAGCCAGAGGCGGGGCACCTTCAAAGCGCCGCCTCAGGATGGCCTCCTTGTCGCTGAAGGAGACTCGTGCGCTCTCTAAGGCAGCCACCAGAAGAGAGTCCTGGGCAGCCCCCACCATATCCTTCAGGGTCTCCTGCCACTGATCCAGCTCTCCCCTCTCCGAGGCGATATCAAAAACAGCCTGAGCATAACGCCTGGCGCTGGCCCGCCGTCTCACGCCCCCTCCCCTTTGAAGGTGGAACTCTCCTCTAGTACCTCCTGGATGAGACGCCGATGTTTGGCCCGATCCAGGGTTTCCCGGGTCACCTTCTCTGCGGCCAGAATGGCCAGGTCAGCAAACTCCCGCCGTAGGGCAGCAATGGCCTCATCCCGCTCCGCCTCTATCTCCCGACGCGCCCGAGCCATGATGACCTCCGCCTCCCGACGCCCCTCCTGGCGCGCTTCCTCTTTAAATCGCTCCCCCGCCTGACCCGCCTGGGCCACGATGGCTTGGCCCTCCTTTCGGGCGGCTTCCAGTCTCTCCTGAACCTGTTGCTCCGTCTTGGCCACCTGTTCCTTTATATACTCCGCCTGGTCCAGACTCTCTTTAATACGCGTCGAACGCTGGTTCAGCGCCTTTAGCATGGGCTTGTACAACACCATGTAAAGAAGGCCCAGCAAAAGGAATACATTAACCAACTGGGCAATGAGCCCAGGCAGATTTACGCCCAGTGCCTCCATTCCCCCTCCTTGTTACGAACCAGGGATCAAGGGAGCAACCCCTTTAGAGAAGCTAGACAAACTTGATAACGAGAGCCACCACCAGGGCATAGATTCCGATGGCCTCAGCGAAGGCAATGGCCAGAATCATGTTCGCCTGGATGGCGCCCCGAGCCTCCGGGTTGCGCCCCAAAGCCTCCATAGCCTTGCCCGCCAGCATGCCGATGCCGATGGCGGGGCCCAAGCTTCCGAAACCCATGGCGAAGGCCGCCGCTATCCACCGTAAGGATTGTGGGTCCATCCCCGTCCCCCTTTCTAGAATTTTGACACAATAGCCCGACTCAGCCAGGGTCAGTGCTCTTCACCGTGGCCCGCCACCGCTACCACACCGAAAACCACGGTGAGACCAGCAAAGACCAAAGCCTGCACAAAACCCACTAATAGTTCCAGCCCGAAGAAGAGCAGCACCGCCACCAGAGGAATCAAGAAGGTTATCACCCCCAAAAGCACTTCTCCGGCGAACATGTTGCCGAAGAGTCGGAAGGTAAAGCTAATGAGGCGGGCCAACTCGCTCACCAGCTCCATGAAGCCGACAAAGATATCTACAAAGCCCATCATAATCCGCCCCTGGCGGAGTTGGCGGAAGTTGAAGAATTTGGTCGAGTAGCCCCGTAATCCCCAGGTACTGATGCCCCAGTACTCCACAAAGATAGCCGATAGGACAGCCAGCGCCATGGGGGTGTTCAACTCCGTATTGGCACCCCGCAAGAAGGCCACTAGTTCGCCCTTTATCCCCTCAGCGGATTCCTCTCCACTGGCCTCGGTGACCGTCGCTGCCCCCAGGGCCACAAAGGCCACCCTCAGCCCGGCTATTTCCACCACTTTGAAGGACTGGCCGTGCTCCTCCGTCTTCACTATGCCGATGGTGGTAAAGCCAGGCAGGAGAGAAAGATAAGCGGAGGTGATGACGAAAAGAAAGATAGTGGTCACCACGGGGAAGAAACGACGGGCGTTTTCCCGCCCAGCGATGCCTTCAACGAAGTTCAAAAAGAGCTCAATGAAGGCTTCCACCAGATTTTGCACCCCGCGTGGCACCGCCGCCATCTTTCGGGTAGCTGCCCAGGATAGACCTACCAGGACAACAATCGTTAGCCAGGAAGCAATATAGGTATTGGTGATGGGAAAGCCAAAAACGGCGAAGACTTTTTCGGCAGGAAGAGCGATATGAGGTGGCGGCCCTTTGAGGAAATTGCTGGCCACGAGAAGAGCCAGCACTCCTACCGCCCCCAGAATGGTCTTTGGTGAAAGCTTGAGCACTAAGCGATTTTCCTTGCGGCCCTTTTCATTCCGATGGAAAGAGCATACGATACATCCCGAAAATAGCTATCGCCAGGCCCAAAAAGAGCCCCACCAGAGTGAAGAGGGGAGCCGTGTGCCACCGACCGTCGGCCCATACCCCCAGGCCCACACCCAATATGAGAGAGAAAGCCACGTACCACCCCAGCCCAAGAAGCCTAAAGGTATTCGCCCCACCCTCCTTCCCCAATCCCCCGCTTTCCAAGTTGAGAAGTATATCACACAGACCCTAGGGAATCAACTCTTTCCCGCCAGACTTTTTTGAGCCACTATCGCCAAAATTCCAGCCAGAAGAACGCCCAGCCCCAAAAGGGTGTATAGCTTCATAAGACGAGAGGACAAAAGCAAAGCCAGAACACCCAAAGTCCCACACAGAAAATAAAATAGAGTCACCGTCTGCCGTGAAGAAAGACCCATTTCCAGAAGACGGTGATGAAGGTGGCTTCGGTCGGGGCGAAAAGGGGAACGCCGACGGTACACCCGCTGAAGAATGATCCACCCGGCGTCTATGATGGGGATGCCCAGCACCAGAAGCAAAGTGGCAGCCTTAGTGCCTCCGATAACGGACAGAGCCGCCAGCGTGAAGCCAAGGAAAACGGCACCAGAAGTGCCCAGGGTTATCTTGGCAGGAGAAAAATTATAGGGCAAAAAGCCCACTACGCTCCCCGCCAAGGCCAGCGGAAGCAGGGCAACGGTGTACTGGCCAAGACGGAAGCTGTGAATGAAAAGGACAATGGCGGCGATGGCCCCGATGCCGCCCGCCAGCCCATCGATGCCGTCTACGAAGTTAATGGCATTCATCGCGCCCAACATCCACATCATAGTGAAACCTATCGTCAGGTACAAAGGAAGATTGATGACACTGTCCGCCAGAGAAACGCCCAGGGGATTGGCCACCTTATCGATAACGACTCCGGCCACCATGGCCACTGCCGCCGCTGCCACCTGCACCGCTAACTGGGGTGCCACACCCAACTCCCGCCTATCGTCCAACGAGCCCATGACCACCACAAGACTGGCTCCCGCCAGCAGGCCCATGACTTTCACCATCTCTTCTGGCTCTCGGTTAGCCACCAAAGGGGCGGTAATAGCTATGGTGCCGCCAAAGGCCAGGTATAGAGCCAACCCGCCCAACCGTGGCTTTAAGACCCCCTCTCGCCGTGGACTGGGGTGGTCTTGAAAACCGTACCTGATGGCTAGACGACGCACCCCAGGAGTTGCCAGAAGGGCGATGAGAAAAGAAAGCAGCGGCGTCGCCACCAGAGCCACCAGATAGAGGCCTTCCATACCTCCCCTCCCCAACCCCCCTAAAACAAAGGCCCCAAGCTGGAAGGCTTGGGGCCACTACCGACGATCACTCTTTCAACTCCGACTAAAAAGGCAGGCAAAGTCTCCGTCAAAGCTCTTAAGGAAGTTATGCATATCGAGAACTTCGTCCATCTCCACGGGTCTTTTGTCGCGCCCCTTCTTCGTCACTTCCATCAGCTCGGCCACCGGCTCCTCCTCCCTTTCCTCTCGCACCACCGCCGCCACCAAGCCCTGGCTTTGGCAGGAGGGGCAAAAGACGCTCAAAAACCATATATCGTGTCGGTGCCCCAAGACGTTCACATTTCCCGCCACATACCGCCGTCCGCATACACTGCACCTGACATTGGAAATTAAACGTCGCAGAAAGTTATTGTTCACGTCTTTGACCCTTCTAGACAAGCACCTAAGATACCTCTTAAGACTTGTGGCGCTGGTCGAAATCCTCCAGATTTAGGCTTTCGATGAAGTCTCGAAAGGCAGACATCCCTTTCAGCTCTTCCTCATCTGCCTTTTTTGACCCTTCGGGGGTAGCCGACTTTGCTTTACCGCTTTCGTGGTCGAGGACGATTCCCGCCTTGTCCATAACAGATTCCTCGGCGAAAATAGGTACCCCCGTGCGCACCGCCAAAGCGATGGCATCGCTGGGCCGACAATCCACCTCCATGTGCTTCCCGTCTGCGTCCATGATAATGCGAGCATAAAAGGTGTCGTTGAGGAGATCGTTCACAATGATAGAACTGACGGTGGCTCCCAGAGCAGAGATAACATAGCCCAGAAGGTCATGAGTTAGAGGTCTCGCCACGGGTACATTTTGGAGCTTGATAGCAATGGCGTCAGCCTCCGCTGGTCCAATCCAAATGGGCAAATAGCGGTCAGACTCCTTCTCCTTGAGGATGACCACCCGTTGGTAATTCATTAGGCTAACCCGGATGCTATCTATGGTCATCTCCAACACGCCGAACCTCCTTCACGCCCCGACGCCCTCAGCGTTCTGAACTAACTACCCACGTCGGAGCAAGTCTCTGCCCTTGACGGTAGCCAACGGATACTAATGACACCCTTCTCCCCTCCGCCGTGCTAGTATCCTATCATAGCCCTCTATTAGGTGTCAAGGTGAAATGGGCGGTACGCTCAGTACTGGGAGGGACACCATAAGACAGTGGAATCTAATTAATAAGCGAGCATCGCGCGCCCAGAGGGATTCGAACCCCCGACCCTCGGTTCCGAAGTTGTAAACAGCCTGTCTCAGACTGTAAACATAAGTCTCACAATAGGTTAAAAAAGGGGTGAATAGTGCGAATGTGAGTATCCTGTCGTATCCCTGGTTCTCCCCCCGTTGCTACACCCGTTGCTACAGTAAAAAGGGGTAGGGGGGTACAGGGATGAACTCGCAGGTGAGCGTTTAACATCCCTACCCCTCCGGCTATTTTAAGATTTTGGGGCCACCTGGCGGTTTATTTTATATCTTAAGATTCTTGGCGGCCTAGAGAGGTGTCCACCTGGCCGAACTAAAGGACTGTCTCATGTTCCATAAGGGGTAGAAGGCTTGAAAACCTGATCTGGGCGGTGTATCTTGATGGCCGAATACGTCAATGGAGGGCCCGAAAGGAGGTTGCTATGAGGCAGACACTACGGCTTCTTATTCTTGCTTTTGTTCTCCTAGCACTGGCATGTACTAGACTCCCATTTTCTGCGCCGCAACCTACACCAACGCCGCTACCTCGCTCTACTGCGACGCCGCTACCGCAACCTACACCGACGCCGCAACCTCGCTCTACTGCGACGCCGCTACCGCAACCTACACCGACGCCGCAACCTCGCTTTTCTGCGACGGAGGTTGGCCGTTTGGTTGATGCAAGGCTTCAACCCGCTCTGGATAAATGCCGTGATGAGCAGTTGTCAACTGCTGTTACTTTGAAAAAGACCCAGTCGGAAGGGGTCGAGCAAGTTATAAGAATGTGTTGGGCTATCTTCAGAGTAGGGCTAGAGCCTGTCGTACAATACCGTGGACGGGGCCAATGGTATGTGGAGCCAAACATGTCCCCTCAAGAGTTTACCCTTTCCGACGGCAGAAGCATTTCTGTGATCTATTTCGGTGGCCCATGGATATTTGATGAGGATACAGGCAAGTTAGTGCCATGACCCCCTTACCAGGGTGTTGAGCTACGACGGTTTCAGGGGATTTGGGAGATTCTGACACCTATGCCAGAGGCGTACGTGCTTATTCGGCCTCAACATATTCCATGATATCGCTCCACTGAATGCGCACCAGAGAGCGAATGTAGTAAGCGGGAATCTCATTAGTGGCTACCAACCGCCGGATTGTTCGCT
This sequence comes from Chloroflexota bacterium, assembly GCA_016183425.1. Lineage (GTDB taxonomy): Bacteria > Chloroflexota > Dehalococcoidia > JACPEP01 > JACPEP01 > JACPEP01. Next base: position 15,675 of record JACPEP010000029.1, read on the forward strand.
CGCTGACCTGCAAGAGGGAGGCGGCTTGCTTCACGCTAACGAATTGAGAGACGGCCCCAGCATTAAGGGCATCTTCAAGCTCAATAGAGTCAGATAGTGTGTCGAACAGTGAACGCTTCATAGCTACGCTCCGTAAAAACCCATGCTTTAGACTGCCCCCTATATGCACGACTCGCCACTATGTGACACCAACGGACGGCCATCAGTCACCCACAGCCCCCTTGCGCCGTCGGGCCTGAGCGATACTAGTCCAGCCCTTGCAACGGGGGCAGTAGCCCTCACCCTTGACCAAGACGGTGGAAAAGAGTGGACGGCGGCACCGGCGGCAAAGGATGGTCTTTTCAACTAGGTTACTCATTGCCTAGACCCTCCCAAAACCGCAGGGTTGAAAGAGGTTTAGAAGCCCAAGAAAGGGCTTGAAAGAGAGAGGGCAGTATATGGGGGTTGATACTCCCCCGTCTCAGGCCCAAACTTCACTCCCCCAGCAAGGCACACCCTGGCAGTGGCGGCAGAACTCCCCCGTCTTCCCACAGCGAAGAGCCGTTATCTCACCTCTCTTGAGGCGCTGGCCCAAGGCCAACAACCTTTCTAGCTCTTGGGACACAACGGGGGGTTCGGGTAAGGGAGGGGGGCGAAGGATTGCTAAAAGAGCGGCCTTGTGCGCTATGATAAGCTGGCGTAGCTCAAGGGTCAGCGCACTTGAAGGAGCTATGCAGAGATTGTTTCCTTCGGGCCTTAAACAGAAGCCCTTGGCTTGAAGGTCACTCAAAAGAGTTAGCGCATTCATCAGAGCACCTCCTCGTCACCACTCTCCTCAATACTCACAATGCGGCCCCCAAGACGTATAGCCTCCGCTACTAAAGGCGAGTCTACACTTATACCCCCAGGGGGTGTAACAGGCGTAACACCCGTAACATTTTCGTCTTCTGAACCTGATTTTTTGAACCTAGAGGCCCAAAATGTTACACCTGTTACGGGTGTTACGCTCTTTTCGGGGATATGAAGGTATCTCTGAAAGGACTCCTCAAACTGCCCACGTTCGTACCCCCGCGCTGTGTCTTCTCCGAAGCGTAACACCATGGGCTTCACCCCGAAAGGCTTGAGGAGCTTCGCCAGCCCCGCCTGATCAAGCCCCTTTCCAAGCCGCCACGTTCCCCACCCACTTTCCTCCACGCCTAAGAGGGCCTCCACAAGGGCGCCGCTAGATAGGCGTTCAACTTTCCTCTCCTCAAAGATGGCTTTGATATCAACCAAGAGCCGGACGCCAATTGAATCATCCTCTTCTACCCTGTTACCCGAAAGCTCTTTGGCGGCGCTCCTTGCGTTCTCCGGCCACTCCCCACCGGCTAGGTCGGCGATAGCCAGGAGAGGCTCCCAGATGTCCACTGCCCTATCGTCAAGGCTTACGGGAAACTTAGGCCAAGCCTCTCGCAAAGTGGGGATAGCGCCCGATGCCCATGTTGAAAGGGCTTCGGCGATAGACGCCGCCTCCCCTTTCACCTCCCGCCAGTGAAAGCGAGACACGTTTTCTCCAGGGCCACGCCTTTTCATGTTTATGGGGATAGAGCGATCCGCCACTGTGTCAGGTAGTTTTCCAATACCGGCTATGGCCTTGGGGGAAAATGTCTCAAAGTCAACGGCCACCCAGTCACCTCTGCGCTTTTCACATACCGATGCCACCCCTCCCCTCCGCCAACCGCCATTGAGGATGCCCCGCAGAGCCTCAGAATATTCCCTATTCCCTCTGAAGGCGGCGTCGCTCTCGTCCAAAAGGAGGGTAGGCTTCTCTCTGGCCACCTTGCGCACCAGCACGGCGGCGGTGACTCTTGCGGTGGACCAGGGGTTTGCTACAACAAAGGAGAGGGCCTCTAAGAGACGTGATTTTCCACTACGCTTTTCGGCGCTATAAACGTGGAGATAAGGGGTCACGTCGGCGGCGGCGAAAGCGTGGGTGTGGGACACCCACAAAGCTAGGGTGACGACCTGGGCATCGCTCAAAATGACATACCGTTTAATGAAGCGTTCTATATTGACCAAAAGGGCCGCTAAATCAGTGGTAGGTGGGGTATAAGCTACGGCTGAATTTAGAAGCTCCTTTAATTCATCATCCGTTCCCAGAAAGTCGGCGGCATCGCCTTTTTCTGGGGCTTCGGGCCAGGACACAACCTTAATGCTATGATGTCCCAACGCCCGAAGCTCGGCGGCTATTTTAGCCATATGCTGGCGGCCAGGTTCGTCATTGTCAGTCCACAGAATGACAGCGAAGGGTAGAAGGTAACGCAGAACCTCACTATCGGGCGTGACGCCAGCCCCACAAACTGTCCCTACGGCAGGGATACCTCTGGCCATGAGCGAGGCGGCAGCTTTCTCCCCCTCCACCACCACCACACGGGAGCCAGGCCCTGGCTGGGCCAGCTTCTCACTACCGTAGAGAGGGAGGGAGCTAACGGCTCTTCCCCCAAGGGCTAAGCTTCCGTCGGGGCCGTGCCACATGAAGGTCTTCGAGCCGTCGGGCTTGTCAACTCGCTCGTGGATCGCCTCAAGCTGGCCCTGGGCATTGCGGATTTCGTAGCGGGTCACTTTGGGCTTTGGCTTTGCGCTGTTCTTGCTGTGCGCTGGGGCCGGGTAGGGGAAGAGGTCTTTCATCTCCAGCCCCAGGGCCGCCACCACCGCCTCAGTAGGGCAGCCAGCGAAGCAATAGAGAAGGAGCTTGCCATCTTTCTCAGAGATGGAGAGTGAAGGCTTGGGGTCATTGTGAGCCGGACAGCGTGCGAGCCAGCCTTTCCCCTTGCGCTGAACCCCCTGGAGGCGGGAAAGAAAGTCTTCAATTTGCATCTTCTTGACACGCCTGAATAAACTCCTCCAGGGCAGCCTCGCTCACCCGCCTTGAGCGGCCAATTTTCAGGCTCGGCAGCTCGCCGCTCTGAAGTAAGCGATAGACCACTGGGCGTGAAATCTGAAGCCTTGCCATGACCTCTTCGACCTTCAACAACTGCATTAAGCCCTCCTAATCTCTTGGCGAATGTCATTTAACATCTCGTGATTCCATATTGACATGCCGAGATGCTTCGGTCTATAATTACAACGTGACTTCAACGTGACTATAGACGGTGTTTTATGAATTTTGACGCCTATAACTTAGCAGGAATGAGCGACACCGACGGGCTAGTGGGCAATCCCCGTCTGGTGGTTACCCCCCCTTTTTTGCCCGAAGAGGTGCATATAGTGGAGGACAAGCTTCTCTACTCGAAGGATTGGGACATGCGGGCTCAGCGCTGGCCACTAAAGGCAAACATTAAAGGGATGTTAGACCATTTCGTTCGTATTCGGGACGGCCAGGGCGTGCTACAGTTCGCCAGGCGTTACGGTGCTCTGGAGATGTGCGAACACGACTTGCCAGCGTCTCACAACCCATTTGAGGAGATCTGGATGATGGAGCGGCAATTTAAGCCAAGGTTGGGCTGTCTCCCTCGAATGATAACCTGGGAGGGGCGCTCTTGGTACTACGACCCTATCCCTCAGTGGTTTTACTCTAGTCGTCAGGCAAGAGCTATCCTTAACCTGGCGGCACAACTACATCAGGGCGAGCCAACCTCGAAGGACGATTGGGCTGCCCTGTATCAGGGCAATGATTACTCTATGTGCGAGGCAGATAGGCAGTGGCGACTATTACTTAATGTGGTGAATGGCTGGCTCTCCCTTGCGAACGCCAGGCCATGCTTAGTGCATAACGGCCAGCATGTAATCTTTGCTTTGGGTGGTGGTGGTACTTACACAGCCCTTGCGGTGCAACTGATGTTGGCCGTAACCCGTAGCCAAGATTTAATCTTGTGTAGTGGGTGTGGCCATCCGTATTTACGAGAGGGACGGCGACCAAAATCAGGGCAACGGAACTACTGCCCCGATTGCCACGAAAAGGGAGTTCCGGCCCGTGAGCGGAAAAGGGCGCAGCGAATGCGCCAGAGAGGAGAAGACAGTGGCTCGGCGGAGTAACAACGAAGGTTCTATCTACAAGCGGGCGGACGGCCTATGGGCGGGGGCCATAACCCTCCCTGGTGGCAAGCGAAAGGTGGTTTACGGCAAGAGCCGTCAAGGGGTGGGGGAGGCATTGATAGCGGCCTTGAGGGATGTCCAGTTAGGTATCCTCCTCCCCACTGCCGATGCTAGACAAACGCTAGGGCAGTTCCTTACCCACTGGCTAGAGGAGGTAGTGAAGCCGAATCTACGCCCCAAGACCTACGTCACTTATCGGGATGTCTGTCATTTGCACATCATTCCTGCCCTGGGGAGCCGTCGCCTTACCAAGCTGTCTCCACAAGAGCTAATCACCTTCTACCACGCCGAGCTTGAACAGGGCTTCTCCCCCCGCATGGTGGGCCATATTCACCGAGTGCTACACCGTAGCTTGGAGGACGCCGTTAGGTGGCAACTCATACCCCGCAACGTCTGCGGTCTGGTGGATTCGCCCCGTGTTTCCAAGGTGGAGATGAAGGCCCTTAATGCGGAAGAGGCGAGACGCTTTCTGGAAGCCGCTCAGGGGGAGCCTATGGAGGCCCTTTTTGTCCTGGCCCTGACAACGGGTATGCGCCAAGGGGAACTCCTGGGCCTCAAATGGGCGGATATGGATATGATCCAGGGCATCATCCACGTCCGGCGCTCACTGGCCCGCATCACTGGCAAGGGCTTCGTGGAGCAAGAACCTAAGACGGCCAAAGGGCGTCGCACAATCTCCCTCACCCCAATGGCTACGCAAGCTCTTCAAGAGTACCGTCGCCGCCAGTTGGAAGCCCGCCTTCTGGCGGGGGGTGAATGGGAAGATCGTAACCTGGTCTTCTGTAACGCCTTGGGGCGGCCAATGGAAGTCACCAACTTGATACGCCGCCACTTTCATCCCTTGCTGAAGAAAGCGGGGCTTCCGAGGGTTCGCTTCCACGACTTGAGGCATTCATGCGCTAGCTTGCTTTTGAGCATGAACGCCCACCCGAAGGTAGTTCAGGAGTTACTAGGCCATAGCACCATCTCCGTCACTATGGACACCTACTCCCATACCGTCCCCAGCCTTCAGGTTGAGGCGGTGAACGGCCTGGATAAGCTCCTGAGAGGCCGTTAAAAGTGGTTTTTGCATCCCGTTGCTACATCCGTTGCTACAAAAAGGCCAACATTGTGAAGAAAGGGAACAAAGTTGGGATGTTTTAGGTTTGAAGAACAGCGCGCCCAGAGGGATTCGAACCCCCGACCCTCGGTTCCGAAGACCGATGCTCTATCCGCTGAGCTATGAGCGCATCTAAAGGCTAGTCGGTGACGTGGAGCTCCAATTGTTTCGCAGCGTAGGCAATGACCCGACTTGCAAAAGGCATGGGTTGTTTCCCCAGATTGACTACCATGTCGTAGTAGTCGGGGTCATTAACATCTACGCCATAGAACTTGCGGTAGTAGGCCATTCTCTCCTCGGCCCGTTTCTGAATGAGACGCTGGGCAGCGCCCTGACTCAAACCTTCGGCGCTCATGGTGCGCCGAATCCTGTCCGCCATGGGTGCCACCACCCGCACATGAAGGGATCTGGGATAGTCTCTTAAAATGATGTTTGATGCTCGCCCCATGATAACCACTCGGCCCGTGGCCGCCAGCTCTCGAATGATACTCTGGCAGGCCTGCAAGCAGCGGACGTCGTCCACAGCCTGCTCGGCAGAGGCAAGGGGCTGGCCCATCTCACCATAGCTTCGAGATAGCAGTATCTCTAGCCCGGTAGGCTCCAGAAACGGGTCTCCCGCTGAGCCAGCGGCGGCTGATTTCTCTAGGAAGGCTTGCAACAGACCGGAAAGGCGCTCGCCAAGGGTAGTGGGGCGTTCATCCCGCTTTTCCACCGCCTCCACAGAAGTCCCCAGCTTCTGAGCGGCGGCAACCAGGATCTCTCGATCCACATAGTCTACACCCAGGATCTGGGCTACCTCTCTCCCCAGATCGGCAGCTTCGCTTCCATATTGTCCGACCACGGTCACCACGGGCATTTCTCCACCTCCTTGACCTTCAGAGCCACATCAAAAACCGGTTCTCGCCTCAGGCAGTAGCTGGTTGGTTCCGGTGCTGCGCCTCCAATTGGGCGATACGAGCCACGTTGAGAGCGTCATCCCCACCACCATAGGGAGTGGAGAACCAAGCTTCCAGAATCTCCTCCGCCACTGCCAGGGAGGTAAGACGCAGACTTATGACCAGGACGTTGGCATGGTTCCACCGGCGGGCTCCCTGGGCGGTGGCAGCATCGGTGCACAGGGCAGCCCTGATACCAGGGACCTTGTTGGCGGCAATACTTACCCCCGTCCCTGTCCAGCAGAAAAGTATCCCTTCCTCACACTCACCCCCAGCTACCTTTGCGGCCACCTGGTACCCTACTTCGGGCCAAGCTTCGTTGCCCCCGGCCAGGGCTCCGTAGGGGGAAACCTCCCACCCTCGCTCCTTCAGCCAATGAACAACCCTATCAGTAAGGGCAGTGGCCTCATCACTTCCCACAGCTATATGCATCGCCCTTGGCCTCTATTACAATACCTTTTCGGATTAATATGACACAAGGTAGGTAAGCCTGTCAAGGTAAACTTACTGTACCCTTCAACCTTTACTGGAAGCGAGCCAGGCGCTCCTTCAGATAGTCGATGGTAGCCACCGGGGAGGGATCTACTCCGTTGAGCAACGCCAGGTAGTAGCTAACGAAGTCCCCCAGCATCACGGCGGACATCATCTGGCTCAGGGGATTCCTCCCATCCACCGTAGTCAGATGGCTCTCTATTCCTTCCTTCTCCAGCAAATCTTGGGTCACTTGATAGCGGGCCAGGAGACGGTGATGAAGGGAGAGAGTATGGAGGAGGACGACTATTATGTGTTCCTTAACCTGGGATGGCAGGGGGTAACCCACCACAGAATTGTGGTTCAGTTCGGGCAGGGTTTCGTAAAAAGCCCATACCTTGCTGTTTTCGTTGAGCTGGGTCTTCCAGCGGTGGGCCACCTGGGCAAGAAAGCCGGCGCCGTATACTACCACCAGCCGCCCCTGGAGACGGAGGGCCATTTGCTTGGCCGGATTGTCCACTATAGGAATGTCCGGACTAAGACGAGGTGATAGTCGTTTCAAGGTAGCCACCATGTCGGTTACCCCTCGGCCCCGGGAAGGTAACAAACCGAGGCGCTGACACAAAGCCAGGAGACAAGTGAAGGTGAAGCCCAGGGTGTTTCTGGGCTCGGCTTCCCGGTCTATCAAGAGAGTGGGAATGCTTCTAGCTTGAGCCAGAAGGCGGAGTTTACCGCCTCCGGCAATCACCAGCTTCTTGGCTCCCCCATTCAAGGTTTGCGAAAAGGCATCCAGGGTTTCCTCCGTGTTGCCGGAGTAGCTGGAGGCGATGACCAGGGTGTTGTCATCCACAAGGGCAGGTAGCCCGTAGTCCCGGTGAATGAGGAAAGGGATTTTCCCCTCCAGGGGAATGAGACTGCCCACGAGGTCGCCGCCCATGGCGGAGCCACCCATGCCCAATAGCAGCACTTTGTTTACCGTGGAGTAATCAGGCGGAAGGGGAAATTCCATGCCCCGTCGCCACCCGGCACGGCACTGCTCAGGGAGAGACTGGATGCGGGAAAGCATATGGGAGGGGTCTAGCTGGCGGCAAGCGGCCACATCATCCAGCGTCACAGGCCCACCGTCTCCCGCCCCGCCGCCAAGAGTCGGCGCACTCCCTCCATGCTATCCGCCTCAGCATAAATGCGAAGAAGCGGCTCCGTCCCCGAAAAGCGGATGAGGAGCCAGGAGCCATCCGGCAACGTAAAACGAAAACCATCCTGGGTGTCCACGTCCTTCACCGGCACATCCCCTATGGTCCCCCGAAGCCCCCTTTCCGCCACCCGTTGCTGAATCCGCTCCCGTGCTTGGGCAGGGAACTCCAGGTCAATACGGTCATAGTGGTGGGGTCCCACTTTTTGATAGAGGTAATCTATTAGCTGAGAAGGGCTCTTCCCGCTACGGAGCATCAGATCCAGAAAATATAGGCCAGCCAAAATGCCATCTCGCTCCGGGATATGACCCCGAAAGCCGAAACCGCCGCTCTCCTCGCCACCGATGAGAGCATCTGTCTCCAGCATTTGGGGTCCGATGTACTTGAAACCCACTGCTGTCTCACAGACAGGGACTTGAAAGAGCTCGCCCAAACGATGAATCATACTGGTGGTGGTAACGGACTTGACCAAAGCGCCCCTCTGGTGACGGAATTCTAAAAGGTATAAAGCCAGGAGGGCAAAGACCTGGAGCTGCGTAATGAACTGCCCATTTTCATCTACAATACCGATGCGGTCGGCATCGCCGTCGGTGGCCAGGCCAACGTGGGCCTTATCTTGGGCCACCAGCTGGGATAGCTCCCCCAGGTTCTGAGTGATGGGCTCCGGCCGCTGCAAGCCAGGGAAAAGGGGGTTGCGTTGGCTGTGGATTTCAACGACCTGGGTGCTGCCTCCCCCCAAAAGGCGGGCCAGGTAGCCAGCACCGGCGCCGTACATGGAGTCCACGGCCACTTTCTGGCCGGCACGGCGCAGAAGGGGAAGGTCCACCAGTTGGGAGATGTGCTCCAGGTAAGATGGGGCGGGGTCGAAGTCTACCACCAGGTGCCCCTGTACCCGAGAGAGGGGGACACTCTTGATGCTATTATCCTGGAGTATGACAGGAATATTTTCTTCCAGCTCGGCTACAACCTCAGGAGATGCGCTGCCAGCGTACTCCGGCTTGTACTTAAAGCCATTCCAGAGGGCAGGGTTGTGGCTGGCAGTAATGATGATAGCTCCGGCGGCATTGGCTACCAGAATGCCGTAGCTTACCACCGGGGTGGGGGCGGGGCAGGGGCACAGAAAAACCTTTATATCATTGGCGGCCAGCACCTCCGCCGCGGCAGCGGCGAAGTGCTCTGAAGCGAAGCGAGTGTCGTAGCCCACCACCAACCCTCGGGACGCCAGGGCGTGTCGTTTCAAGTAGTTGGCGACGCTTTGGGTACAGACGCGGAGGTTGTGAAAGGTAAAATCATCTCCAATTACCCCTCTCCAACCATCGGTGCCGAACCTGATGGGGCTTCCCATCATTATTTATTCACCTCCCAACGCTCTCCCCTTTTAGATGGCCCCGGACGACTTTCGGCGCTACACTCTTTCCCGCCAATAGCTCAGCAGGTCTTTCAGCGTTTGAGTGAAGGGTATCTCAGGTCGCCAGCCGGTGAGCTGGGTGAACTTGGAAGCGTCGGCCAGGAGAAGCCTCACATCGGAGGGGCGGAAACGGGAGGGGTCAACCTTCACCTCCACCTGGACCTGACTCATAGACAGCAATATATCCAGTAGATCTTTCACCTGGCGCGCTACCCCGCTGCCGATGTTGTAAACCTCCCCCGGTTCTCCCTTCTCCAGGACCAGCCAGTAGGCCCGGACAAAGTCCCGAACGTCTGTCCAGTCCCGCTGACTGGACAGGTCCCCCACCAGGATAACGGGTGACCTTAGCCCCTTCTCGATCTCCGCTATCTGCTTGGCCAGATTGGAGGTGACGAAGACATGGCCGCGACGGGGACCCTCATGGTTGAAGCCTCTGGTTACAATGGCCTTTAAACCGTAGCTGCGGAAGTATTGCAGGGCCAGCATCTCCTGGGCCACCTTGCTAACGGCGTAGGGACTCATGGGACGCAGGGGGTTGCTCTCCTTGATGGGTACCTCGTTGGGGTAGGCCAGACCGTATTCCTCCGACGAGCCGGCGATGTGGATGAGGGGGTCAATGCCGGCCTCCCGTATCGCCTCCAGCAGGTTCACTTGGCCGATAATGTTGCGTTGGATAGTCTCTGCCGGCCCGGCCCAGGAACCAGGGACATAGCTTTGGGCCGCCAGGTGAAAGATACGATCCGGGCGGATGGCTCCTATCACCCGTTTCATGGCGTAGGGATCCATCATATCCCCTTCTACCAAGTTGACCTTCCCCGGATTGCCTTGCTCAGCGACTAGAGAGCGGAGGACCGCCACATCCGTAACGGTGCTCCCCTCGCCAATGATATTCAATCGGCCCGCCCTCTTGATGTCCTCCAGGTTGTCCATGCGGCTGCGCCAGCGGTAAGTACCGTAAACCTCCACGTTGTCTCTGGTCAACAGGTAATCCGCCAGGTGGCTCCCCGTCATACCAGTGATGCCAGTGATAAGAACACGCACTTATCTAAGCTCCTTCTGTCACTTCTGCTTAGTCCTGTCCTTGGGACACCTTCGGGCCCGTCCATATCTCCGGCCAGAGGCGGGTGCCCGACTCCACACGGCTACCCCTTTCCACGGTCACGCCATCCCCTAAAACCGATCCTGCCTCTACCAGGGATCCCTTTTCAATGATACTACCCCGGCCAACGATGGAGCCTCGTATTATCGCCCCGTCCTTTACGGTAACCTCCCGCCACAACACCGCCTCCTCTACCATCACCTGCTGGCCCAAACGACACCCTGGACCCAGAACCGCCGGTCCCCTGACATAGGCCTCTGCCCCTAAGACACAGCCCTCTCCCAAGACTACCGGCCCGCTAACACGAGCAAGGGGACTAATTTCACACCCCTCTGCAAGCCAAAGGCCGTTTAGGGGGGACCGTCCTAGAGCGGGACAGAAGGTCCGGCCCTGCAATATGTCCCGGTTAAGAGCGAGATACTTCTCCGGTGTCCCGATATCTATCCAGTAGCCCTGGCTGGGGTAGCCATAGACGGGCGCGCCCAGGCTTAACAAAAGGGGGAACAGCCCTTGTTCAAACATATAGAAAACACCTTTCGGAATGTGGCTCAGTATCTGGGGCTCTAAGAAATAGGCGCCCGCGTTAATTAGATTGGTGGTCACCTCCTCCCGAGGCGGCTTCTCCACAAAGCGAAGCACACGGCCCTCGCTACCTGTCTCCACCACTCCGTAGCGCGTTGGGTCATCCACAGGGGTGAGGGCGATGGTGACCATGGCTTTCTTCTCTCGATGAAAGGCCAGCATGGCGGTCAAATCCAGGTCGCTGAAGACATCTCCGTTGAGAACCAGGAAGGTCTCTCCGTCCAGATGGGAAGCTACATTCTGCACCGCCCCCGCCGTTCCCAGGGGTGTGTCCTCTACGATATAGGTCAGCTTAACCCCGAAAGCAAGACCATCGTTGAAGTGCGCCTGGATGGGACGAGGGAGATAGCCCAGAGCGAGAATTATGTCCCGGATTTGGTGGGCCTTCAGGTGCTCTATCATATGTTCCAGGAAGGGGCGATTGACCACCGGTACCATGGCCTTGGGAGTGTGGATGGTCATGGGTCGAAGGCGGGTTCCCTCTCCCCCCACTAAGATGACCGCCTTCATCTCGTCTCCCGGGCCGTTTGCCGTCGCCAGTATTCCAGGATGTCACCCAGGGTCTGTTCTATGGCTATCTGGGGTTGCCAATCGGTAGCCTTTTGGAATCGGGAGTAATCGCAGGTGCCCGTGGACAAGGGGTCGATGGGCCGGGGAGTGTGGGGCTCCTGCTCAACAGAGATGGATATTCGAGCCCGAGCGAGAAGGAAGTCAAGAATATTTCGGATAGAAATCTCCCGCCCCGAGCCTAGGTTGTATACCTCTCCGGGCTCGCCCCGGGTCAGAGCCAGATAGTAGCCGCGCACCACATCCCTAACATCGGTGAAATCTCGGCTGGCCTCCAAATTGGCTACCTGCACCACAGGGGGTCGGCGCCCCACCTCCGCCTCAGCTATCTGTTTGGCCAGGGAGGCGGCCACAAAGAAGGGCGCTTGCCGGGGGCCGATATGAGGGAAAGGGCGCAGGCGAAAACACCTCAATCCATGGCTCAGAAAATACTGGTAACCCATCATATCCTGAGCTATTTTGCTTACGCCATAAGGATTGATAGGACGCAACGGGTTGTTCTCCGTGACCGGACTTTCCTCCTTTTTCACAAGGCCATACTCCTCATTGGAGCCCAGTATGAGTATGCCCGGCTTGATTTCCGCCTCCACCACCGCTTGGAGAAGGTTAAGCTGGGCAAGCACATTGTTGATCATCGTACTTTCAGGGTCCTGCCAGGCACGGGTCACCGAAGCTTGGGCGGCCAGATGGAAGACAAGCTCCGGCCTTTCCTCCTGAAGTATTTCTACGGGCCTCTCTCGGGTAAGGTCCAGGGTATAAAGCGTGAGTCGATGGCGAATGTGGTCAATGTTATCAGTGGTGCCCCGGAGGATACCCAGAACAGAGAGCCCTTCCTGCAACAAGTATTCTGCCAGGTGGCTACCGGCAAAACCAGCGATGCCTGTGATAAGAGCCTTCAACAAATCTTACCCCGCAAACTTTCGTCCGCCATAACTATACCTTATCTCTTTTCTGAGAACAAGAACAGGGGTGGGGTGGGGCGCCGGTGCTCATCAGAGAATGATTCTTACACTGGCAGGCCTGGCTTACGGTGGAAGTGGCTTCTCACCAGGGGTGAATCTCTCTTTGGGGGGCTTAGTCTGGCTGTTCTTGCTTATCGTGGTTTGCCCAGGGAGACTTCCCGATGCTTTTGAACGCCTTCTGGAAGTTCTCGCCGGTCAGTCTGAGGCCAGTATGGTCGGGCATCTCGGTTTGGGCAGGAAGGCCATCGATGAACTCCCTGATGGCCAGCATGGCGGCCTGGCGGCAGAGGGCCTCGATGTCCGCACCCACCAGGCCCTCGGTGGCGTTTGCCAGGCTCTCCAGGTCCACATCCTCGGCCAGGGGCTTACCCCGGGTATGAATCTTGAGTATCTCCCGCCTCGCCTTTTTATCGGGGAGGGGTAACTGGAGGCACACGTCAAAGCGGCCCGCCCGGAGAAGAGCGGGGTCGATAATGTCGGGGCGGTTGGTGGCCGCCAAGACGACCACCCCCTTGAGCTCCTCTATGCCGTCCATCTCGGTGAGGAGCTGGCTTATTACTCTTTCGGTAACGTGAGAATCGTTGCCCGCCCCCCGAAGGGGAGTGATGGCATCGATCTCATCAAAGAAGATGATACAAGGGCTGGCCTGTTTTGCCTTCTTGAAGACCTCTCGGATGCCCCTCTCCGACTCGCCCACCCATCGGGAGAGGAGAGCCGGCCCCTTGACAGAGATGAAGTTCGCCTGACTCTGGGTAGCCACCGCTTTGGCCAGCCAGGTCTTACCTGTTCCGGGAGCGCCCGTGAGAAGAACACCCTTGGGGGGTTTTGTTTTAGCGTAATTGTATATTCCGGGATACCTCAATGGCCACTCGATGGTCTCCACAAGTATCCTTTTAGCCTCTTCCAGGCCCCCAACGTCGCTCCATTGTACGTCGGGGATCTCGGTGAAAACCTCCCTTATGGCTGAGGGCTCCACCTCTTTCAGCGCCTCTAGAAAATCGTTCCAGGCGACTTCCAGCCTGGCCAGTAGCTCGTAGGGGATATAGTCCCCTCCCATCTCGATCTTGGGCATTAGTTCTCTCAAAACCGCCATAGCCGCCTCGCGGCACAGGGCCTCCAGGTCGGCGCCCACGAAGCCGTGGGTTAGCTCGGCCAGCTTCGACAAGTCCACATCCTCAGCAAGAGGCATGCCTCTGGTGTGGACAAGGAGTATCTCCTGCCTCCCCACCCTGTCGGGGACGCTGATGGCGATCTCCCGGTCGAACCGGCCCGGCCTCCGGAGGGCAGGGTCCAGCACCTGGGGTATGTTGGTGGCACCGATGACGATGACCTGGCCTCGGGACTCCAGGCCGTCCATCAAGGCCAGAAGCTGGGCGACCACCCGCCGCTCCACCTGTTGGTCGCCTCTAACGTCTTCTCTTTTGGCAGCAATGGCGTCGATCTCATCCAAGAAGACGATAGCGGGGGCGTTTTCTCTGGCCTTCTCAAAGATGGAGCGCAGATGAGCCTCGCTTTCGCCGTAGAACTTATGGATTACCTCAGGGCCGCTTACGTGGATGAAGTAGGCGTCAGTTTCATTGGCCACCGCCCTTGCAATGAGGGTTTTGCCACAGCCGGGAGGGCCGTGAAGAAGTATCCCCTTGGGCGCCTGGATGCCCAACCTCTCGAAGAGCTCGGGAAACTTCAGGGGCAGCTCGATCATCTCCCTGATTCGACCGACCTCCTTTTGGAGCCCGCCCACATCCTCGTAGGTGACGCCCGTTTTCTCCCTGGCCACGGTCCCCTGTCCTTTTACCTTTATGACGGTATGAGGACCGATTATCACCGCCCCTTTCGGGCTGGTATCCGCCACGGTGAACTCCTGGTGGCGGCTGCTGAGGAAGGTGGCCCTTACTTTGTCTCCCTGGGTTACCGCCAGTCCCTCCAGGAGCCTGCCCAGGTACTTTCTATCCTTCTCCGCAGCAAAAACGCTGGAGGCCGCCAGGGGGGCAAGGACTAAGGCGCTGGCGGTCTCGTAGGCTGTCTTTTGAACCTGCACCCTCTCCCCCAACCCGCTTTGGGCATTCTCCCTGGTAATGCCGTCTATCTGAAGGATGCTCTTGCCCCGCTCCTCGGGGTAGGTAGGCATGACCCTGGCCACGGTGGGTTTCTTACCCACTATCTGGACGATGTCTCCCACCGCCACACCCATCTTGGCCATGTCCGCCGGGTCGAGCCGGGCGATGGCCCGCCCCACGTCCTTGGTCATGGCCTCGGCCACTACGAGGGTTAGGGTTTCTGCTGGTGCTTGGGTCATGATGATTCACCCCTAAGAAAGTCTAAAGGCATTCTCAATAGAGCATCTCACATAAACCTAAGAGACCCTTCTCCGCGTCTGTCGGACATGTCCGCCTCTGGCGGATCAGGGTGACAGTTATCTTTTCTTCCCCAGCCTTAGCTCCAGGATGCCGTTCTTGTAGGAGCGCTCTAAGGAGCCAGCGTCCACCGGCGAGGGGAGCAGAAGCTCCTTGCTGTACTTCCTGTACTTGCCCTCGGCCCTCAAGGCCAAAACGTCCCCGTTGATCTCAATGTGGACGCCCTCGTCCTCCACGCCGGGAAGCTCGACAATGACCACCAGCCGATCCCCTTCGTCGAAAACGTCCATCAGGGGCTCGCGTACCTCCGCCACCGTCGCTCCCTCTTCCGTGGCCTTGACATTGCCGAACTGCTCGATGACGGGCTTGCCCCCCAAACCCATCTTCACGCTGAAGCCGTAGATGGCCTTGCCCTTGCCACCCAGAACCTCCACTTCACCGCTGCGGGTTAACTCCTCTTTACCCTTTTCGGCCATCTCCGAGACCAGGTCAAAGAGGCCACCCAGCCCTTTGAACAACCCACCGAGGCCGATTTGGATGTCTTCTCGCGACGGTTTTTCTCTTTCTGACATGGGAACACCTCCCTCCTTGCGTTTTTTGCCGAGCTGGCTTTCTAGCTCTTCGACTTTTAAGCTAATGATGGGCAAAGGGCGACTGAGGCCACTTTCCCAGCGCCTCACTGTTTGCAGGGAGACCCCCAGGAGGCGGGCGAACCTCTCCTGGGACAGCCCGTACTCCAGTCGTAGTTTCTTGATGCGGTTGCTATCGGTGACCATCTCTGCTCAACCATATTATATAACATATATTTAATCATATGTCAATACCCTGAGGGTGTTTAAGAATATTTCTCTTCCTTCGTGGTGTTGTGAAATGTTTTCCTCGCCCTGCCCATCAGGGCAGGGCTATCAGCTCTTTCTTACCCGCCCTTATGGTGATTAACTAAATAACACGACAGCAATCCCCACCCCGTAGTCGGAGTCGTCTCGACTCCGACGGGGTCACGCAATCGGGGTCAGGGACGACCCCGATTACATAGGCTGCTCGCCATTTGGCAGCTTATTTTGTTAAAGACCATCAGGGCGGCGATATCAATCAACAACCTCAAGGAACCCCTTCGAGGTTAGATTTATTCGGGGGCACATCCCCCGATCCCCCTGGCAAAGGGGCTTCGCCCCCTTGTCCGCCTATGGCGGATTAAACAGTCTCAATATCCTGGCTATTGCTGTAGAGGAAGGGGAGACAGCAGGGAAGTGGAGTGTTCCCGGCCGCCCGCTGTGGGGGTGAATTGAGTGGAGGCTCCGGTGAGAGACGCCAGCTCGGCGGGCAGCCCCTTGGCAGAGAGCACCTTCACATCGATGCTGTTTTCGGTAAGCAGGTCGGTGGCGGACACATGGACGATGCCGTCCACATCCACGTCGAAGGCGACCTGGATGCGGGGAGCGCCTCGGGGGAGGGGGGGAATGTCCTGAAGCTGAAACAAGCCCAGGGACAGGTTATCCACCGCCAGGGCGGCCTCCCCTTGCAGCACGTGGATGTCTACCGCCCCCTGGTTGTCGGCGGCCGTGGTGAAGAGGCGCCCCTCCGATGCCGGCAGCGGAGTATTGCGATGGATTATCCTGGTAAAGAGGCCTCCCTGGGTCTCCACACCCAGGGATAGGGGAAGAACATCGAGAAGAATCGTCCTTTCTATCAATCCCAAGAGCATTCCGGCCTGGATGGCCGCCCCCATGGCCACCACCTCGTCGGGATTTAGGTTCTGGTAAGGCTCTTTCCCGAAGAGCTGCCTGGCCAGTTGAGAGACGGCGGGCATCCTGGTAGCGCCACCCACCAGGATGGCGCGGTGGATGTCCTGGGGCTCTAGGTCGGCGTCGGCCAGGGCCTGGCGGGTGGGGGGGATCATCCTCTCCAGCAGGTCTCTCGTCAGCCTTTGGAACTCCTCACGGGTTAAGGTCGTACTGGTATGGGGAGAGGTGTTCCCGTCAACGAAGGGCATCTGAATGGAAGTGGACATACTATCAGAAAGGGTAATCTTCCCCTTCTCCGCCGCCTCCCTTAGCCTCTGCCAGGCCTTCATGTCCTTTGATAGATCCATCCCGTAGGTCTCCCGGTGCTGGTCCGCCAGATACTCCATCAGTCGTCGGTCGTAGTCGTCGCCACCCAGCCAGGAATCGCCGCTGACGGCCCTCACCTGGAAGATGCCCTTCTCTATTTGGAGGATGGAGACGTCGAAGGTGCCGCCGCCCAGGTCCCATACCAGGATGGTACGCTCGTCTTCCTCATTAAGGCCGTAGGCCAGAGCGGCGGCGGTGGGCTCGTTGATAATCCTCATGACGTCCAGGCCCGCCATGATGCCGGCTTCCTTGGTTGCTTGACGCTGTCCATCGCTGAAGTAGGCGGGCACCGTGATGACGGCTCTCTCCACCTTCTCTCCCAGATAATCCTCGGTGTCTCTCTTGACCTTTTCCAGGATCAGGGCGGAGACCTTCTGGGGGTTGTACTCCCTTTCTCCTTGCTTCACCTTGTATGGGGAGCCCATGCGCCTCTTGATGGAGAATATCGTTCCCCCGGGGTTGGCGACGGCCTGCTGGCGGGCGGTCTCCCCCACTAAAACCTCCTCGGTAAAGGCGACCACCGAGGGTGTGAGGCGCTGCCCTTCGGCGTTGGGCACGATCAACGGTTGGTCGCCTTCCATGACGGCCACCACGGTGTAGGTCGTTCCTAAGTCGATGCCGATGGCCCTAACCATTGTGTATCACTGAGCACTCCCCATCCAAAGGGAATGCGGCGCGTTCCTCGTCCGCCTTTGGCGGATGCCCCCCCTGGGCTCGAATGGCTTCGTCCCAGTCCCTCATTACCCCGTACTGGAGCATGGTTTCCATCCCCGCCAGGGCCGCCCGGAGATTCACCCCAATGAGGGGAACGCCAGCCACCGAGATGATGAGGTCGGCTTGAATAACCAGTCCCTTGTCCAGGACCCTATCCAGAAGGTCCACCAGGGTAGCGCGGGTCGTGGGGATCGGCTCCACAGAATACCCCTGTCAGATGGTGCCCACGAAGCTGTAGGGAGGCCAGGGACCGGTAAAGCGCACCGATAACCCATCCCTATCGTCGAGTCTGTCCAACTCCTCCCCCAGCTCTTGGTATTTGTCCCTACAAACCAGGCAGGATAGATTCATTATCATCTGCCAGCCCGACTCCGCCTCCTTTGTCTTTTCGATACGAATGTCTTCCACGTGGGTTTTTATGCGATGATAAAGGTCTCTGAAATACTCCCCGGCCTTCGTTTCCAACTCGCCCCTTATGAGACTTTCCAGTTGCCGTCGATACAAGTATGCCGCGCCCCGGGGCTTGGCTCTAATGATTTCATCCAGACGGCGAACTTCCGGGCTCGTTTCTACCAGGTTCTGGGCCATGGCCTTCGGCTGCCAGAATACCTGCACCCCATACTCCGCCTTTCCCCTCAGCCTCTCTATTTTGACCTTGAAGCCCTCGTGTTCCGCCTTGAGCCAATCCAACACCTTTCCCTCCGCCCCCCCCTCACCCTCCCCCATAATTATGGTGTCGAAGCTCAGGGGGAGCACCGTCTCCCACCTCTCCCAGGCGGCATCCACCACCTTTTGATGCGTCAATACCCAGGACTTTACCGTGTCCGGGTCTTTGGATTGATACGGCTGCGCCGGGCAATTTTGAACCAGGGCGCAGATTCCACCATAGGGAATAGTGTAGACCTCATCGCCCTGGATGCCGATTTGCCCCAGACTTGTCCTTTCACCGCCATCGGCGATACAATAGATGTATCTTCCTTCCTTACCCGTGGCGGCTTCGGCCCAGGTGTCGGCCAGGGGTGGCGTCTCTAATCCCATCGCTCGGCCTTTTCCATCAACCGTGTTGGGTTTACCATCCTGTCCAGGATGTCGTCTACCATCTCATCCAGGCCATCCCGCACCGATTTCACGGACTGGACGATTCCCTGCTCCTCCTTTATTTCATCGATGGCTTTTTCCAGTCCCATTAGCGCCTCTCCCAGCCTGTCCATTTCCTCTTCAGTCAGGCTACCGCCTTCCATGCGTTTCACGGCCTGAAGAGTGAGGGCATCCTTAATGATCTCCACTAAGGCGATGACGAGCCCCAGGACGCCGTGTTTCAAATTCTTGTCATCGATGTTCAGCATCATGCCGCAGCCTCTAAGAAGTTCCTCGGCGCAGGTGCACCTCTAGAATGCCGTTTCGGCAGGTGGCTTTGAGGTCAACTATATGGTCATGCAACGGAATCTCCTTGCGGTAGCTCCTGGGGGCCGACGGTTTTGTGGCCAGGGTGAAGCTATCCTCCTGAACCGTGAGCTCCACATCCTTCAAATCCACGCCGGGCACCTCGGCGACAACCACAATCTCTTCCTTCTCGTAGAAAACGTCCACGGGAGGCGCAACGGCTTCCACCGGCTCCTTCTCTCGCCCGCTTTGCCTCTTAGCGGGTCCAGCGGTTCCAATATGATACTCCCGTTCCCCTAATATACCCCGTGTCCTGAGGTGCCCTCCGATGGTCGTCTCCCCCCGCCGCCACGCTTCGTCACCAAGAAGCTCCTTCCCGCCGGCTTGCTTCAGCTTGGTCCTCAGCTCTTCCAGGCGATCTTGCACCTCCTCCGGGGACAGCTTGGCCAGATCGATATTGAGGCCGAAGATGTTGAGAACGCCGCCGATGACGTCAGACGGCTCGGACTTCTTGTCGCCCTCGCTCATGGGGCCTCCAAGGGGATCTCCTGGGGTTGGTGACCATTGCCGGAAGGAAGGGTCTTCTCTTTCTTAGCCTTGGCGCTTAGCCAGCCGCACCAGGGGCAGCCCTCCTCCAAGAGAGTGGCTACGGGCACCCGTTTGGCGCAGTGGGGGCAGGTTTCCTTCCCAATCATAGCCTCCTGCCAGGCATAAGTTTCCATCTTAGTCCCCAGAGGAAACTCCAGACCGTACCGGGCTGCCGTCTCGAAGGATGCCAGGGAGGCCCTTATCTTAATGCCGAGAAGCTCAACGCCGACCACGGAGACGGCGATATCGGCGTTGAGCACCAGGCCTTTATCCAATATCCGATCGATAATGTCAGCGAGAGTGCTGGGGCTATCTCTTTCAGCCTGCATTGCCATGAACTTCCTCCTTTTCCAGGTGACTCCTATGAATACTACTCCGTGACCACTATGTTGACGAAGCTATACGGCGGTGCGGGTCCCACATATTTGAATTCCAATGTGTCACCACGCTCGGAAGTAAGCTGCTCCACTCGGCTGTCGAATTCCCTTTCCCGAATCCGGTCAACCAGGAAGGCGGCGTTCATAATCATATCATCGCCGTAGGTTCTGTTGAGGCAAAAATCGCTGGAGAGCCGCCTCAGAGGCCGCAGCAGAGTTTCCCTTTCTTTGGCCTTTTTATCTTCCAACGCCAGCTTGACTATCTCGCTCAGGGTGGCCTTATCCTGGCCTGCCTCGCCCGCCGAATGGGCCAGCACCTTAGCTCTTACCGCCTTGATATCTGGGCTCTCCTCCATGATCCCCTCAAAAACGGCGTTCATGTCTCGCCAGATGACCTTGAGCCCCAACTCCACCTTGTTATCCAGCTCACGCAGCATCTTCTTAAACTCCGGGTAGCGTTTTCTCAGGAGACTGCGGACCTCCTCGGCGGTGGGCGCAATGGTATAGAACCTCACCGGCAGAACGGTGTCGTCTTTCATCACCGTCTCGATGACCTTCTCATGGGCAAGCATGGTTTCCTTACTGACGACATACTTGGTCATCGGCACGCTACTCACCACAGCACTGAGGTCTCGATAGGAAATAGTGGTCACCGGGTCGCCTCGGTCGCCGATGCCCATGGGGCCGAAGTTCCTGGCCTCGCCGGTTCCGATGACGCAGTAAATGTATTGACCTTCCTCGGCCACCGCTCACCTTATCCTAACTCAGCAGGATATGACTGCCATCAGACGCCCGCCACTACGCTTTTTCTTCCTTCTCCATGGGTGCGCCACGCATCCGGGTCCTGTTGCGCTCAAACCGGAGCATGTTCCCGTCCTCGTCCAACAAAACCTTGTAGTCACCCAGGACGTCGGTGGCGGTGGGAATGCGGGCCATCTCCAGCATGTCCAGGGTAACGTGCCAACCTTTCTCATCCTTGAAAGCCCCGGTGACGGTTACCGGCTTTAGTCCCGTGACCTCCGCCAACTGGCTCTTGGCCCGTTCGGCTAGCTCCCTCATGTCCATAAATAGGCCTCCTTTGAATTATCGCTGCCTGGGTGGCTCTCGTTGGCTACTGGCCCCGTTCAGCTTTGGCCTCTCGAATGGCGTTCAGCCGTTCCATAAGAACCTTTTCCTGGACGGCGTACTCTTCCTCAGTGATCTCCCCCATATCCAAACGCACCTGGAGATTCAAGAGTTCGCCGCGAAGAGGGCCCTCGTCCATGAGTTGCCGGGTTGCCTCCTGGGCGATTTTATTGGCCAGCCAATGAACCATGGTCGGCGCTCCCAGTACCGGGAGGGTAAGCCAACTTAGAAGTCCCACCCTTTTACCCTTTTACAGTTCCTGCCAGTTCACCACTATGTTCACGAAGTTGTAAGGAGGCACGGGCCCCACATATTTAAAGGCCACTCGGCGGCACATCTCCTCATCCAGCCGCCTTACTGCCTCGTCGAAGTCCGGCTCCCGGTCCCTGCTGACGAGGAAAGCGGCGTTCAATACCACCCGATCCACCAAAGTATCGTTCTCTCGAACCTGTTGGGCGATGGGGCGGAGGGGGTGGAGGATTCTGGCTGCCTCCTGGCTCCGCTTCCGGTCCAGGGCCTCCTTGACCCTTTGCCCTAACGGGATGCCCTGGAAATGGATTGCTGCCGGGGCCTTGCCTGCCAAAGAGTCCCGCAGCTTTCTTATATCGGCGTTCTCAGCCAGAATCTCCTGGAAGATAGCCTTTTCATCGCGCCAAAAGGCTTTGAGGCCCAGCTCCACCTTGTTTCCCATATCTGACAGGAGCCCCCAAAACTCTTCGTACCGGCTGGCCAAAAGCCTCTTGATGTCCGCCACGGTAGTGGCGGCATTGGCGACGGTTCCGAAACGAACGGGAAGAAGGGCGAACTCTTTCATGACCGCTTCCAGAACCGCCTGGTGAGCCATCATGTTGGTACGAGTGCTCTCATACTGCTTCATCGGCGAGTCGCTGACCACGGCAGCGAGGCCCTGGTGACACACGGTGTGCACCGCGCCCTTCTCGCCGCCCATGGCCGCCGTGCCGAAGGTACGTTCTTCTAGACAGGGAATAATGCAATAGAGGTATTTGCCCACTTCAGCCACGCGGCTCCCACTACATCCGTATCTCAGCCAAAAGAGGGAAGGGGACCAAAATGAACGTGTTGAAGCTCTGTTCCCTGTCTCCTCATATTGATGAGCAGGCTGCCATTGCCTCCAGTTTGGCCTCGGCTATAGGCGATGAGCAGCTCCGAAGCCCGACGAAGCTGGGCAAATCGTGTCTTCGACATCTCGCCCCCGGGATTATGGTCGGGGTGAGCTTTTGCCGCCCGATGACGGTATGCCTTTTTCACCTCAGCCTCTGATATGACTGTGCCCAGGCCAAGGAGCTGCCTGGCCTCCTCCATCCTTTCCCGGTTTGGCTTCGTCACTTCCACCGTGGCGAAGCTATATGGAGGTAGCGGACCTATGATACGAAAGTCTATCTGATTCTGGAAAAGGTCATTAAGCTGACTTACCCGTTCATCGAACTCCACCTGGCGATTAACCAGGAAGGCGACGTTCATCACCAGATCGTCAGAGACCAGGGCATTAGGCAGCTTGTCCACCACCACGTCTTTGAGAAAATCCATCATGCGTTCCCGATACCTGTCCCGGCGCCCGTCCAGGGTTGCTTTTACCACCTGTCCCAGGCGGATGCGCTCCTCCAGGGTCGGTTGCCCCGTGGGCACGGTATCTCTGGCCTGCACAATGGCCGGCTCGGTAGCTACCTCCTTCAATACCCGGGACATGTCCCAGGTGGCCGCCACTTCCATTTCCACTTTGTCGTTGAACCACGTCAGAGCGTCCCGGAACAGGTGTTGACCTTGGCGCAGCAGGTGGAGCACTTCGTCGGAGCCATCCAGAAGGGTGCCGAACTTCACCGGGAGCACGGCGCTCCCTCCCTCCGTCATGACAGCCTCGATAACCAACTGGTGCCTGAGCAGGAAGCGCACCAAGGGTTCTTTGGGAACAGACCTAAAGTCTTCTCCTGAATAGTCGCTCACCACACCACTGATACCCTGGTGGGACACCTTGTGCACCGGGCCCCCACCCAAGCCGATGAGGTCAGGTGCAATGTCGTGGCTGCTATCTACGATTCCATAGATGTATTTGCCGTCCATGGATCCTCTATCCCCGGGGCTTCTTTGAGAACTCCCGCCACCGTTGGGTTCTTTTTTCCATGGTGTACCGCCTGAGGTCGGTGTCCGAACCCAGGATGCGCACCCGTTCCGTGGCCATCAGCTGCCTGACCAGGGCACTCACCGCCCGCGGATTCGCGGCTCTTATCTCCATCCTTCGACGGGGCAGCATGGTGGGACCAGGTGCTTTGTGTTCTATACGGTAGCCATTTTCCAGCGATGGCAACCCCTTTACCGTCTCCGCCAGCACCCACCTGCCGCGGGCAGCGACCCAACTCAGGGCTTCGCCTCTAAAATCGCCGGGGGTCTCTTTATCTTTATCTTTCCTGACCGCGATAACGCCTTTGCCCCGACATCTGAGACAGGGAAGTCCGCTACCGGGAGTGGCCCCCGTCCCCCGACAGCCCGGGCAGTCCGCCATCGGCTCCGGGACACTGACCACCCCCTTGCCCCTACATACGATGCACGTGATGCCAGAGCGAGCAGGAACCTCGCCTCGTCCGCCGCAGTAGGCACATACTATGGCCACGGGGGTGACCCGGACGCGTCCACGGCCGCCACACGCCGGACAGTGTGCCTTCCCTGATGGAAGGATACCCTTACCCCGGCATAGCGCGCATGGGTACTCGTTATCCTCCAGCGCCATCTACCTTTAGCCAGTCCCCACTAATGAACCACTCCTTGCCTTTAATCTGACCCCAGTAAGCTTCCCCTTTGTCAGTATTCGACGGTCATCTTCTTCCATTGCCGTTCCTGAGGCCCCGCATTAGTTACGGTTTGTCCCTCTTGAGCAGTCTTGGCGTTTTCCATCTCTCGTTCCCGTTGCCCCGCCTCGTCCAACTTCGACATGGCCTTTCGGATCTCCCCCAACCGCTCGTGGATGCGTTTTCCTCGATGCTCCATACGGGATAGCTCTTTCTCCAGGCGTTGCTTCTCCATACTAAGGGCATAAAGGTCCAGGTAGGTGGTTCCCTTGCGTGGTGGCTTTGATGCGATGTGATGAGTGGTGGCTGTTCTTAAATCGTTCAAGCTTTTGGTGTTGGTGACGTCTCTCATAGTTCTCCTTCAATCTTTGGGGTTATCCGGGGACGATGGAGGATATCCCGGGTGGTGGGGATGTCCGCAGACACCTTGGGGGCGTGCTCAGCCGCTTGGTGATGTTGGAGCCGAAGGAGACTGGTAAAAGAGCGGGCGCACTTCGGGCAGCGATATTTTTTGGGGTCTGCCTTTGGCTGCATTTTCCTGGCCCCCCCTTAAGAGCACTGATGGACCAACTGGCCCACCACTTCTTTTACCCGGGCGCTCTGGGCCCTGCTGCTCGTCCTGGTAGATTCGGAAGCTAGTATGTCCAAGCACAACTGTCTGAAAAGACCATTGTGGGTATGTGCGGAGGCATCGTGTACCTTCAGCGCCCTGGCTACCATGATGCAGCCCCTGATAGTAGGGGAGAACTCGCACACTCCGGATTCCCTCAGGCCACGCACTATACTAACGATCTTCTCAGCGTCCCTCCGCTCCAGACCGGACTTGGCCTGGGTTATGGATACCTCGGTTTCTTCGTCAAAGTGGTCCAAATCAAGGGTCACCATCCGGTCCCGAAGAGCGTCCTGGCTGCGATAGACTCCGGCGTACTCCTCCGGATTGCTGGTGAAAATGGCAGTGAAATTGGGATGGACCCGAACGTAGCCCTCCTCCTCCCGGGCCGCTGGCATGTCCAGCATCTTCTCCTGGAGCACCGAGAGAAGAACATTGTTAGCCTCGGGACGAGAGCGAGTGAACTCGTCGTAGATAAGAGTAAACCCGTATTTGCAGGCGATGGTGAGACGGTTGTCCACCCACCGGCGACTCATGTCCTCCTCGGTCTTAAGCACAGAGTGGATGAAGTTGTCGATGACCTTTTTCATCCGATAGCCATATTCGCCTCCCACCAGGTCTGAGGTGCTGAACTCCTCATCACCATGGATCATCACCACCGGGCGGCCCAGCTTGCTGGCCACGTGAAGGGCCAAAGTGGTTTTGCCCGTGCCGGAGGCTCCCCTAAAGTGAATGGGAAAGCCGGCGGCGATGTAGGTCATGGCCCGGTTCACCAGGCTCTGGACAAAGGGAGTCTCCACAAAGTTGGGCAAAGGGCGGGGTTCCAGCAGGGTATTCACTGTTTCCGTTATCACACGCCTTGTCTCCCTTCCTTTTGCTCTGTCAACCTTACTCCCTATCCCTCCTCTCCATAAATGGAGAGGAGGATCAAGGGGGTGAGGCTGACCCCTCTATGTGGCGAAGTAGAGTAGACCCCGCTTTTGCACCCTGTTTTCGTCCATCAGGGTTCGGATCACCCGAGCCATTTGAATGCGGGCCATGGTGAACTCTTGCTCCAGCTCCACCAGCCGGGCGCCATCGGGGTTATTAGCCAGGTATTCAAAGACCCTCTCCCGAAGAGCAGCCAACTCTGGAGTTACCTCGGCAACCTCGGCGCGGGAGACGGCCTCCTCTTCAGCTACTGCTTCAGAGGGGACGGGGCGCACGGCAACTGGCGACGGCGCTGCTGTTGGCGCCTTCTCAACTACAGGGGCGCCCCGCTTGGCTGCCAGAGTGGCGGCCATTTTCAGCCACTCGTCCAGTCCGCCATCCAGGGCAGCCCGCACCTCATGCAACTCTGCCTGGAAGCCGCCAAGCATCGTGCTTACCTCGTCTTTGCGATGGGCGACGTTTTTCGCCAGGTGATCTCTCATTTCTCTAGCCATGTCGTTGTGGGCCTGATCAAGGCTCTTAAGTGTAGCTTCTACATTGCTCCGCCGCTGAGCGGCATCCCCCGCCAACTGGGCTTTCATTTCCTTACCGGACGCCGCCCTTACTCGGTGGGTGTCCCTCAGCCAGGCACCCGTCTGACGCCTGTGGGCGGCGACTTCCCGGGCTATGTCGGCGACTACCTGGGCCAGATGCTTCGCAAGCTCCCTGCCCATGGCGGCGCGGGCTTGGTGAAAGCCCGTGATCGTTGCCGTCGTATCCCGCCGAAGGTCGGCGGCGCCCTTGGCCAGATCAGCCTGGAGCTTCTTGCCCATGGAGCTTCGGGCGCTGCCCAGCCTATTAAGGTCGGCGCGGGACCCATCCCTCAACTCGGCCGCACCCCGAGCGAGGTTGTTGCGTAGCTGCTGGCCCGTTGCCGTGCGGGAGGCATGGATCTCCTTCAGGTCCCTTTGCGTTGCCTCCCGCCCCGCCTCAACAGTCCCCTGTATGTGTGCCAAGTCGGCCATCCGATCATCGTAGGAACGGATAATTTCCTGGGCGAGACCTTTCATTTCTGCCCGATTCGGCATGTTACGCCCCCTTTCTGCCTCGCGGGGTGGCCACACCAGTTGCGAAGTCGCGCCAGCACCTTTTCAGACGTAGGGAGGGGACTAAAGAGGGGTTAGTCCGATGAGGGGAGCCAGTCTGGGCGCGCTTTGGGTCACGGCGTAGCCACCCCAAGGCCTTTTAAACGATACTACCTCTAGGCGGCTGCGGCCGCTGTTAGCCCAACGGCCTCGGCATACTTCAGGAAGGTGTCCACGCCAGCCACGACGGCCCTGGCCTCCAGGGCCAGAATCTCGATTCCTACTAAGCTGACGCGCACCCAGGCGTCTACCACGACGCCCTTGTCCAAAATCCGGTCCACTACCTCGGCGATGCTGGACGAAGCGATGGCTTTTTCAACTGCCATAAACTCATCTCCTTTCCGTAAGATTATTGCCAAGACGAGGTATGAGTGGCTCCCCGGCTCATTCCTGCCTGTGACACCTAAACCTGCGTCTCCGGATACAGAACTCTCTGCGCTCTGCTCCTGCGGAAACAACCAAAATATAAGTATCACCAATATTGCGGGTGGCTACAATCCCCATAGGTGTAATCTTCTGTCCCGTCCATCATTACCCGAATGTGTAGACGAGAGGAGGCAAAGTATCCTTTTGGGGATACCGATTTGGGTAAAGGGATATGCTCATATACGGCAGTCGGCGTCGTCTCCGACGGCGACGGTGGGGTGCTATCGATACCTCACAATACCTTCCCCCCATGGTCTTAAACCAATTAACAGGCCATTATTGGCATTGCGCCGCTGTCATTCTGATCCGCCAGAGGCGGAGAGGAATCTCAGAGATTCTTCGGTCGCTACGCTCCCTCAGAATAACAAGATAATGTCACTTTATTTTATTTAAGACCATAAAAGGGGGGAAGGAGTTGTCATCCTCTCCCTTGATGGGAGAGGTCCGGGTGAGGGTGAAATTGAAGCCCCCTCACCTTAATCCTCTCCCGCAGAGGGGCGAGGAAATGTTTAGGCTTCTACGCAACCAGGTACTAGTGTCATGTCTCCAAAATACATCCCATAAATCAGGGTCCTCGACCCATAGGTTCGTGGTTCGACAGGCTCACCACGAGCGGGAAAACCCTTCTTCCCCGCTCATCCTGAGCGTGTCGAAGGAGGAGCGGATTGTTCAAGAAATTTCGAAGACAGGACACTAGATTCTTCGGTCGCTACGCTCCCTCAGAATAACAAGATAATGTCACTTTATTTTATTTAAGACCATAAGTGTGGGGTATGACCGGGGTCAGGGACGACCCCGACTACAGGGCCAGTTTTGGAGCGGTTTTTCAGGGCTCTGGAAACATATAGTAGCCTGGCAAACTGGGAGGAGCCATTACGGAGCCTTCGGTGGGGGACCTTAGAGAGCAGTTTCTTCGTGTGCCGACCCAAGGCCGGCGCGCACCGCCTTCACGGCGGCCTGGGTTCGGTCAGACACGTCTAGCTTTTGCATGATGGTTTGCAGGCGTTTTTTTACGGTGTCCTCGCTGATGAAAAGGGCTCGTCCAATCTCTTTGTTGCTTTGTCCCTTGACCAACAACTGGAGCACGTCCCGCTCCCGGGACGTCAGCTCCGCTAGGGCGGCGTCCTCTGACCTCCTACGGAGCTGCTCGGCGCTGGATAGGCTCAGTATAGCCTCTTGGAGGAGGCTGCTCTTTATAAGCATGCCGCCGCTGTTGACGGCCCGAATGGTGTGGGTGAGGAGCTCTTTGGAGGCATCCTTGAGGAGATAGCCACCGGCGCCAGCCCTGACGGCATCCACCACGTAGGCGTCGTTATCATATATGGTGAGAACGATTATGGCCGTAGCCGGAAGCTGGCTTTTGATGCGCCGGGTGGTCTCCAGACCATCCAGGTTGGGCATGCGTATGTCCATCAAGATTACGTGAGGCTGGTACTCGTTGGCCTTTTCTATGGCCTCGAAGCCGTCGCCCGCCTCCGCCACCACCATGATGTCGGGGGTGGCGCTCAGTATGGTACGCAGGCCCTCCCGCACCACGGGGTGGTCGTCCACGAGAAGCACCTTTATTTTTTCCATGCCACCTCTATGACCGCCGCGCTGTTGCACCGTAATTGGCTCCCACCAGCATGATGTCGAATTCCCTCCCTGCCCTGATGGGCAGGGCTATATCTTGCTAGCCCCGTCCTTTATTGTAGTCGGGGTCGTCTCCGACCCTCCGCCTCTGGCGGATCGGCGTCAGGGACAACGCCGACTACAGAGGGGTTCCGGGCCTGTCCCCCTACCGGCTCTGAGCGAAGAATCTCAAAGGCTTACGAAGAGATTCTTCGGTCGCTACGCTCTCTCAGAATGACAAAGTGTCACTTTATTTGGTTGATGACCATGAGGGCAGTGCTATATCCACCTTGCCAGCCCCGTCCTTTAGGGCGGAGCCTCGTCTTCCCAATGCCTCCCTACGGCTACGACCGCTGGTAGGGTATGTTTACCAGCACCTGGGTACCCTGGCCAGGGACACTCCGTATATCGCAAGCTCCTCCCAAGAGCTCAGCCCGCCGGCGCATGCTAAACAGGCCATTGGTCCTCCTGCCGTATACGTTCGGACGGTCGTAGTTGACTCCGATAAATCCGGTGCCCCAATCCACGACCTCTACCATCACCTTTTCCGCGTTGGAGGCGATGTTGACGCGAAGGCGCTTGCTATCGGCGTGCTTTCTCACGTTGGTGATCGCCTCGTGGATGATGCGATACAGCCCGGTTTCTACATCATGGGGAAGCCGGATGGGGTCGGCCGTGAAATCCACATCCCACCCGGTTTCCTGCTCCAGCTGCCGCATCTCCTGGCGAAGGGTGGTGATAAGGCCCAGGTCCCTCAGGATCGCCGGTTGGAGGCTATCGATGACCTCTCTGGTCTCCTGGATGGCCTGCTTAACGAGAGTCCGTGCCTTAAGGAGTAGCTGTCTGGCGGGGGTGCCCTGGGGCAACGCGGTGTCCACGGTCTGGAGGTATTGGAAGGCGGAAGCCAAAGTCTGGCTCACCCCGTCGTGTACCTCCAGGCAGATGCGCTCCCTCTCCCTCTCCTGGGCCTCCAGGGTATCGCTCACCAGGTCATGTACCTGTTCCTGCTTGCCCTCCAGGTCCTGGCGCAGGGCGTCATTCTCCAGGAGAGCGCCCGCCAACTCCCCATAAATGACGACCCTGGGCAGGCACTTGGCGAATTCTTCCCGCGGCGAGACGGGGCTCCCCACCCCCAGGGCGCCCGCGGGGCCAGCCTCTGGCGCCACTGGAACACAAATGAGAGGCAGCCCATCCTTCATCGCCAAGCTCAGGGTTTCTTCAGCCTCTGATTGTCCCCCTATGAAGAGGGGTTCGGCAGCAGAGACCACCCGCCGTGCTACGGCAACATAGTCTTCCCCACCAGAGTCAGGCTCCCGCCCGTACCAAAAAATATGAGGCGCCTCGGAAGTCTCTCTATCCCAAAGGAATAAAAAGGCATAGGTGGCGGTTGTCTCCTGCCCCGCCCGATCCACTATTGATTGAAGGCGAGACGCCGGAGATGTTTGTACGGCAAGATGTATCGCGTCTTTCAGCAGCATCGGTTCCTTCGCTTAACAAAAGGATAAGTCCCACCGTCCTAACAAAAAATCACACTAAAATTACACCGTCCCCCCCCCTTTGTCAAGTGTTTTGATAGGACTTTTTCATCAACCCACTACGATGTGTAGTGGTTTCTGATAGATACCATCGGGGTGGATTAAACCTTTCAAGCTATAGAATAAGTAAAGGAAGGGTGAATGTCCATAAATAACTGTAAAACTATCGTGAAGGTTGCGTGAAGGGCAATCCCTTGCATGATTAACATCGCCGTCCTAAAAGTCATCAACAAAATGCAGGGATATTATCATGTCATTCTAAGAGGCTGTGAAGCAATTGGTTTTGGGCACCTGTCCAAGGGGCCAGCTAGATACAAAATCATGGTGTTCGAGGCGCTCACCCGCGAAAAACTCACAGCCTCTGAGGGAGTCTCCCGCCAAAGGCGAGGACGACCGAAGAATCTCTTCGCCTTGTCACCCTTCTCCCCCCGCCTATGGCGGGGAGATCGGGGTGACAGTAGAAGGGTAATCGGCCTCGTCTCTGAGGCTGCGCCTACGGCGTAGTGCAGGTCAAGGGACAATGCCCTCACTCCCCTGCGCCTCCCCTGAGTGTTGTTATTTCCCCCTCCCCGATGTCGGGGAGGGCTGGGGTGGGGTCTTCACCGCTGTCGGGCGTGCCAGCCCCCCTTAATCCCCCCGTCAACGGGGGGATTGTCATGGTGAGCCTATCGAACCATCAGCCCCAGGCTGTTGGTCATCAACAAAATAAGCCGCCGCCCTGTAGGGCAGGGCCCAGGGGGGGTGTCGGGGCGCAGCGTGCTGCGCCCGCTACGGACGAACGCCTATGGCGGACTGTCCTTTAGCATGTAGGGTAGGTGTAGAACCCACCCGACTACTGAACTAACACAGGGTTTGGAGGCTCTCCCTTCCCCACCCCTCGTGTTGGGTGTAGAATGATTCAGAGGAAGTGGGGCGGGTTTCGTTGTTATTCCCTCACTGTACGGCCAAACGAGACATGTTCTTGTAGTATTTAAGAGTAGGGGGACTCTGTGATGCAGAACGAATTTACAGCGATTATCGAGCGGGACGGTGAATGGTACATCGCGTACTGCCCTGAGATTCCTGGGGCAAACGGACAAGGTAAAACAATTGAGGAATGCAAAGCTAGTTTAGCGGCTGCCATTTCGCTCATACTGGAAGATCGGCGTGAAGACGCCCTGCGTGGATTACCAGAAGACGCAATTCGTGACGTCGTTGCAGTTTAATGAAGAGGCAAACTCTTCTACGACATTTGCGCCGGTATGGTTGTTACCTCAAGAGAGAAGGCGGATCACATTCTCTGTGGATGAATCCATCTACTGGTGCTGTGGAGACTATCCCTCGACATGTAGAAATACCCGATAAGCTCGCCAGGAAGATTTGTAAAGGGTTGGAAATTCCCGGTATTCGCAAAGACAATTAGGAACATAGTGAAAGTGACTACATAACTAGGAAATCCAGCGGATGACCTACAGCCTTTGTTGATGTGACGTCGATGGGAGTAAGTAAGGAGAAGCTGGACGGGTGTTGATTGAAAGGCTAAAGGTACAATCGCTCGCGGGCGTTCAGGATTGTCAGCCCTACGATTCGATTTTCTCTGGTACGGACAACCACACCCTCGTCGGTGACGTCTGAGTCGTCGGCAGGATACGGATTGCCGAAGTAAATATACAGCACGTCGCCTTCTGAATCGTAATCCAGCTTTACGTTCTTAAGCTCTAGTTTTGCGGCCATATTATTCCCCTAAGTAGTATGCCCGAAGGTATTTAGATGTTCAAGGCCGCTTGGCTTGTTGCCAAATGCGGAACCCACCTTCAATTGGTGGGGTGTATTTCGTTGCACATCACCCACCTGCGGTTTGTCAAGGTTTTCTTGCCGCCCTCCTTCCCCACCCCTTGTATTGGATGTTAGAATGATTAGGAGATGTGAGGAAAGGTTAGGATAACGGTATGGAGCATTTTCGCTGGCCGTGGCTGGCTCTGGTGGTGGCCTTGGCCCTCCTGGCGGGGGCGGTGGGGGGTGGGCTGGCTGGCGGCATCGCCGGCATCTACATCTCGGGAGGCAGGGGTGCCTCTACCTCCCAACCCATCCCTACAGGCCCGGCCACTAACCTGGTGCTCAACGAGGACTCGGCCACCGTAGACGTAGCTAAAAAGGTTATCCCGGCGGTGGTGACCATCGTGAGCGTCGCCCAGGAGGATACCCGATGGGGCAAGGTGGAGCAGGAGACGGCGGCGGGGTCGGGGGTCATTATCGACAAGAAGGGCTACATTGTCACCAACGACCACGTGGTGCGGGACGCCGAGAAGCTGGTGGTGGAGCTGAGCAACGGGGAGAAGAAAGAGGCTCGGGTGCTGGGCACGGACTACCCCTATCTGGATGTGGCCGTGGTTAAGATAGACGGCAACGACCTGCCGGTGGCCGAGTTAGGAGACTCGGACCGACTGGTGGTGGGGCAGCGGGTGATGGCCGTCGGTAATCCCTTGGCCAGATTCAAGCATACCGTTAGCCAGGGAATCATCGGCGGCCTCCATCGGGGCTGGGCCAGCGAGGGGGCGGTGATGGAGGACCTCATCCAAAGCGATGCCGCCATCAACTTCGGAGGCAGCGGCGGAGCCTTGGTGAACATGGCCGGGCAGGTGGTGGGCATCAATACCACCGTCGTTCGCACTACTAAGTCGGGGGAGATCGTGGAGGGGATGGGGTTTTCCCTCCCCATCAATATAGTGCGTACCCTGGCTCAGGAGATAATCCAGCATGGGAAAACCGCTCGGCCTTACTTCGGCATCGCCCACCAGACCCTGACGCCGGCCCTGGCCGCATCCACCGATCTCCCTGTGCCTTACGGAGTTTACGTGGTGGAGGTCAGCGCCGACAGCCCCGCCGGCCGCGCCGGCCTCAAAAAAGGCGACATCATCTCCCAGATCGGCCGCTTTCCCGTGGACGAGGACCACCCCTTTCTCAGCATCCTCATGAAGTTTAAGCCCCAGGACAAAGTATCCGTTGCCTTTCGGAGAGGAAACCGGACGATGCAGGCGGAGCTGGTGCTGATGGAACGGCCTTAGGGTGCCCGGGCGTTGATTAATGTCGCCTGCCCTGAAGGGCGAGTCTAAAAGAGGATTATAGCCCTGTCCTTCAGGGCAGGATGAGGATTCTCTTCCCCGCCAGTGGCGGGGAAGAGAATCCGTTTTTGGCGTCCCCGACGCCCTTTTTGGCAGCCTGGGGCTAGGCGTGAAGAATGAGGATATTGCCGTCCGGGTCGTGGAAGAAACACACCTTGAACCCCGGTCGGTCGGCCCGCTCCAGGGGAGGGCTGATGAAGCGGACTCCCTGATCCTTAAGCCGCCGATAGTCTGCCTCCACATCCTTTGACCGTAGACCAAACCAGTGGACGCCGGTGTCGCAGGAGCGCTGCTGGCGGTCCAGAGGCTTTGGCTGGGGTGAGTACCACTGAATGAGCTCCAGGTTTTGCCTCTCCTCCCAGCCCTCTGTCTTGAAGTGGGCCATACGGCAGTGAACGTCGGAGAGGCCGAGAAGCTGCTCCAGATACGCCTTTCTCTCCGACGAGTCGTCCACTATAGCATCGCCCACCTGCTCCAGCCCCAGGACATCCCGGTAGAAGGCGATGGCTTTATCCATGTCAGAGACGCAGATGGTGGTATAAGCGTAGAACATACCCAAGATAGTCTCCTTTCTTTCTATCCTCCCTCAATAGGGGCTATGAAGAAAACCACGTCTCCCTCCGTCAAAGGGACTTCGGGGCTCTTCACCCGCTCTTCATTATGGGTAACCAAGAGCTCGCCGCAAAACTGCCCGTCATTGGTCAGTATAAGCCGCTTCAGGTCCTGGCCGTAGCGTTGCGCCATGACCTCCACCAGGTCGTGAAGGGTGGCGCCGGGGGCCATCTCCAGGCTGACCTGGCTGGTGCCCAGTCCGCCTTTGGCGGACTGGAGAAGGGCGAAGGCCTTTACCGATATCTTCACGCCGTGGCCTCGGCGGGACGCACCCTGACCAGGAAAGCCTTCAGGGCTGGATTGCCCCCTACCGGATCGACGGGGGTCTCGTCGGTGAGGAGGTTTACGTTGGCCTCTTTCCAGCCGTAGGAGAGGTTGACCACGCCGGGGATGATGTCGGGCGTCACCTTGGCCTTAAGCCGGATGGCCCCGCGCCGGGATTCCACCACCGTCATCTCACCCTGGATGACGCCGTACCGGGCAGCGGTATCGGGGTGGATCTCCACCACCGGCTCGGGATATTTCTGGCGCAGGCGAGGCACGTTGCGCAGAGAGGAGGCCAGGTATTCCAGGAGGCGGGCTCCGCTGGTAGCGATAACGGGGTATTCCTTCGCTATGTCCGGGGTACTGACGGGACTCTCCGGAGGCTCTCGGTGCTCGGGCAATGGATTGAGACCCACCTTAGCCAGGGTCTCCGAGTATAGCTCCACCTTTCCTGAAGGGGTGGGCAGGCCCTGGGTTTCGTACTCTCTGTAGGTCATAGTACCGTAAGGCACCCCCGCCGGCGCCTCCCGGAGCTGCTGCACGGTCAGCCCCATGGGCCGCAGCATATAATTGAAGGCCTCCTCCTCATCCCGCCACGGAAAGTATTCCTCGTAGCCCAGCCGGTGGGCCACCTCCCGCCAGAACTTCAGGTCGGACCAGGCCTCTTCATACTGCACCACTTTTCGGCGCATGTTGATGATGGGCAGATTGTAGAAACCGTGGCCGCCCAGAAGCTCGTCCCTCTCCAGAAAAGTAGCCGCCGGCAGCACCATGTGAGCCAGCTCCGCCGTCTCGTTCCAGAAAGGGGTCATCACGGCCAGGAAGTCCAGGGTTTTTAGCGCCGCTTCCAATTTCTTGGCATTGGGCCAGGTGAGGAGGGGGTTGGTGCCCACGACGACCATGGCTTTGATAGGATAAGGCTGGCCAGTGAGAAGGGCATCGTACATGAGCATCCCCTGGCCCTCTCCAAAAAGACGGCCGTGGGTGGAATAGAAGAAGGGGAAGCGGTCGATGCCCAGGGGAATGCCCTCCATCCTGTCCAGCTCCCGGACGGGGCTGAAAAGGGGACGGGGGGCGCTCACCAGGCCGCCGGGGACGTCGTAGTTGCCCGTTATGGCGTGGAGGATGGCGATGGAGCGGGAGGCCTCCACACCAGTGTTTTTCATGTCCAGGCCGTTCCAACCCTGGAGGATGCAGGCGGGCTTGGTGGTGGCGAAAACCTCCGCTATCTGGCGGATCTTGTCCGCGGGCACCCAGGTTATCTTCTCCACCGCCTCCGGCGAGTAGCTTTTCACGTGATCCGCCAGGCGGTCGAAACCCACCGTCCAGTGCTCCACAAACTCCTTGTCATAGAGGCCGCGCTCAATGATGACATTGATCAGAGCCAGGGCCAGGGCGGCGTCGCTTCCCGGCCGGGGCTGGACGTGTATGTGGGCACGCTGGGCGGGGGGAGTTCGCCGCGGGTCGATGACAATGAGCTGACGCCCCCGCATCCTTTCCGGACTCAGGCGCCAGCCCCGGGGCGGGGTGGAGTTCTCCGGGTTCACGGCCCACAGGACGACGCATTTGGCATTCTCGATGTCCGGGAAGACCTGCTTCCCCACCGTGAGGGTGTAGCCAATGTGGCGAATGCGAGAGCACATGCTATCCACAGAGAAGACGTTGGGGGTGCCGAAGAAATCGGTGAAGCGGCGCAAGAGGTCTAGGGTGGGTGGGCCCTGGGTCAAAAGCTGGAAGCCGTAGAAAAGGGCGAAGGCGCGGGCGCCGTACTCCTTTTTGACCTTTTTCATCTCGTCGGTCACGGTGTCCAGCGCCTCGTCCCAGGATATGCGCTTCCACTCGCCCCTTTCTTTTTTCATGGGATACTTGATGCGATCCTGAGCGTAGAACCAGTCTACGGTATAGCCCGCCTTGGGGCACAGTCGCCCCTTGTTTACCGGGTACTCCTTCATGCCGGTCACCTTGACGATGCGGTCTCCCCGGACCTGGACGTTGATGCCACAGCCCCCCAGACACAGTTGACAAACCGTTTTAACCTCCCGCTCCGGGACGTCCGTTGCCATAGTTCCTCCTTTTTTCTCTGTCATCGAGGATGTATAGGGGATATAAGGTAGTATACTGTGAGCCCCTAAAGGAGTCAATTGGCTGTGGAGACCGTTTAATACCACCTTGAAATCACCCCCAAACCCCCTCGTGGGGGTTCAAGGAACCCCTTTGCGGTTAAATTTACGTTGATCATTGAAGACCTCTTTTTTGAACTGGGGACAAAGTACCTCCATTAGTCCTCTATGACAACGTGATGTATACTGTAGAAACAAAAAGTTGAAGGCGGGCGGTGACGAGCACCCAATGGTGCCCTCTTCTGAGAAAAAGGTAGCGGGGAAACCTCGTTAATGGCATCAGGCCAAAGGAGCCCGGCAAGAAATATTAGTGCTCACCTGGCTTTTCTAATCTTTATTCTCCTGCTGGCCTTTCTGCTCCGGGTGTTTCGCATCGACTTCCAGAGCCTATGGGGCGACGAGGCCATCGCCATCTTCTGGGCTCAAAACGACCTGGCCGGCGTCTACCAGGAGGCTATTGGTTCCAGCGAGCCTCCTCTCTACTACCTCGCCCTCCACTACTGGCAGTCCCTTGCTGGCACCAGGGAATTCGCCCTTCGCTATCTATCACTTCTCTTTGGGGTGCTCACCATTCCCCTTCTCTACCAGTTAGGCAGAACGACCCTGGGCCAAAGTGCCGGACTCTATGCCGCCACCCTGGCTGCCCTATCCCCCTACTACATTTACTATTCTCAAGAGACCCGTATGTACGCCCAGACAGCCTTCCTCACCGCCCTGTCCATGGCTTGTCTCATCCTGCTCCTTTTTGGAGAGAAGAAGCGATCCGGGGGCCAGACGGCTCTCCTATGGACGGGCTACGTTCTGGCGGCGGCGGCGGCCATTTATACTCTTTGGGTCCCCGGGTTCATCCTTTTGGCCGTCAATATCTACTTTCTCATCTTCTGGCGGCGTCACCGGCCTCACCTCTGGCCCTGGGTCGTCTGCCAGGCGTCTATCCTGGCCCTTAGCCTCCCCATAGTTCTTGCCTCGGGTCAAAGCTTGAGCCGCCGTGCCGAGGTGGCCGAAAGAGCCTCTATCCCTATCACCACCGTCTTGAGAGAAGTATCTAAGGCCTTCAGCCTGGGAAACTCTGTAGACGACACCCAGACATGGCTCACCCTGGGCTTCGTCGCCCTTCTGATTCTGGGGTCGGTGGCCATGAAGCCAAGGCGGAGCCTACTCTTTTGGCTTCTCCTCCTCGTCATCCCCATAGCCGCCATCTACTACGTTTCTTTCGCGCCCCAAAAAGGGTGGCCCCGCTACTTCATGGTGGCTAGCCTCCCCTTCTATGTCCTCATCGCCTATGGGCTAAGGGCGTTGCAGAGCCGAAGGTCGTACCTGGCTTTTTTCGGCCTCCTTTTCCTTTTGGTGGCCAGCGGCACATCCCTGAACAACTACTACTCCGACCCCCGCTATGCTCGCTATGACTATCGCTCCCAGATCGCCCGGCTGGAGGCCATGTCGCTACCCACCGACGCCGTCATCGTTAACGGGCGGCCCCGATTTCCCAACTTCTACTACTACTTCAAGAACACCATCCCCGACTTCCCCATCCCCAGGGACGGCGCCCCTAGCCGACAAGAAGTAGCCGCCCAACTGGAGCGGCTGGCAAACTCCCACACTGGATTGTGGCTGGTGAAGTACATGCCCCCAGACTACGACGCGGACAACTTCATCCAGCGCTGGCTGGCGAAAAACACCTTTAAGACCTATCACCAGTGGGTGGAGAACGTTACCTTCAGCTTCTACTCCACACCCAGCAGCCAGCCAGCCCCCATTCAGCCCCTTAAAGTAGACTTTGAGGATCAAGCACAACTGGTGGGCTACTGGACCTCAGTAGTGGAAGCCAGGGGGGGAAGGGTGGTCCAGCTTACCCTCTTTTGGCAGGCCCGAAAGAGGATGGAGAAGAGCTATACTATCTTCGCCCAATTGCTGGACCCCCAGGGCAGGAAAGTGGGACAGTGGGACAGCCCGCCGGAGGACGGTTTCAACCTCACCTCTTCCTGGCGCCCCGGAGAGGTGGTGGAGGACAGGCGGGGCATCTATGTGCCCAATGAAGCGTGGTCGGACTCCCTCTATCTGGGGCTCTACAACCTGGCCGACGGCCGCCGATTGAAGGTCTGGGACGAGGTAGGGAAAGAGATAGGGGATCATGTTACCCTGGCCCTGCTCCAAAAGTGACACCGGGCAGAGGGGCAGATGCGGCGCTGTCATTCTGACGAAAATACCACTGCGGCGACTGCCCAGGGGGGATGCCGCGACATCTCCTCTGGGGGTCCAGGGGGCAAAGCCCCCCGGCGGGGGTTTGGGAGCCTGCCCTGTGTGCTCGTTCAGATAGATAGGTGACACTAGACGAGGGATGAAAGGACGTTATAATGGCTGTCATATGAGCATTTATGGCAGCTTCATACCGGGGTCTGGGAGCCTGGCGAAGACCCCGGAGCTGTCTAGAGCAGCTAGGCAACGCTTAAGATGGTTGGACTACTACCACAGCCACGGTGGCAATGCTCGTCTGACCTGTCGCCACTTTGACATCTCTCCGCAGACTTTCTATCGTTGGAAACGCTGCTACGATCCCAGGAACCTTAAAACCCTAGAGGAGCGTTCTCGCCGGCCCAAGAAGCTGAGGCAACCCACATGGAGTCCTGAGTTGGTTTTGGCTGTCCTAGAACTCAGGGAAAGGTATCCTCGGTGGGGCAAGGACAAACTGGTGGTGTTGCTTCCATGCCAAAGGCAGACACAGCATGAGGAAGGCTATCAGACATCCACATCCATGGTAGGGCGAATTCTAAGGCGACTCAAAGAGCGGGGGGAGCTTAGGGAGCCTGAGATATGTTTCGGCAGCCAAAAGGCGGGCACATCGTCCTTATGGAGTGCGTAAGCCCAAGGAGTATGTGGCCCAAGGTCCAGGAGACATTGTCCAGGTGGATACCCTGGACCTGCGGCCTTTGCCGAGGGTGGTACTCAAACAGCTCACGGCCAGGGATGTAGTGAGCCGGTGGGACGTCATGGAGACCCACACCAGGGCCACGGCGACAACGGCTGCGGGCTTTCTGGACATCCTTGAGGCCAGAATGCCCTTCCCTATCAGGGCGATCCAAGTAGACGGGGGTAGTGAGTTCATGGCTCAGTTCGAGGAAGCCTGCCAGAGGCGAGGGATAAGGCTCTTTATATTACCTCCCCGGACCCCCAAGCTTAATGGGTGTATGGAGCGGGATCAGCGCACCCATACTGAGTCCGCCTAAGGCGGATATGAGGTGGTGGATTCGGACTTCACCCATGCCAAAGGCAGACACAGCGTAGCCGACTTGGCTCCTAAGCTCCTGGAGTGGAAGAGGGTCTACAACACGGTGCGTCCCCATCAGGCTTTAGGCTATCTGACGCCAGAGCAATGGCTTACAAAGCTCAGAAACGGAAAACGGGACAGCCCGCCTGAGGCAGATTCTGTCCCGTCCCCCGATATGAGCAGTCTAAGTATATCACAAACGAAAGGAGGCAGAGTGTCACTAATGTCCTGGACAACGCATGGGGTTTGGGTCTTGACCGCATGGCTATGAGCGCACTCAAGATAAACGATATGCGACCGCTATTGACAATCTCTATTGATGGACTGGCCGACCCAGCCGAAGGCAGACGCCATGTCGCAATCCGCACGTTCGCATTCAGTCAGACGAGATCCCACGATAGTGATTAGAAGCGTGGCTTTGCGGAGTTGCTAAACATGGAGAAGGAGTCAGGCTTATGCCGAGGATCAAATCCCAGCGGAGTCTAGTAGAGCGCCTCGCCAGACAGACTTGGCCAAAACCGAATACGCAGGAAGAGCAGCAGTTCCTTACCTGGATCAAAGCTTCATCGGAAGCATCTGCGGAGGACCGGGAAGCTGGTGCAGAAGTACTAAAGTTCGACGACACAAATCGTCCTGATTTGTGGTTTGCGGAGGGTCTAGCACGCCAGTGGCGTTCGCTTCTTGGTATGTCTCCGAAGCAATATCCCTTTCTGCAAACAACGCCCGACGAAGCGCCCTTGCGGGTTAAGGTGGTCAACCCTGGCCTTTCAGAGGTGCGCCCGTATATAGCTGCTTTCCTTGCCCGTGGCTATCGGGTAGCAGACGACGAAGATTTGAGGGGATTGATTCACGTCCAAGACAAACTCGATTACACTTTCGGTCGTCAGCGTGCCAAGACTTCAATCGGCCTTTATCCTGCAGCCGCGATCCAGTTTCCGATAGAGTACGTCCTCGTAGACCCCGATGAGCAAACAATGGTGCCACTGCACTCTGAAAACGATGTTGCGGTACCTCTCACAACTATTCTCGGCGAAGAAAGTACGGGAAGAGAATACGGCTATCTATTGACCGACAAGGATGGTCGCAGGCTTTCCCGCGTGCCGTTTTTGCGTGATGCGCGTGGCGAGCCCATCTCATTTCCCCCGATCCTGAATAGCAAGACTCATGGTCAAATCGTAGTCGGTGACGACTTCCTAATGATGGAAACGACAGGGACGGACCTAACCACAGTACAACTAGTTGCCACACTGTGAGCGGTCAGCTTGGCTGACCGCGGCGCGACCATCACACCCGCATCGATCGAGTACCCCTATGACACACCGCAAGGTCGCCTAGTCACATCTTTGCGCAACTTCTCTCGCACCATTTCGTTTGATGAGAGTGACTGTCTTCGTATACTAGGGACGCTTCGTGGGGGCAGGCTTATCATGAATTCAATAGCGGCGGCTACCCTGACTCGTATGGGCTATCAGACCTCCGTGAATAGCTCACGGGTCTCAGTTGTAACGCCACCTTACCGTAACGACATCATGCATTGAGGTCTTGTCAATAGGTGTGTAAATGTCAGGCAACGGTGAGCACCTCTTCCCGTTTGACTTCTGTTTCTTCTCGTAATTCTCGGACGCCAAATCCCAAGTAGACTTGCATCAACTTCTCCGGCGCGTTCAACCTCCGAAA
>JACPEP010000031.1 GCA_016183425.1 Chloroflexota bacterium
CCCCTACAGGGGGCTACCCTATTACTCATCAGGGGTCAGGTGGGAGCCCCATTCAGGCTCAAGGGGTACTGCGTCCCCAGTCGAAGGACAGAGGGCTCCCGGTGCTCCTTCACAGTATCCTACCTATTCCACTATACGTGTCGATTTCCCCCATCACCCCAATGGTTTCCTTGAGGGCAATCGCCACCTTCTGGTATTGGGTAAGATCATCATAGGTCAATGTCCGGCCCTGGCGGTCCTTGAGCCACTTTTGGCATACCTGGTAGCCACCGATGTGAAAACCCCAGACTTCAGGCGTTATGCCTTCAAAATACTGGGCTTTATTGATATAGACCCGCCCATTAGCCTCATCATAAGCCACCTTCTCCACCATGTTTGAGCCGGATACGGGATAGCGGATGTTGGGGCTGTCGAGGGCGGGGGATTCCATGAGGTGCAAAGCTACCAGATCGGCCCCCTTTTGTGCCAGCGCCCGGAAGAGCCTCACATCAGAGGTAAGGGGCAGCCGAGGGAAGTCTATCTTCAGGAACTCAGCGTAGCGGCTGCGGTAGGAAGGCGAGTGAAAGACGGCATAGGCGTAGTTGAAGATGTCCTCGGGGGTTACGACCTCACCCCCTGGCCCCCTCTCCGTCGACGGAGAGGGGGTATTCAAGATGTCGGCTGGAGCACTGCCCATTTGCGGAGAGGGAGACACTAAGGCAGTGGAGATCTGGTGCAGCACTTTATCCAGGTAGTGAAGCACCTCGTCATTGGAGAAGCGGAGCACGCGCAACCCCCGGCTCTCCAGGTACTCTCGCCGAGTCTGGTCTTCCCCGTGCTGATATTGATGGATGGGTCCCTCCACCTCCACCACCAGGCCCGCCTCAGCGCAATAGAAGTCAACGATGAACCGCTCCATGCTGTGCTGTCGCCTGAACTTAAAGCCCATCAACTGGCGATTGCGCAGGTGTTGCCAGAGGCGCTCCTCCGCCCCCGTTGGCTTTCTTCTCATCTGGCGGGCCAGGGGCTTGAGTCTGGCCCATAACTCTGGTGAAGTGTGCCAGCCTTTCACCTCATCCTCTGGCCCCCTCTCCGTCCACGGAAAGGGGGAAGGTATGGATGGGCCTTCTGGCCCGGGTCCCCTCTCCGTCCACGGAAAGGGGGAAGGTATGGATGGGCCTTCTGGCCCGGGTCCCCTCTCCGTCCACGAAGAGGGGGAAGGTATGGATGGGCCTTCGGGATTAAGGGGTGAGGTACAAATCGCACCCCCAGCCGCCTCTCCACCTCGGCCACAAAGGCAGGGCTCAGGTTTGGGCGACGACCGCTATCAAACTGCATCTCGCCTTCAGAGGGGTAGAGGTAGAGAGGGAAGACACTGTCAATTGTCTTGAGCGATACCGCCACATGTTCAACTGCGTGATTGCTACAGATTACATGCTGCCAGGCCCCAATTGTTTCGACCCTACGGGGGCAAATGAGACCAAGGTTCTCCCCCGCCAGCATGTGGCGCATGACTTCGTGGCGGGTACGGGTGACAACGGTTCTGTGGTATACCACATATCGCAAATCAAACGGACGGTACAAGATCTTGGTGACGGACTCCAACGAAAGGCCATGCTTGGTAGCTAGTCGGTTGGCTTCTTCTTCGGTGAGACCGATGGTTTCTCTGTCTTGTCCCGTAACGATGCCCACGCTGTTAACAGGGAAAATATCGGTTACCTTCCATCCCCTCTCGTATTCAGGACGGAGCTCCTCCTCCCGACGGACAAAGAAATAAAAGGGGCTATCGGGCTTGAGCTCGGCCCAGTCCGTGGTGCTAACATCCGTTTCCGAGAGATTACGGTACTTGGCCGCACGAAGCCCCCAAAGCTCGGCGTGGTGCACTCTGGCTGGTCCCTCCGGTACCGATAGGACAGACGCCCCCGTCTGTCCTATGTTACGAACAGGCGAGGGCGCCTGTCCTACGGGTTCTTTTACAAACAAGGCAATGGCCACCCCCTGCTGGATGTCAAAGACGTTCTCGTCCTTGCCGCCGTCCGGGGCGGCCTCCCTTTTCTTGACATTGCCGTGCAGGTCGAAAATGTAAATCTCGTCAAAGGTGTTCATCAAAGACTGTCTCATGCCGCGGAAGGTGGGGTTGTCCAGATAGGCGTGGTTGGTGATGAAGCCCAGGATGCCCTGCCCGGTGCGCTCGATGCGCCACTGCCCAAAGCGGATGAACTTCACATAGTCGTCCTGAAGCCATTTGGGGTTTTTCTCGCCCAGGGGTTTACCGTCAACCGTCTTATACTGCTCCACCAGTTGCTTTGCCCAGGCACCCTTATTTGCCGAGTGCCCGGAATAGGGCGGATTGCCCAGCACCACCATGATGGGCTTTTCCTTCTTGATTTCAGCGGCGGCATTGGCTTCCTCGGTTATCCACTGGGCAAAGAGGGTCTCCGAGCGCTTAATGGCTTCCTCCAGCGTGTTGGTGAGGTAGATGCCCAACCGTGGGACAGACGCCCCCGTCTGTCCTCCCCTTTGAACAGGCACCCCTGCCTGTTCTACCCTTGCCTGCCCTCCCAAATCATAGCCCGTCTCCTGCAAGAGCAGCCCCAATTTCAGATGGGCCACGGCGTAGGGAGCCATGAGCAGCTCGAAACCGAAGAGGCGGGGCAGGAGCTTCTCATCCACGTAGTCATTCCACATACCCTTTTGCCCCTGGCTGACCATCGCCTGATAAATCTCGTTCACCACCATATACAGGAAGGTGGCGGTGCCCACCGCCGGGTCAAGGATATAAATATTGGGGTCAGCCAGTCCCCGGGGTTTATTGAAACGGGTCTTCAGGAGGTAGTCAATGGAGCGCACGATGTAGGAGACCACCGGCTCCGGCGTGTAATAAACGCCGCGCATCTCCCGCACCCTGGGATCATAGTCGGCGAGAAAGGTTTCGTAGAAGTGCACCACTGGGTCTTCCCTGGCGGTGCGCTTGCCAAAGTCTCGGAGGATGGATGCCATATCTGCCTGGGCCAGCATCTCGGCCAGGTCGTCCACCAGCCAGGCGATGCGGTCGTCTAGATCGGGCCCGGCGATGTGGTTGAAGAGCTTGCGCAGAAATGGGTTGGTCTTGGGCAAGAGGTAAGCGGCATTCTGGCGGGTGAACCCCTTGCCTTCGGAGTTTGTGCCCCGGGCGGCGAAGAGGCCGTAGGCGATGGTCTGAGCATACATGTCGGCGAACTGCCCCGGGGAGAGGTCGGGAATCAGGTTATCGCGAAAGGCAGATAGCTGAGTGTGGAGGGAACCCCTTTCCCTTTCCTTTTCAAAGGCGGCGATAATAAGGTCACGGATCAGGCGTGTCCGGCGAGCCATATGCTGTGCCAGTTCTCTGGGTGTGCCAACGGCCTCGGCCCGATGGCTGAGAAAGCTGGCCAGGAGCTCGGCGACATCTTCGATTCCTACCCCATCCCCCTTGACCTTGCCGTCTTTCGCCAGCATACCCAGACGAGCCGAGAGACGCCGCTCCCCGTCCACATACCAGCGAAACTCCAGGTAATTAGTGAGGACAAGATTGGTGAGGGAATCCCGATAGCGCTTAAGCTGGTCGGTCTGCTCCACCTCGTCCAGGCTCTTGTCTATGTCCTTGGCCTCCACATAGCCGACGGTAACTGAGCCCCTGGTGATTAGGAAGTCCGGGGCGCCGCATTCGACGCGC
Organism: Chloroflexota bacterium; assembly: GCA_016183425.1. Lineage (GTDB taxonomy): Bacteria > Chloroflexota > Dehalococcoidia > JACPEP01 > JACPEP01 > JACPEP01. The sequence goes on from JACPEP010000031.1 coordinate 3,674, forward strand.
TTGGGCTCGTTCAGGGCCATTATCTCCTGGCTGATGGATTCAAGCAGTGACTTAAGGGCAGGATAATAGGTACGCTCAGTGGCCACCCCCGCTCTCAGGTTGCCGTCAATAGCGGCTACATACTGCTGAAACGGCTTCGTTCTCTCGCTCATCTATGCCACCCGTGGCCCACTATAGCCATCACTCACCGGGTAGTCAACCTGTGACATCCTCCCCTTGACGTATTTAGAATATAAGTTCTATCATCTAGCCCAGATGAACAGGTAGGGGCGGTTCGCGAACCGCCCCTGCGGGACACCAAAAAATAAAACAATCAAAAAGGAGGTAAACCATGGCTCTAACTCTGGCCGAGGCGGCCAAACTGTCCCAGGACACCCTCTTGACCGGGGTCATCGAAACGGTCATCTATGACAGCCCCATCCTTCAGGTGCTCCCCTTCATCGAGATCGTGGGCAATGGCCTGACCTACAACCGGGAAAACCAGGCCGCCACCGCCGCCTTCTACGACGTGGGTGACGCCTGGGCCGAGTCCACCCCTACCTTCACTCAGGTTACCGCCACCCTGAAAATCCTGGGGGGCGACGCCGACGTAGACAACTTTCTCCGCGCCACCCGCAGCAACATCCAGGACCTGGAGGCGGCCGTCATCCAGCTCAAGGCCAAGGCAGTTCAGCAAAAGTTCGACGACACCTTTATCAATGGCGATGCCACAATCGACCCTAAGGCTTTCGACGGCATCGACAAGCTGTGCTCCTCCGGCCAGACGGTGTCCATGGGCACCAACGGCGCTACCCTCACCCTGGACAAGCTGGACGAGCTCATCGACAAGATAAAGGGCGGCCGACCGGACCTCCTCCTTATGAGCAAACGCAGCCGCCGCAAGCTCACCAGCCTCAGCCGTGCCAGCGGCAGTGGCTTCCTGGAGACGGACCGGAATCAGTTCGGCCAGATCATCCCGGTCTACAATGGCATCCCCATCGGTGTCTGCGATTGGATCTCCGATGCCAAGACAGTGGGCACCAGCACCGACTGCTCCACCGTCTACGTCATTCAGTTGGGAGAGGGTGGGGTGGCGGGTCTCACCTCTCCCGGGGGACTTCAGGTGGAGCGAGTGGGCAGCCTGGAGGCCAAGGATGCCACCCGCACCCGGGTCAAATGGTATGTGGCGGCGGCCCTTTTCAACGCCCTCAAGCTGGCCAAGCTGGTGGGGGTGCAGGACTAAAGGGGGGAATCAATGGCCAACGTAAGGATAGACCAGAACGGAATTCCCAAGGGGCCGGTGTATGAGGGAACCGCTCCGGCGCTGCATCGCAGCGGGGTCACCAGCGTGGACGCCGCCGACCCGGGGGATGCCTCAGGCGCGGTGGACTGCCAGGGCTATGAGCAGTGCCGCTTCGATGTCACCATAACCGGGACGGCGCTGAACAGCCTGGACGTTCAGGTTCTGTTGTGGAACCCCCGCCAGTCCCTGTGGTTCGGCGGCGCCTCTAAGCGATTCACGGCCACCGGGCGCTGCGCCCTGGCGGTGCCTGATGCCCGCGGGTCTCTCCTGTATCTGAAGGTAACCGCTTTTTCGGGCACATCCTTCAGCCTAAGCGCCGACTACATCTTGAGTTAGAGGAGGTGGATTATGCCCCTGAGATTGGTGGGCGAGGAATACAGCGTGGTTCAGGGCCTGGATGAGCTGGGCTGGCTCAAGGAGATAACCCGCTCCGCTACCGAGGACCCGGCCCTCAAGATTGCTCAAAATGGCGCCGGCAGTGCCCTGGAGCTTTTCTTTGGTGCGGTGAAGAAGCTTCAGTTTAACGACGATGCCGCCAACGCCGGTGGCTGGCTAAGGATCTACAACGGCAACGGGACGCAAGAACTGGCCTTATATCACAACGGTAGCAATGCTGTTCTCTCGGCGACGGGTGCGCCCTTAACGTTGATTCCAGAAGCCAACTACGATGCTGTCCTTCAGGTCAGTGGCACGGGGCAAATAGACCTGAGAGCGCCCATCAAGAATAGCGGCGTGGGAGGCGAGATCGACGGCCGGGTGGATTTTCAGGACGATGTGGTGGTGGGGGCGGGGAAACTCTTTCGTGCCGGCACCGCCGCTGCGGCGCCGGCCAGCCCCAGCGCCGGGGATATATACTTCGATACCGCCGCCGGTAAGCTCAAAGTCTACAACGGCACCACTTGGGAAACGGTGACCAGTAGCTAAGGGTGCGGAATGGCCAAGGTACTTTTGAGTATTGCGTCGGAAGAGCTCTATGCTCTGCGTCTGGCCCAGTTGACCGCCGAGGCGACGGCCTTGGAAGCGCGGCGGGCCCAGCACGCCTTGCGGCGTCTTACCCTGGAGCTGGAGAGAAGGTACGGCCTGGTAGGCGTGGGGGCGACCCTGGACATTCATACTGGCCTCATTAACCTCAAGGAGGAAAACTATGGACTCAGGGCAGATGAGGGCCCGCCTGCGGCGCGACCTTCATGACGAGGATGCTGCCAACTATCGCTGGACAGACAACGAGCTGGATCGCCATATCCAGCGCGCCGTCGCTGAGTTCAGTCTGGCGGTGCCTCTGGAGGCCACTGCCAGCTTGACCACCACGGCGGGCAGCCGGGAGCTGTCCCTAGCCTCCCTGACCGATCGGGTGGTGGTAGAGGCGGTGGAGTACCCGGTGGGCTACTATCCCCCCCGATACGTGTCTTTTAGTGTGTGGGGCGATACCCTGTCCCTCTTGGTGGACAACGCCCCCGAGGCTGGGGAGGCGGTGAAGGTGTACTACGGGAAGCTCCATACCCTGAATGCTACTACCTCCACCATTCCGGTTCCTCTAGAGGAGGTGGTAGCCACCGGTGGGGCTGCCTATGCTGCCCTGGAGTGGGCCAGCTACGCTACCAACCGGATAAACGTAGGGGGCGCGGGGGTATGGCGGGACTACCTCATCTGGGGGCAGGAGCTCTTGGCGGCCTTCGCCAGAGATCTGGCGAAGGCCGCCAAGAAGAACACCGTTAGGGTGCGTCAGCTCTATCGCCCCTATCAACCCTTGCCCAGCCAGGCCACCGATTGGGGCCCTTAGTATGAGGAGCCTTTCGGCCACCCTCCTGGCTGCCCAGAAAAAGAGCAGCCGCCTACCCTATCTGAAGGTGGAGGTGTTAGACCGAGTGGCTGGGCTGGCCCGTCTGTGGTGGAGCCGCCTCTATACTGGCAGCGAAGCCGACTATCACCATGCCGCCACCATGCCGGGCGATGGCTCTCTCCTTCGAGCTCGGGTGGACCCCGCCACCTATCAACTCTTTCTGCAACGAGTGACCAACCCGGAGCCACAGAGCAACTTCGCTTCCTGGTCGGGGATGGGACAGGTGTCGGACGTCTCTGGCGTCGCCTTGGGCAGCGAAGGGGCTACAGTGCTTCTCTTTTCCGTGGATAGCGACCAGCAGACTATCGCGGTTCGGGAGAGCACCGATTACGGAGCTACCTTCGCCTCACCAGTGACGGTGGTGGCCGCTCCGTCGCCCGTGGGGTGGCTAGCCGCCGATGTCAAGGCCAACGGCGATGCCGCCCTTTTCTATTCCCTCTCGGCCACAATATACGTCCTTCTACGCACTAGCGGAGCATGGGGCTCTCCCATTCCGTGGAGCAACAGTGCCTCGGCCATCACCGGTTTGACGTGCATCCATCGGGGAGATTGGAACCTTCTGGTCTGCGGCCAGGATTCCCATGGCGACTTCCAGGTATGGAGCTGTCTCTATGGCGATGGCTATTCCTTGGACCCGGGGCTGTGGTCTTCTCTGGCGGAGGTCTCTACCGCCAGTTCCGGTTCCAACGTTGAGTTCCGCTGCCCCTTCCTGGGCTTTCCCGGCGTCTTCCGCGCCTTCTTCGTGGAGAAGTACAGTGGCACTGTTAGCTATCAGCGCCCTCTTTGGACCCACTCCCTTAGCACGGCAGAGTTCATCGAGAACCTGTGGCGGGAGCCGGTCCCCTTCGACTTCTCGGGCAGCTACGGTCTCGCCCTGGCCTATAGTGCATCCTATGTTTGGCTTTCCTCGCCCTCTGGAGTGTGGAGAGCTTCTCTCGCTCCGGCCATTGCAGATATTACCCAGGACGTAATTCGCCTTGCGGCTCAAGTCCCGGGCGGGCTAGAGATGGAGCTACGAAACGACGACGGTCGTTTCAACGCTTTGGGCAGCGGAGCCTATGCTGCCATCAAGCTGGGCTCGGAGGTGGCGGTGAGCCCTGGTTATCGAACGGAAATAGGGGTGGAATCGTCCCCTGGGCTCAGTTTCTGGATCCGGAGCTGGGAGCACCGCTCTCAGGGGGGAAAGGCCATCCTGCTGGTTCGAGGTGAGGATGCCTGGAGCCTGCTGAGGGAGTGGAAGGCACGCCGCCAGTTCGCCTGGGAAGCTGGTGTCCAGAGCGTTTTTCAGATTCTGCGCTTTCTCTTCTCTCGGGCCGGTCTGGAACTTTCTTCTTTAAGTGTTAGCCAGACCATCACTGACCATAGCCCGGCCTTCACCGTTCATCCCAGTGATAGCAGCCTGGGCGCCGTGGAGCGTCTTTTGGCCATGGTGCCGGATGTCATCCTGTTTCACAATAGCCGGGGCTATGTTAAGAACCCTCAGGGCGGCGACGCTGTCGATTACGCCTACGGCACCGACCATCCCCTTATAGAAGGACGCTACGGCACCAGCGCCGCCGTCATCAACCGGGTCCAGGTTTTCGGCCAGGGGGTGTTCTATGATGCCCCGGACTGGGGCGAGGTCTCGGCCATGGGCCCCCGTCTTTTTCAGGTTCATGACCTGAACCTGAGCACATCCGCTCAGACCCAGGATCGGGGTCAGACTCAGCTTCAAAAGGCACTGCGGGATACCATGGGAGGCGAGGTTACGGTGCCTGCCAACTGCGGCCAGGAGCTTTACGATGTGGTGGAGATAACCGACCCGCGGGCCGGCCTTTCGGCGGCGCGTCGCCGTATTGAGGGCATACGCCTGGACTACGCGGCTACGAAACCGACGGTCTATCGTCAGCGCCTGTTTTTGGCGAGGGTGTGATGGAGGGTAGGATGGAAGTGAAAAGGGGTGTGGTAAAGGCCTTTGACAGCAACACCTATCGGGCCACGGTGCAGGTGGCGGGGAGCCTTCCCGTTTGGCTGGAGGGGGTGGCGGTGGCCCGAAATATCCCCGCCGGGGAGATGGTGGCGGGCCGCTACTGTGCCCTCATCTTTTTCAACCCAGCCAATCCGGCCGATGCCCTATTAGTGGGCATCTATCAGTAGGGAGAGCGTGATGCTCATCGGCATCCACGGCGACAATCGACCCTTGTGGCCGGAGTCCGCCCTCCACAAGCTGACCCTGGCCCATCCCGACCTGGTGAAGATGATGACGCTGAACCAGTGGGAGGTTTTTCGTCGGGTGAAGGAGCTCTTGCCCCAGGCGGAGGTGATAACCCGTCTCTTCTGGCCCGGGCGGCCACCCCAGCCCCAGGAGTTTGTGGACGAGGTTTCTCCGGTGGTGGAAAGTATCATGAGCCTGGGCTACTCCGTTTTTGAGCTCCTTAACGAGCCCAACGCCCCCTGGGAGGGTTTCGGCCCCTGGGGGGCCGAGGAGTTCGATGCCTGGGCACTGGAGGCCATTCCTCGCCTGCGCAGCCGTTTCCCGGACATTCACCTTTTGTGGCCGGGGCTGGCCGTCAATCCAGGGTACAACGACCTCACCTGGTGGCTAAGCTGCTGGCGCTCCATCGCCGCCTGCGATGCCCTGGCGGGGCACGGCTACTGGCAACCGGATTGGGCCATGACCGATGGGCAGTGGGGGCTTCGCTTCCTGACGGGCTGGGACATGTATCGAGATAAGGAAATGTGGGTCACCGAAGCCGGCTGCACCGACCCTACGGTGTCTAAGGCCCGCCGGGCGGAGCTGTACCCTCTCTATGTGCGGCGGCTGGCGGAGCTGGGGGTACGGGGCGTCGCCTTTTGGCTCCTGGAGGGCACGGAGGAGTGGGAACGAGAGCAGAACGCCTTTTTCGACGATGCCATGGCCGCTGTCTTAGGAAGCCTGCCTCGAGGTGAAACCAAAGAGAAGCGACCCACGGTTACCATCGGCAACCTGAAGGGGGTGGTGGATCTACGGGATGGGCTGCCCGGACAATCCTACCCTTGGCGACAGCTCTCCCAGATCCGCTACCTGGTGGTGCATCATTCAGGCGTGCCCCAGGACAGCACGGCAGCCGCCGTCGCCTCATACCATCGAGATGTTCTGGGCTGGCCAGGTATCGGCTATCATTTTCTGGTACACCAGGGGGGCACGGTGGAGTACGTGGGGGACGTGATGCAGACTCGTTACAACGTAGCGGGGAGAAACTGGGAGGTGGTGGGAATTTGCCTGACGGGGGATTTCACTCGTGAGCCACCACCCCTGGCCCAGAGGGAGGCGGCGGCAAAGCTTCTGGCCAATCTCCAGTTGGCCCTGGGATGGCACATTCCCATCGTAGGTCACAAGGAAGTGGCCCTCCCCGCCTTCCCCACCCGTTGCCCCGGGGATACCTGGGAAAGATGGCGGAACTGGCTCATCCCTCCCGCCCCGGCAATTGAGGAAGAAAAAGGAGGTGGATAAGTGGAAGCTTTAACGCCTCTGACGGTGGTTCTGGCTCTGGCCTTCCTCTGTGAGAGTATGACGGAGTATCTGTTCTCGGACCTTATCGTTGTTTTGGGTGGGGAGAAGCGGCATCTGAAGTACATCGCGGTGGCAGTTGGTGTTGGCCTCTCGTTGGCCTATGGCCTGGACATGATGAGGGTCTTCTTGGACATCTCGCCTCGCCTGCCCTATTTGGGGGAGGTTCTCACCGGCCTCATCCTGGGCCGGGGAGCTAACTATGTCCACGACTTCTACACCAGCTTTCTGGTCTCTGGAAAAAGAGCGGCTGAGATAGGACAGTAGACCTGGAAGGGGCGCTAATGGGGAGGCAGCATAGTCTCTGTGCCCAGAGGGAAGAACTTGAGCCAGGCCGGGTGATTGTGAATTTGGGGGATGAGGAGAAAGGGGAAGTAGCCGTTCTTTTTAGGGGGAGTGGGTGGCCGAAGCAGCTTCATGTGAGCCTGCTCTGGTGTGTGCCCTCCTTTGCGGCGGTTGCACGCCTTGCAGGCGCTGACCAGGTTTTCCCAGGCGTGTCTGCCCCCCAGATAGCGGGGCGTGACGTGATCCAGGGTAAGGTCTCTGGTCTCAGTACCACAGTACTGGCAGGTGTGTTTGTCCCTGATGAAGATCTGGCGGCGGGTAAGTTTGGGGTGGAGGAGGGGGGGTTTGACCACCTGGCCCAGGCGGATGACCGATGGATAGGGAAAGGTATGGCGGGGACTGCGCAGGAGGCCGAGACCAGCTTCCACCATCTCCGCCTTGCCCCGATGGATGAGAACCACCGCCCGCCGCACGCTGCAGAGGTGAAGGGGAATATAGTTCTGGTTTAGCACGAGCACCGTGGAGTTCATGATCACTTCGATATGCCCCATATTACCAAAAAGAGGGATGCGGTGCAACCAGGTGGTTGTGTCCGATATCTGGCTGACCCTAATCACTTAGGGGGAAAGGGCGGTTTGTATTAACCTGCTAGCGCTTTTTTGCGCATCGTCAAAAAGGCGCGACCAGCCACGGAAATGTAGTCTGGATTGCATACAATTCTCATGGTGACGATTATAATTGCCTAAAAGGCTCCAGTAAGAGGAAGGGTCCGCTATGCCAGCAACCAGAAAGGAGAATAGGATGCCCAAGTTCATCGGATTACACAGCCTGCCCGGTTTCACCCGGGAGATGCTATCCCAGGGGGGTCAAACGGCAGCCCAGATGAGTGTCAATATACTGAAGATCCACGGTGATACCAGCACCGGGAGAGTGATCTGCGAGGTCGAGGCCCCAAACAGAGAGACTTTTGTTTCCTGGCTCAACAAGATCAACATGCCTTACGAAGAGGTGGTGAAGGTGGAGTTTGAGATATCCATGAATGCGGGAGGCCCCGGGCCATGAGGAGCTAAGTCGCGGGGATTTGTGGTATTATCTAGCCACGAAGGGTGAGGCGTTTAGCAATGTTATTCTCATGGAAATGCTCCGCTCGCGAACAGCGGAAGACGAAGAGCAGTTGAAAGTCGCCATAGTTCACGATTGGCTCAACCAGTGGGGTGGGGCGGAGAGGGTTCTGGAGGCCCTGCATCAGGTCTATCCCCAGGCCCCCATCTTCACCTCCTTATGTCATGCCGAAGCCCTGCCTCATCCCTATCGACAGTGGGATATTCGCCCTTCCTTTATGCAAGCCTTGCCCTGGGCCAAAGAGCATCATCAGCCCTTCTTGCCCTTCTACCCCCTGGCCTTTTCTCGGCTGAACCTGGCCGGATTCGATGTAGTCATTAGCAACAGCAGCGGCTTTTGCCATGGCGTATCGGTGTCCCCAGGCACCTGCCATATTAACTACTGCCTCACCCCACCCCGCTTCCTCTGGAGCCCGGGCCAATACCTGAAACGGGAAAGAGTTCATCCCCTGGCGCGGCTGGCCCTCTCGCTGGCCATCCCGGCCCTGCGGCGGTGGGATGCCGCGCGTAGCCAAGGGGTGCACTACTTTGTGGGCATATCCCACACGGTGGTGGAGCGGATCCGGCGCTGCTACCATCGGGAGGCGGACCTCATCTATCCTCCCGTGGACACCAGCCTTTTCCATCCTCTCGCCGATAGGGGAGGCCCCTTTCTAATCGTCTCGCGCCTGGTCCCTTACAAGAGGGTAGATTTGGCGGTCCAGGCCTTCAACGAGTTGGGCCTGCCTCTGATCGTCATCGGGGAAGGGCGAGACCGTCCTGCCCTGGAGGCCATGGCTAAGCCCAACGTGCGCTTTGTGGGGCGGCTTCCAGCTCCGGCGGTGGTGGAGGCCCTGGCTCGGTGTCGAGCCTTTATCTTTCCCGGAGAAGAGGATTTTGGTATCGCCCCCGTGGAGGCCCTGGCATCGGGGCGGCCGGTCATCGCCTACAAAGGGGGCGGTGCCCTGGATACTGTGGAGGAGGGGATCACCGGCCGCTTTTTCTATCCTCAGACAGCTCAGGCGCTGGTAGAGGTGGTTCGTGCCTTCAAGGAGGAGGATTTCGACCCCTGGGAGTTGCGACGAAGGGCCCTCGCCTTTGATGTCAAGGCTTTCAAAGATAATGTGGATTCCTACGTCCGCGAGAAATGGGCTCAATTCCCAGCCAGGTGTGGGGTGCCCGGCGCCGCTCTTGATTCCCTTAAACGGTAGCCCACGTTGCGCACCGTCTCAATGAAGGAGTGGGTGGCATCCTCCAGCTTGCTCCGCAGGCGGCGAATGTGCACGTCTACTGTCCTGGCCCCACCGTAATAGTCATACCCCCACACCTGATTGAGAAGGGCATCCCGAGTGAAAACCTTGTTGGGGTGAGTGGCAAGGAAACGAAGTAGCTCGTATTCTTTGTATGTCAGGCTGACGGGTTGCTGCCCCACCATCACCTCGTATCGAGTTGGGTCGATGACCAGGTCGCCGCATTGGATCATGTCCTGTTTGCCGTCAGTGACGTTTTGTTGCCGAATTATCCGGCGTACTCGCGCCGCTATCTCCACAGCAGAGCTGGGGGAGACGACGAAATCATCTACGGCTCCGATGAGGTGAAGCTCGGTGAGCCGTTCCATAGTAAGGATAGCGATAATGGGAGCCAGGGCGCGGCTGCCTTCCAACCACCGGCTTTCATCCTCTGGGGAAAGCTGAGAGATGTTAACGATGATAACATCGGGGTCCATGGAGAGCGTCTCTTGGTGGTCGATGGAGTTGGTGGACAGACTGGTCACCGTAAACCCATCGTGGCGCAGCCCTCGGGCCAACGCTCCCTCTCCTTTTTCTCCTACGAGGAGAATTTGGTACAATGCTCCCTCTCCGCGTCCATAATCTGTACTACACCCAGAGTATAGCAGAATGGGCGTCCATTTTAATATATTTATAATTGAGCCTTAAGTGAGGCCGATAAGGTTGTCAAGGCCCGTCTCCCTGGTGTATACTCACCCCAGTTGGTTTAACGGTTGGGAGGTGGATGTCATGGAGTTTTCTTCTTATCCTCGGTGTCAGAAGTGCAAGACGGGGGATTTGGTTCCCCTCTCAGACTTTGGCAGTCAAGGAGCGGCGATACATTATAAGGCCTGGGTCTGCACCAACCCGGAATGTGGATATAACATCAAGATTAGAAACGGCGATCTCTACGTAAACGAGCCCATCAATATTGGCACCCAGCATAGCGCTCGTCGTTGATGCTGCGGGTTTGAGGCACCTCAGGGAGTCGACTAGCTAGCGGCCAGTGCCCTCTTGGCCACTTGCCAGACGGAGACCAAATCCCGGGCAGAAACTACCTCGGCATAGCCGCGGGCGTGACGCATGGTTTCCTCATGAGCTTGAACGCCCGAGCTGGTGGCGCAGCAGTCCTCCACGAAGACCACGTAGTAGTTTGTCTGGTAGCCATCCCGGCCCGTGGAACGCACACAGCCGTTGGTAGCCACTCCGGTGAGAATGATGGTCTTTATGCCCCGACTGCGCAGGATTAGATCCAGGTCCGTGCCGATAAAGCAACTGTTGCGGTGTTTGGTCATCACCCTCTCACCCCGGCGGGGCTGTATCGGGCCATAGAACTCCACCCCCCAGGTGCCCTCCTCACACAGAGGCGGGTCCTGGAGGCCCCGTTTATCCATGGCATCCTCCCACACCTCGGAGCGGCTCCACTCGTCCAAGGCGCAGCGGGCAAAGATTATGGGAACCCCGGCCCGCCGCACGTCCTCTAGAAAAGATGCCAACCGGGGCGCCATCTCCTGGCCCATGGATAGGTCGCCGCCGTGCTTACCGTGGGCACCGTCTTCGTGGCAGAAGTCGTTCTGCATGTCGATGACTATGACCACGCTTTCCTTGGGATTGACTTTTTCCGCTAGGCTCCGTCCCATGCTCTCCTCCTTTTCCCTTTAAGGGTGAATCACACCAATAGGGTTACGCTGGCTCCACATCCCAGGGATTGAGATTATAGGTTCGAGGGTAAATATCTTTAAGTTTCTGGCTGTTAAAGCCGTAATGATAAGGCATTTCCCACAGAAAGATAGCATAGGCCTCCTCTTGGACAATGCGGAGAGCCTGAGCATAAAGCTTCTTTCGCTGCTCCTGATCCAGCGTGGAGCGGGCCGCCTGGATCAACCTATCCAGCTCTTGATTGGAGAAATAGAGGCGGTTGCCACTGCCCAGCTTAGCGTCCCAGGTATAATAGTAACGCCACAGAATGTCGTCAGCGTCTATATTTGGGGTGCAACCTGGGGTCACATGAAAAATCCCCTCTGGCCCCCCTTCCGTAGTCCGTAGCTCTCGTGAAAAGGCATCAAAGGATTTCGTGGGGTCAAACTTCAGCTTAGCCTTCACCCCAACCTCGGCCAGGTAGTTGGCTATGGCCTGGACGTATTCTTCTGTTTTGGGATAGGCTGAAGCAGGCACGGTGAAGATAAGCTCGAATCCACTTGGGTAGCCGGCTGCCGCCAGCAGCTCCTTGGCTTTCTTGGGGTCATAGGGGTAAGGTTTCAGGGCATCGTCGTAACCGAAGCACATGGGCACCAGGGGGCTGGGGACGGTCTTATAATAGCCCAAAAACAGGTTCTTAACGATGCTCTCCCGGTCCACGGCGTAGTTGAGGGCCTGTCTCACCCTCTTGTCCCGTAAGGGACCCTCGCCATACTGGCTTATTTGAATATGGGGCACACTCACGCTACCTGCCGTTTTTATCTTCAGGCCGGAAGTCTCTTCTACTTTCTTTATCAGATCGGCACTCACATCCCAGACGATGTCGGCTGCTCCTGTTTGCAGGGCAGCCACCCGGGTCGCCTCTTGGGGGATCCCCTTCGTGAGGATCCTTTTGGCTTTGGGTTTCCGATAATGATCAGGAAAGGCGATTTCCAACTCGAGTACTTCGTCCTTCACCCATTTGACAAATTTGTAAGGCCCCGTCCCTATGGGCTTGGTCTTCATAATCTCGTGGCCGTTGGCCTCGATATATTTTCGAGGGACAATGTAGATGCCGGAGTCAGCCAACCTTTTCAAGAGAAGAGGGTCGGGGGAACTGGTGATGATATGGATGGTGTATTTGTCTTTCACCTCCAACCCGCTCACCTGAACTATGGTGCCGGCGAAGGCTGATTTGAATTGGGGGTCTTTAACGCGCTCAATGCTGAACTTCACCGTCTCGGCATCGAACTCCTCGCCGTTGTGGAACACCACCCCCTGCCTCAACTTGAACTCCCAGGTGGTATCGTTGAGGGCCTTCCAACTGGTGGCCAACCCGGGCACTACTTGCAGGTCTCGCCCAAAATGGGTGAGGCTATCGAATACGCAAACATAATAGGTGTGGTTTTCAATGCCACTCAGAAACTGTGGATCCAAGTTGTTGATATCTTGCCTCATGGCAACGGTTAAGGTGTCCAATAATTTTGCCGTCGGGGCTTTGGTGGGACTTGGAGTTGGGGAGGAAACAGTGGGAGTTTTGGTGGGACCCGAAACCGGGGAAGAAACAGTGGGAGCAGCTTTAGGGGTGGCGCAGCCCAGGACGGAGACGCCGGCAACTCCTATCCCAGCCTGTAGGAGGCTCCGGAGCAGCTTCCGGCGAGAGAGTCGTCTCTCGGAGGCAGTCGACCAATAAAGATGTTCCTTTTTCAACATTGAAGTCATCCTTTTCACTTCCACCTTCTTCGTTGAAGGGAAAAAATCATTAGCGATAGCATAGTTATAAACACCTTGGGTTGTAGGCTAGCGACGCATGTCCTGGTGGGATACGTCATCGATAAGCTCAAATATGTTTCCTTCCGGATCGTAAAGGAAGAGGGCCTTCCAGGCCCCGTGTTCCACGGATGGCGAAAAGCATTCTATCCCCTTCCCTACCAGCTCATCGTAGACGGCGTCCAGGTTCCTCACCATGATGGCGGCAAACCTAGGGCCTACGTCCCATATGTTGCGTTTGCCCTCCAGGGGCTGCCCCTGGGGCGAGAACCACTGGAGAAACTCGATGCCGCCATTGCGAGATGCCAAGTCATTCTCACAGAAGAGACGGACTACCCTCACGTGAGGCGTCGGGATGCCCAGGAGCATCTCATACTCTCGGCCTCTCAGGCTGTCCGGAGTTACGGTGTCATCGAAGCCCACCTTTAACCCCAGGGTGTCCCGATAGAAGGCGAGCATTCGGTCCATGTCCTTGACCACCGTGGAAAGGTGATCATTGGTCGTCAGCTCAACCAGATTGCCATCCGGGTCGTAACAGAAACAGCAGCGGTAGGTATCAGGGAGCCCGGTTAGGTGCATGGGAGGCGAGATGAACTTGTTGATCAGACTATGGGGGGCCCTTTCGTAAGTCGTTCTCAGCTCCTTCCGGGGCGGCACCTGGAGGGGAATGCCCACCCACGCAAAGCCAGGATCGCACATCCTCAGATTTTGGTCACGGGGCTTGCCCTGGGGAGAGTACCACTGAATGAGGGTTACCCCCCGGTGCAGCTCAGGGTCCGTCTCCATAGAGATCTCCCAAAAATGAGGACTACGGACGCCGAAGAGCCTTTCATAGACGCCTACCTCCGCTATCCCCGGAGTGATTATGCGCTGCGACCTTGCCCGCAGTCCCAGGAAATCCTGGTAGAAGCCAAGGGCTTTCTCCATATCGTTCACGATGACTTTGGTGTTGAAATATTCCGTCGGTTGTGCCATTTCTTCTCCTTTCACGTTGCTACATCTTTAAGCGCCCGGCGCATGCGCCTGTTGCCAAATTGCCCCGAGATCTTTGGCTGTGACTACCTCAGCGTACCAGGCACTTCGTAGGGTCTCTTCATGGGCCCGGACGCTTGAAGTGGCGCAGCAATCGCCCACAAAAACCACATAGTAATTCATTTGATAGCCATCCCGAGCTGTGGAGCGCACGCAGCCACTGGTAGCTACCCCAGTGAGAATAATGTTCTTGATGCCCCGACTACGCAAAATCAAGTCTAGCTCGGTGCCAATAAAGCAACTGTTGCGATGCTTGGTCATCACCCGGTCTCCGGGCTGAGGCTGTACCGGGCCATAGAACTCGGCTCCCCAGGTGCCCTCCCAGCACAGGGGTGGCTCCAGGAGGCCGCGTTTTTCCATGGCGTCCTCCCATATCGGGGAGCGGCTCCATTCATCTCGAGTGACGCGCACGAAGATGATGGGCACCTTCGCCTGACGGACCGCATGCAAAAAGGCTACCAGTCGCGGTGCCATCTCTTGTGCCATAGAGACGTCCGAGCCAGCCTTTGCCTCCACACCATTTTCATGGCAGAAGTCATTCTGCATGTCGATGACTAAAACCACGCTATCCTTCGGATGAACCTTTTCCTCTAGTCTCTTTCCCATAGTCATTTGTTCTCCTTGTCACTTGGTCAGCCAAACCTTCTTCAGATAGACATCGTTGGGGCCGGTACTAGGCACGTAATCTCTAAGCTCCTTGCGGTGAACCATGCGGGTGTTGCGGTACACCAGCCACAAGCCGCCATAAGCGTCGTCCACCATTTTTCGTTGCAGTTGGGAGTAGATTCTGAAACGCTCCTCCTCGTTATAGGTGATTCTCCCTTTGTTCATGAGGGCATCCACTTCCTTGGCCTCTTCTGTACCACCAAAAAAGGCTTTGCCGTAGGTGCCCTTGGTGCTGTGCAAATTTAGTACCAGGTGTCTGTCCGGATCCTCGGCGCCGGAGGACTCCATAACCCATAGCTGCATGTCTGCCCGTTGCGCCCGGGCCATAACCGTTGCCTGATCCATAAGCTTAATGTTCATCTTAATGCCTATCTTGGCCACCATATCCTTCACCGCTTCGGTATACTGAACCCGGACATCATATTGGCTAGCCACCTCCGCTTCAAACTCAAAGCCCTCGGGATATCCCCCTTCTTTCAGCTTTTCTTTGGCCTTGACGGGGTCGTAGGGTAGGGGTTTGATGGCAGGGTCGTAATAGGCATGCACGGGACCGAAGAAACCTCCGGCCACCTGGTTGAGGCCTAGGAAGACAGCCTTGACAATTGCCTCCCTATCCACGGCGTAGGTGAAAGCCTGGCGTAAAGCCTTAATGTTAAAGGGGAATCGCCTCTGGTTAATTAAAAAGCCAGTGTAACCGGTAGTGGTATTCACTACCGCAACCAGGTTGGGATCAGCTTTAACTGAGGCCACATCTTTGGGCGCCAGCTCTGTGTAGAAATGAAGGTCACCCGTCTTGACCATGGTAAGAGCAGTGGTGTTCTCCGGAACCACCTTAACGTTTATCTCATCCAAGTAGGGGAAACCCTTGTCCCAGTAGTTCGGGAACTTTTTGAGGACAATGCGGTCGTCCTTGACCCACTCCGTTACCAGCCACGGGGCGGTACCCACCCCTACCCGCCTCAGGTCGTTGTCGTACTTCTTGACGGCTGATGGAGATGCAATGCGTCCCGTATTTCGGTCGGCCATAAAGTAGGCGAACCCGGCATTTAGTTCTTTGAGACGGTATCTAACGGTGTAGTCATCCACCACATCGATGGCAGCCAAAGCGTCCTTGAAAGCCGATTGCCGGGTTACCGGAGGATCGCCGTTCATTACCCGGTCGTGGCTAAACCGCACCACCTCCGCGGTGAGATCGGTGCCATCGTGGAACTTCACCCCCCGGCGCAATTTGCCGATGAATGTAAGCTGATCGGGTGTCTCCCACGATGTGTATAGATTGGGAATGACCTTCCCTTTTTCATCCGTCTCAAGGAGCTTGTCCAGGACCTGGGGCTTGAGCCAGTCGTCATTGGAGCCAGCCAGGTTGGTGTGGGGGTCGAAGCCGGTAATGGTGAATTGCCCGAACTTCAGGGTTCCACCGGCTGATGGCTTAACAGCAGTAGGCGTAGGGGTGGCTCTGGCCGCCGGGGTAGCCCCAGGTTTCGTGGGGGCGGGAGTGGGGGAGGGGGCAGCGGCGCATCCTATGAGGGCCACGCCAACCAGGCCCATGCCCGCGCGGCCCGTCCCTCGCAGCAACTGGCGACGCGACAGCCTTTGCCCCATAAGTTTCTTCCAATAGTTATCCTCTTTGTGCATTTGCCTCTCTCCTTGTAATTGGGTGCTCGGCCGTACCCTTCCAGAGATTTGTTAGCTTGATGATCGCATATCGAGGTTCCTCCTTCAGGCCCAGACCAGCTTTAGGCAACGCTAATACTACCCGATGCGATGAAAAAAGATGGGTCTAGTGATACCATTGAGCGGCCTTGACACTGGTTCCTCCCCAATCAAGCGCTGCCTCTCATTTCCCGTAGAACCCGGTCACTATAGGGGGACAATATCTTTATACTCCTCGCCATCCAAATGTCAAGGGCTGGAATGGACCGATAGTGTCTCAACGATTCATGCTTTAGTTTAGGGTTTGCCTTCGGTGCGTAGACTTTGGTCCTTATGACTATACCACGAATGCCTCTAACCAGTCCCGTCCCTGGACTCTTAGGTTCTCTTTGGCAATCCAAGCCTTAAGGAAGTTAGTTGCTCCTTGTCGAGAACCAAATCCATCCATGGGCCCCGCCTCTGGCGGGCCGTAACTCTTTGAACCCCCGCTCAATGGGGGAAGTAGTCCGGGGAGGGGGTGGCCAACCCCTTCGCAGGGCAGGGATCTCTTGTCCAATCACCTGGCGCTGACGGGCCTCATCCTGGGGATAGTCATCCCTGGCTCGCCGGATGAGGTTCTGGATCTCATGCCACACGCAGCGCCGCTCCACAGCCCAGGGCAGCACTATCTGCACTGCTCCAGCAATGGCTTGATCTCCGTCATGAACCACAGTGATGCCCTGACCGCCTTCGGGAAGGCCTAAACCCTCCAAAAACCTTTCCCAAGCCTCCCCACCACGATCCCCAGATAGAGTGACCCCTATGTAGTGGCGCTGGCCTTCCCGGATTTCCCCTAGAGCCAAAAGTCCCCACCAGGGCTTTCCCTTCACCCGCAAGTAGACCTCATCCAGGTAGACAGCCCACAGAGGACCTCTCAGAGGAATAGATTGAGCTCGCCTCGCCCTCTCCTGAAAGCGCCGCCATAGGCTCATCAACCCCACATCGCTGTTCATCCCCCGCTCCAAAAGAGCCTTCACTTGGCGGTAGCTGGCACCACTGAGATAGACCTCGGTGATGCGCTGGTCCAGGTCTCCCCAAAAACGGCGCCGCGCCGGCAAAAAGGGAGCCGCTAGGCTTACCCCATGACCACACCCCACACAGCACACTTGGGGCACCCTTAGGGTAATTGTCCCCTCAAGCACCCCAAGGCTCCGTCGATAGTGACCGTTCCCCTTGATCTGCTGAGCCTCTCGGGGCCCGCACACCGGACACGCCCAGGGAGTCGGCCCATGGCGTCGCTTCCACCGCCTGCCCAGATGCAGAGCCCCAAACTCTTCCAAAGCCTCCTGCAGCAACTCCTGCTTCCAACGGCACAACTCCTGCCGTTGGGCTTCTCCTCCGCCTCAGGCGGACTGCTTCCCCAAGGGTCTTGCTCGTAGCCACGACAACTGCTACTCTTTTCATGAGCCTCCTTTCTTGTCTAACCTTGGTTTTGGCTTTCCCAAAGTCTAGCACCAGGAAGGGAGGCTTTCTATTCCCCTAAAACATGAATAAATGGAACGCTACTTCGCTTAGTCTCCTGAGGCGACGGGGCGATGACATGGCCCATAATTAACGCCGGTTTACAGTCGTCCGATGCTCCTCTATTCTAACTTCTTGGTTCCCCCGGTTAGTTCACCCTTTTGGTCGCCGGATGGCGGCTAGCTAGCGGCCAGGGCCTCTCTGGCTCCGGACCAGGTGCTAACCAAGTCCTGGGCCAGAACCACCTCGGCATAGCCGCGGGCGCTCCGTATCGTTTCCTCGTGGGCCTGAATGCCGGAGCTGGTAGCGCAGCAGTCTTCCACGAAGACCACATAGTAGTTCGTCTGGAAGCCATCCCGACCTGTGGAGCGAACGCAGCCGTTGGTGGCCACCCCGGTGAGAATGATGGTCTTGATGCCCCGGCTGCGCAGGATGAGGTCCAGGTCAGTGCCGATGAAGCAACTGTTGCGGTGTTTGGTCATCACCCGCTCGCCCGGCCGGGGCTGTATCGGGCCATAGAACTCGGCTCCCCAGGTGCCCTCCTCACATAGACGCAGGAGACCCCGTTTGCTCATGATGTCTTCCCATGCCTCGGAGCGGCTCCACTCATCCCGGGCCACGCGGGCGAAGATTATAGGAACTTTGGCCTGTCGCACCTCTTCTAGAAAGGATGCCAGTCGGGGCGCCATCTCCTGGCACATGGAAACGTTGGCGCCGTTCTTTCCCTGGGCGCCGTCTTCGTGGCAGAAGTCGTTCTGCATGTCGATGACTATGACCACGCTTTCCTTGGGGTTGACTTTTTCCGCGAGGCTCCGTCCCATGCTTGACCTCCTTTTCCTTACCCCCATACCTTAGCCGAGATTTCTCGTTTCACCAGAAACCCACCTATGCGTGCAGTTGATATGAGAAATTTAGGCACATCCGCCCCCGCGGCTTCCCCTGGGAGAAGCCCTCTTTGAGTCATGGGTTTTGAAACTAGGTGCCTCTATACCCCAGGCTTAAGCGTGGGGTATAGAATAAACCCTCGGCAACGAAGGCCTCCCGCCATCACGCCGGGCCGTAGTCCCACAAGGAGACCAGCCACAGCCTGGGGTTGGCCGCGGGCAACGTGTTGCGATTGACGAC
Organism: Chloroflexota bacterium; assembly: GCA_016183425.1. Lineage (GTDB taxonomy): Bacteria > Chloroflexota > Dehalococcoidia > JACPEP01 > JACPEP01 > JACPEP01. Next base: position 22,401 of record JACPEP010000031.1, read on the forward strand.
GAACGAATAGGGTTCTTCCCACAAGAATATCATGGGGGCATCCTCCTTAATGATTTTCAGGGCCTGGCGGTACATCCTCACCCGGGCCTCCTGGTCAAGGGTAGTGCGGGCGTCCTCCAGGAGCTTTTCTACCTCTGCGCTCCGGTAGTAGGTCCAGCTACGGGGGCCCGCGGGGTGGATGTTCTGGTAGAGGACGAAGTCGGAGTCCAGGGTGGAGGTGCCTCGAGAGTCGTAGAAAATGCCTGTGGGTCCCTTCTTAGCCGTGAACTGGGGTTGTGGAAAGAGCGCAGTCCCGGAATAGGGGATTATCTTGGTCTTGATGCCCACCTCTGCCAGGTAGGAGGCAATGGCCTGGACAAAATCCTTTTGCTTGGTATGGCCAAAATCGGGGTTGTGGAACTCCACTTCGAAGCCATTGGGGTAACCGGCGGCGGCCAAGAGATCCTTGGCCTTCTTGGGGTCGAAGGGGTAGGGTTTCTCGTTCGGGTCATAGCCGTTGTAAGCGGAGCCCACCACGCTGTAAGTCCGGCTCATCCAACCGCCCAGGAGCGTCTTTATTATGGTGTCCACGTCCACGGCGTAGTTCATGGCCTGGCGTACCCGCTTGTCTCGAAGAGGGCTGCCCTCCTCGAAGAGGCTGATAGCAATCCAGGCACTGAAGCCGCTCTTCATCAAAAGAACCTGCGAGCCAGACACATCCTTGAGGGTAGGCAAAGAGTCGGCCGAAATAGGGTGGATGATGTCCACCCCGCCCGTTTTCAACATCGCTATTCGGGAGGATTCGGCAGGGATGGGCCGAAAGCGCAGCTTCTTTATCTGGGGTTTGCCGGCTCGAATGCCCCCCGCCTTCCACCCCCACCAGTCAGGATTCAGCTCGAGGTCGATGTACTCGTCCTTGACCCACTTTATGAATTTGTAGGGCCCGGTGCCCACGGGCTCAGTTGTCATTATCTCGTTGCCCTTCTCCTGGACATACTTGCGGGGCACGATCATGGACTGGACGAACTTGAGGGGCATGGTAGGATCGGGGGCCTTGGGATGGATGCGGACGGTGTACTTGTCCACCACCTCCACCCCCTCGATGTCCTTGAAGTCGCTGATGTAGCGGGGCTTGAAGTCCACATTCTGCTGGCGCTCCACGTTGAACTTCACTGTCTCGGCGTCGAACTCCTCGCCGTTGTGGAACTTGACCCCCGACCGCAGCTTTACCTCCCAGACCTTCCCCTGGATCCATTGATGGCTGAGGGCCAGGCCTGGGATGAGCTCCAGCCCTGGGTCCCGGCTACGGCGGAACAGCCCATCGTAGGTGAGGTCGTGTACAGCCGTGCCCTGTCGGGTTGAATCGATATGGGTGTCCAAGGAGTTGAGGTCGAGACTATAGGCGAAGGCGGCGCTCTCCGGTACCTTCAGGGTGGGGGTGGGGGAGGGCTGGGGTCTTGATGTCGGCGTGGCCGCCGGTGCCCTGGGTGGGGTAGAAGTTGGTGCCTGAGCGGTAGCACACCCAAGAAGGGCTACCCCAGCTACGCCCAGGCCGGCCCGGGCCGTCAACCGCAGTGCCTGACGGCGGGATAGCCGCCGCCCACAAACACGAGCCCAATAGTTTTGTTCCTTTGTCATGGCATTCCTCCTCTCTTTTTGTCGTTAGATGTGTGTTAATGCACGGTAGCGTAGGTCCTCTGGCTAATTCGGGCCGTAGTCCCACAGAGAGGGCTGCACGTTTCTGGGGTTGACCCACGGCAGCTTGTTGCGGTTGACGGCAAACTCCATTTTCCATTGCCATAAAAATATCCAGGGAGCATCCTCTTTGAGGATTTTTAGTGCCTCACGGTAGATCTTAACTCTGGCTTCCTCGTCCAGGGTGGAGCGGGCATCGTCCAAGAGTTTGTCCATCTGGGCATTATAATAGTAGGACCAGTTGCGGTTGCCCTGAGAGTGGAGATTCTGATACAGAACGAAGTCGGAATCTAAAGTGGGCGTGCCCCGCGTGCTATAGAAGATCCCCGTAGGGCCCTTCCTGGCGCGAGACTGGGTCTCGTCCCAGTTCTCGGCGCTGGTATGGGGGATTATCTTGGCCTTGATGCCCACTGCCGTCAGGTACTGGGCGATGGCCTGGACGTTTTCCCTTTGCTTGAGATGGCCTCGGTCCACATCGTGGAACTCGATCTCGAAGCCGTTGGGGTAGCCGGCGGCGGTCAGGAGCTCCTTAGCCTTCTTGGGGTCGTAGGGGTAGGGCTTCTCATTGGGGTCGTAGCCATTGAAGGCGGAGCCTACGGCGCTGTACTGCCGCTCCACCCAGCCGCCTAAGATGGTCTTTATCATGGTATCCACGTCCACGGCATAGTTCATGGCCTGACGCACCCGCTTGTCCTGGAGGGGGCTGTCTTTCTCGAAGAGGCTAATGGCTATGTGGGGTGAACTGGGCCCCTTAACCAATATCACATCGAGACCGGGCACTGCCTTAAGAGACGGCACGGAGTCGGCGCTGACGGGGTGAAAGATGTCTACCTCACCTGTTTTCAAGGCCGCCACCCGCGCTCCCTCCTCGGGGATGGGCCGGAAGCGAAGCTTCTTTATTTGGGCCTTGCCGGCGCGGAGGCCTCCCTCCTTCCACCCCCACCAGTCGGGGTTCAGCTCGAAGTCGATGTACTCGTCCTTGACCCACTTTATGAACTTGTAGGGCCCGGTGCCAATGGGGTCAGTAGTCATTATTTTGTTGCCCTTCTCCCGGACATACTTGCGGGGCACGATCAGGGACTGGACGAACTTTAGGGGCATGGTGGGGTCAGGGGCCTTGGGGTAGATGCGGGCGGTGTACTTGTCCACCACCTCCACGCCAGTGATATCTTTGTAGTCGGTGATATAGCGGGGCTTGAAGTCCACGTCCTGCTGACGCTCTACGTTGAACTTCACTGTTTCGGCATCGAACTCCTCGCCGTTGTGGAACTTGACCCCCTGTCTCAGCTTCACCTCCCAGACCTTGCCATCGATCCAACGATGGCTTAAGGCTAGAGCAGGGATAAGTTCCATTTCGCGACCTCGACGGAACAAGCCATCGTAGACAAGGTCCTGGACAGCGATACCCTGTCGCGACGAATCGAGATGGGTATCCCCGGAGGTGATGTCGCCACTGAGGGAGAAGACGGCGCTCTCTGGCACTTTCAGGGTGGGGGTGGGGGAGGGCTGGGGTCTTGATGTCGGCGTGGCCGCCGGTGCCCTGGATGGGGTAGAAGTTGGTGCCTGAGCGGTAGCACACCCAAGGGCTACCCCAGCTACGCCTAGGCCCGCCCGACCAGCCGCTCGAAGCACTTGGCGGCGGGATAGCCGACGCCTACAAATACGAGCCCAATAGTTTTGTTCCTTTGTCATGGCATTCCTCCTCCGCTTTTTCCAAAGGTGATAGGAGGATTATACAAGGCCAAAGCAACATGTCAATAGAGCCTGTTGGGCAACGTTTTTCCACCTTTCCACTGGCTTTCTCGAAGGGGGTCTTTGCAACCCCCCGTTATTAGGCACCTTGCGGTAGCGGTTGATTTCCCTAGGTCTAGGTGATAGAATTCTGCTGGGAAGGCAGGCGGTGGCTTGGCCGCCAGGCTTTATTTATTTTTTGAGGGTCGAAACCAATGGGGTGGGGGTGAGCGTTCGTGGACGAGATGCAGCTTCGCCAACGGCTACAAGAAGAGAGGGAGCGGCTCCGCCAGGAGTTGGCGCAGGTGAGAAGTGCCACTCAGAAGGATGGGGCCGGCGGCGAGATCGGGGGCAAAAGCTCCAAATCTGATGAGGCGGCGGTGGCTACCGAGTTGGAGAAGAACCTAGCCCTGGAGAAGAGCCTGCTCCAGCGCCTGGTGGAGATAGACCATGCCCTGGAGAAGTTCATTCGCGGCAACTATGGGCTTTGTGATGCCTGTGGCCACCCCATAGAGGAGGCTCGCCTGGAGTTCTTGCCCCAGGCCAACTTGTGCATTGGATGCAAATCTCGCCAGGAAAAGGATGGCAGAGGCAGGTGGCTTCGTAAATAGGCTTACCTTTTTTCTGGTAGCCCTGGTCATCCTGGCGGGGGATCAGCTCAGTAAGTGGTGGATCAGCTCCCATCTGCTTCTTGGCGAGTCTCTGCCGCCTGGGGGGCCCTTCCGCCTTACCTATGTGACCAACACGGGGAGCGCTTTTGGCCTTTTCGCCAATCAGACCTTTCTCCTCATCCTGGTGGGTATCATGGGGATGGGGGTCATTTTTATTATGTTTCGCTACTCTCTGAGGGGGGAGGTCTGGCTGCTGGTGAGTCTGGGCCTTCAGATGGGTGGCGCCGTGGGCAACCTGGTGGATCGGATTCGCCTGGGCTATGTGGTGGATTTCCTCGATTTTCGCTTCTGGCCCGCTTTCAACGTGGCCGATTCGGCCATCGTGGTGGGGGTGGGGCTTTTGAGCCTGCTTCTTTTCTTAAGGAAGGGCTGACCGTCTCGTGTCTGACACCAAACGTTATCACGTCGAAGACGCTTGCGGGCGATTGGACGCCTATGTGGCGGGGCGCTGCCCTGAGCTTACCCGCTCCTATATTCAGCGGCTTATCAAAGAGGGGAGGGTGACTGTGGGGGGGCTGCCGGCCAAGGCCAGTCATAAGCTCCATGGAGGGGAGGTAGTCGCTCTTTACCTCCCGCCTCCGGCGCCATCCCCTCTGACGCCGGAGGATATACCTATTTCCATCGTGTACGAGGATGAGCATCTGGTGGTGGTGGACAAGCCGGCGGGGCTGACGGTTCACCCCGCCCCCGGCCACCCCCGGGGCACCCTGGTGAACGCCCTTCTCTCCCATTGTCCGGACCTGGCCGGCTTCCAAGGCTCCCTGCGGCCGGGCATCGTCCACCGTCTGGACAAGGATACCTCGGGCCTCCTGGTTGTGGCCAAGAGCCAGCGTGCATACCTGGATCTGGTTCGTCAGATGAAGGAACGCACGGTCAAGAAGGAGTACCTGGCCCTGGTTCACGGTGAGCCTCTCCCCTCTCAGGGAACCATTCGGGCACCCTTGGGACGGAGCACGCGGGACCGCAAAAAGATGGCGGTGGTGGCCGTAGGAAGGGAGGCGATGACGGGCTATCGGGTGCTGCGCTCCTTCCCCGGCTATAGCCTATTGGAGGTCACGCCCCACACCGGTCGCACCCACCAGATCCGGGTGCACCTGGCCTGGTGGGGATACCCCGTGGCGGGGGACGCCACCTACGGGCGGCGGGACCCCTTTCTGGGGCGTCAGTTCCTCCACGCCTCTCGCTTGGGGTTTCGGCACCCGACGGAGGGGACTTACATCGAGTTCGCCTCGCCCTTGCCGGGGGATTTGCAGGCGGCGCTTACCTATCTGGAGGCCCTGGGTTTCGCCTCTGGCGGAGATCGGCGGAGGGCAGTGCCGTGATGTCCAAGGTAGCCCTGGTTAAGGGAGGGAATCGCTACGCCAACATCTCCGCCGCCCTGGAGCTGATTCAGGATACGGTGCACCTGGATGGGGTGCGGCATGTCTTGATCAAGCCCAACTTCACCTGGGTGAACGCTCCCCTGGCAGCCACCCATGTGGAGGCAGTGACGGCGGTGGTGGACTTCCTCCGCCAAAGGCAGGCCGGGGCTTGCCTCTCCATAGCCGAGGGTTCGGGCACGGGGTCGGCGGCTACCTGGAAGGGGGTGGCCAACTACGGCTACGGGCCCCTTCTTAAGCGTTATGGCCTGGATTTTGTGGACCTGAACACCGATGAGGGGGTGCCCACCCAGATATACGACGATGCCCTGCGCCCCATGACGGTGCGGCTGGCGCGGACGGTGGTGGAGGCGGATTACGTCGTCTCCGTGGGCCCCCCCAAGACCCACGATTTTGTCATCATGACGGCTTCCTTGAAGAACGTGGTCATGGGCTCCCTGGTACGGCGAGAGAGCCGCTTTCTGAGGCTTTTGGTGGCCATGGCCCATCGTTTCCGGATCAAGGCTGCTCCTGGGACGGTCAAGACGGCCCACAGTCTCCTGGGGCGGGGCAACGATAAGATGAAGATGCACCAGGGTTATCCCGTCATGAACCTTAACCTGTGCCGGCTGGCAAAGGTGGTGCATCCCCATCTATCGGTCATCGACGGCTTCGTGGCTATGGAGGGAGAGGGGCCGGTAACAGGCACTCCGGTGCCCTGGGGGTTAGCCGTGGCCAGCACGGATTTCGTCGCCGCCGATAGCTTGACGGCTCACCTCATGGGCTTCCAGAGCGAGGATATTGGCTATCTTCACTACTGTCATCGCCTGGGGCTAGGCCTGGGGGAGGTGGGGAGTATGGAGGTGGTGGGGGAGCGGGTGGCGGAATGTCGGCGTCCCTTCCGGCCCCACCCCAGCTATCGGGCTCAGTTGGAGTGGCCCATGGCCCATGGGGAGGTATACTTAGCCTGAGAGCGAGCCTGGGTGTTTCTAAACACTCTCGGAAAGGAATCTAGTGGCGCAGAACGTGAGGGTTCGCTACGCCCCCAGCCCCACCGGAGTGCCCCACGTAGGCAACATCCGAACCGCCCTCTTTAACTGGCTCTTCGCCCGCCATCACGGAGGCGCCTTTATCTTGCGCATAGAGGACACCGACGTGGCGCGCACCGTCCCCGGGGCGGTGGAGGCTATCATGGGGGGGCTGGAGTGGCTAGGGCTGGATTGGGACGAGGGACCCAAGGTGGGAGGTTATTATGGCCCCTACTTTCAGTCCCAGCGTCTGGGCATCTATGGTCAGGAGGCCCAGCGCCTGGTGGCGGAAGGGTGGGCCTATCGTTGCTTCTGCTCACCGGAGCGCTTGGCCGAGATGCGCAAGGAGCAGATGAGCCGTCACCAGCCTCCGGGCTACGACCGAAGGTGCCGCTCCTTAAGCGAGCGGGAAGTGTTCCCGGGCGTGGCGCCCGTGGTGCGCTTCAAGACGCCCCTGGAGGGCGAGACCCGCTTCTTAGACCTCATCCGGGGGGAGGTGGTGGTGGAGAATCGAACCCTGGACGACTTCATCCTCCTTAAATCCGACGGTTACCCCACCTATCACCTGGCCAGCGTTGTGGATGACCACCTCATGGCTATCTCCCACGTGATGCGGGCCGACGAGTGGCTGGCCAGCACCCCGCGACACATGCTCCTCTATCAGGCCCTGGGCTATCCGCCGCCCCACTTCGCCCATCTGCCCATGATACTGGGCCCCGATCGCTCCAAGCTGAGCAAGCGTCACGGGGCCACCTCCATCATGGAGTTCAGGGAGCAGGGCTATCTACCCCAGGCCATGGTCAACTTTCTGGCCCTTTTGGGCTGGTCTTTGGATGATAAGACGGAGATCATGAGCCGGCAGGAGCTCATCCGGCATTTCAGCCTGGAGCGCATCGGCAAGACGGGGGCCATTTTCAGCCACGAGAAGCTGGGGTGGATGAACGGTGTTTATCTGCGGCAACTGAGCTTAGAGGACTTGTTGGCGCAGGTTTTGCCCTATCTGGAGCGGGACCTATCGCCCCCGGTCCCTCGACCCCTGGACAGGGGCTATGTGGCGCAGGCGCTGGCCCTGGTTCAAGAGCGGATGAGAATCTTAAGGGAGGCAGCGGAGCTTACCGACTTTTTCTTCCTGGCGGATGTGGAGTATCCCGCTGCTTTACTATATCAGGGGCTGGCCAAGGGAGCCTTGGAAGGTTCGGACGCCGCTGCGCGGGCCATGACGGCTCTGGAGGCGGTGGTGCCGCGGCTGAAGCATCTGAACTCCTGGGACGCAGCATCCCTGGAGGGTCTCCTGCGTCCCCTGGCTTATGAGCTGAGGCTGACCACGGGTCAACTCTTCGGGTTGTTGCGGGTGGCTGTTACCGGGCGCACCGCCGCCCCGCCCCTTTTTCAGACTATGGCTGTGCTAGGACGGGAACGGTGCCTCCGTCGGCTGACGGCGGCCCTGGGCAAGCTGGCCTCGCTACAGGCGAGCCCTTGAAGGGGGGCGGCCCTTTTTGAGGTGCGCCTCTAGTGGGGTCGAGAAATTGGAATCTATCCCAGACTAAAGGACAGTAATATTTGATGTTCAACGATCTATTTTCCGATAAAAATAGCGACCGACATAAACACGGTCACCAACACGATACGCACAGCCATACTCACGGTGCAATAGACCCATCGATTCTCACCACCCAACGGGGGATGTGGGCTGTCAAGTGGTCGCTTCTTGTATTACTCGCTACCGCTTTCCTCCAGATCGTGGTCGTTTACTTTTCTGGGAGTGTGGCTCTCCTTGCCGACACTATCCATAATTTCGGTGATGCCGCTACGGCTGTTCCCCTGGCCATTGCCTTTATTCTGGCACGATGGAAAGCGACCAAGAGGTTTACTTACGGCTACGGTCGTGTGGAAGACCTGGCGGGAGTAGCTATTGTGCTTATCATCCTAGTCAGCGCCATCGTTGGTAGCTATGAGTCTATTAACCGTTTCCTCCACCCGCAAACAGTGGGCTATCTATGGGCGGTGGCCGTTGCGTCGGTGATTGGCTTCTCTGGTAACGAGGCCGTGGCAACGTTACGCATTAGGGTGGGCAAAGAAATTGGCAGCGCCGCTTTGGTAGCTGATGGCAATCACGCTCGGGTCGATGGATTGACCAGCTTGGCCGTGCTTTTCGGGGTAGTGGGAGTTTGGCTGGGTTTTCCCCTGGCGGATCCGATCATAGGTCTTATCATTACGGCGGCTATCCTCAGAATCGTATGGGAATCAGCCAGAGCTGTATTCGCACGTTTGCTTGATGGGGTAGACCCGGTAGTGATCGAAGAGATAGAACACGCAGTGAATCACACCGAGGGAGTTCTTGCCGTGTCCGAGGTTCGTGTAAGATGGCTCGGCCACCGACTCCATGCTGAAGTAAACATAGCGGTGGCTCCTGACCTATCCGTTGGTAAAGGACACGATATTGCCAAAGAGGTACGACACCAGCTTCTGCACGGCTTGCGTTATCTTTCAAACGCCACCATCCACGTTGATCCCGTTGATGCATCGGGTGAAGAGCATCATAGTATTGAGGGACACGAACATAGCGGTTTGTCGAGGCATGGGCATTAGCCTTGTCGGAAGCTGGCCCTGGGGAATTGGGCCGCCTTCCCCGGCAGGTCTCAGCGGTGAACGCCTTTAAAGATTAGGTTTGTCAAGGAAGCCCTTCTTTGCTAGAATACGGGAGGCGGTGGGGAGTCGTCTAGCGGTAGGACAGCGGACTCTGGATCCGTATGCGGGGGTTCGAATCCTCCCTCCCCAGCCAGTCGTGCTCATGGTTTCTCTTTCGCCCATCCACCCCCGGAAATTTGTCCCCGCCAGAGGTGAGGAGGGGCCCCTTTTGACGTCCCCTCACCCTCCCTACAAAGGGTTGACAAAGAGAATAGAGCGATGTATGGTTCCAGCGTTGGTTAGGTTGGAAAGGAGTAGAGAGGATGGAAGATACCAAGGTTACCCTCACCGAGAAGGAAATACCCACGGCCTGGTACAACATCCAGCCGGACCTGCCTGTGCCCCAAGCGCCCCCCCTGCACCCTGGTACCGGTCAGCCTATCGGGCCCCCGGACTTGCTTCCCCTTTTCCCCATGTCCCTCATCCTCCAGGAGGTAAGCCAGGAGCGTTTCATAGACATCCCAGAGGAGGTACAGCAGATTTATCGCCTGTGGCGACCCACTCCCCTGCACCGGGCCCACCGCCTGGAGAAGGCCTTGGATACGCCAGCTCGCATCTACTACAAGTACGAAGGTGTCAGCCCGGCGGGCAGCCATAAGCCCAATACCGCCGTGGCCCAGGCCTATTACAACAAGAAGGAAGGCACCAAACGCCTGACCACGGAGACCGGGGCCGGCCAGTGGGGCAGCGCCCTGGCTATGGCGTGCACCTTTTTTGGCCTGGAGTGCAAGGTCTACATGGTCAAGGTCAGCTATCACCAGAAGCCCTATCGGCGCTCTATGATGGAAGCCTGGGGGGCCCAGGTGGTGCCCAGCCCCAGTCTGGACACTCAGGCGGGCCGCAACGTCCTTGCCCAGGACCCCGATTCTCCGGGCAGCCTGGGCATCGCCATCAGCGAAGCGGCGGAGGATGCTGCCCCTCGAGAAGATACCCACTACTCCCTAGGGAGCGTCTTGAACCACGTGCTCCTTCATCAGACCATCATCGGCGAAGAGGCTCAGAAGCAGATGGAGAAGGCGGGAGACTATCCGGACATCGTGGTGGGGTGTGTCGGGGGCGGGTCCAACTTCTCTGGTCTGGCCTTCCCCTTTATTCGGGATCGCCTCAAGGCGGGAAAGAAGACCCGCTTCATCGCCGTGGAGCCAGAGGCGTGTCCCAGCCTGACCCGGGGTCTCTACACATATGACTTCGGGGACACTGCCGAGACATCCCCCTTATTGAAGATGCATACCTTGGGTCATACCTTCATCCCTCCGGGTATCCACGCCGGGGGACTACGCTATCATGGCATGGCGCCCCTGGTCTGCCTTCTTCATGACCAGAAGGTCATCGAGGCGGTGGCGTACCATCAGAATGCGGTGTTCAATGCCGCCGTAACCTTTGCTCGTGCCGAGGGGACCATCCCCGCGCCTGAAACGGCTCATGCCATTCGGGCCGTTATCGATGAGGCCATGGCATGTAAGGCCAGCGGTGAGAGAAAGACCATCCTCTTTAACTGTAGCGGGCACGGCCTTCTGGACATGGCGGCTTATGACGCCTACCTGGCCGGACGACTGGAAGATTACGCCTATCCTAAAGAAAAGGTGGAGGAAGCCCTGGCTCATCTGCCCCGAAGGTGACCAGACCTGGGGTCGGCCCTTATAGTGCCTCGTGCCCGGAGGCAAGGCTGTGTGTTTGGGCCTGTCTGCCGGACATCGGTGGTGGCTGGTTGGCTACCACCTAGCGCCCCGCGGCGACTATAACCAATTTCCTCGGGGGAGCGTTGCACATCGTCTGCCTCCAGCCTATAATTCTTGGTGAGAGGTCCGGCGTAGCTCAGCGTTGTCGTAAGCATAGACGTAGGTAAGAAACTTTTGGGGTGACACATGCCGCGAAGAATGACAGCTAGCAGAAGTACAAGGAAAAGCCCTTCCAAGGGCGTCAAGAGTGGAAGGCCGTCCCGCTTGACAAAGAAGACAGCAACCACCAAGAAGAGAGCATCCAGTAAGCAATGACCACCAAACCTGTAGAAGAAACAATAGTTCCTCATATTTATTATGTAGATACGAATGTATTTGTTGGGATAATAGAAGGTCAACATAAAGCTTCACTCCGTCTTCTTGATACTATTAAGGAAAAGGGATGGAAATGTTCAACCTCTATGTTTAGGTGATTTACGGCTTGACAAACCCAAAGCCCCGATGTATACTGTACGGGAAGACGGATAGAAGGGGTAAAGCGATGAGCATCAAGCCAAAGGACCTCAATCTGGGAACCATTGCGAAGCGTTTCTCCGATGAAGGCGAAGCGTATAGATTCCTTGAGTCCATCCGTTGGCCGGATGGACAGGTGTGTCCGCATTGTGGTAGCATTGGTCACGCTTACTTTCTGAATCCAAAGGGTGGTATGCGCATAACTCGCACGGGGAAGACTTCTGCACGACGTGTCTGGAAGTGTGGCGATTGCCGTAAGCAGTTCTCTGTCCTAATAGGAACCATCTTCGAGGGCAGTCACATCCCACTGTTCAAGTGGTTGCTTGCCTTTCACATGCTGGCATCAGCGAAGAATGGCATCGCGGCATACGAATTACATCGAACGCTCCACATTTCGGGTGAGTCCGCTTGGTTCATGGCCCACCGCATACGCTATGCTCTGGAAGCCGAGCAGCTATTCGGGACATTGACTGGCACGGTCGAAGCCGATGAGACCTACTTCGGCGGTGAGGCCAAAAATATGCACAAGGCTGATCGGGAACGCCGGATTCGCGGCCGGGGACCATCTGGTAAGACTCCGGTTGTTTCCCTGGTTGAGCGTGGTGGTCGGGTCAGGTCGCAGGTTGTTGCAGACGTGTCTGGCAAGACTCTAGGCGCTGTGCTGCGTCAGCGTGCTGACACAAGCGCAGTCCTGATGACGGATACTGCTGGTGCATACGGCGAGGTCGGGAGGGAGTTCGCTTCACACCAGACTGTCAATCACTCAGCGGGCGAATATGTGCACGGGGATGTACATACGAATACCGCCGAGGGGTACTTCAGCCAACTAAAGCGGTCTATCGATGGCACACACCATCACGTCTCTGAGCACCATCTACACCGATACCTCAGTGAGTTTGATTTCCGCTACAACACACGTAAGATGAGAGATGGGGAGCGCATGATTAAGGCAATTGAACAGACGACGGGGAAGCGACTAGAATACGCCTAACTTGGTGACTGAGCGAGAGCGAAGGCCGACGATGCCCGAAAGTAGATTAGCCAATATAACCCAAACGGAAGCGGCGCTTGCCGAGGAGACCGGAAGTCCGCTGTTTTCCGTTCAATATGCCCATGACGGTCGCCGTCTGGTGGACTTCCTGGACGGAGAAATCCTCTTGGAGGACAAACCCGAGGAACGACGGCGGCAGGAATATCTTCGTGTACTTCATTACGAGTACGGCTACCCTAAACAGCAGATGCGGCGCGAAGTCGCCATCAATATCGGCAGCGGTACGAAGATCGCTGCCGATATTGTCGTGTACCGCTCTGTGGAGGCGGCCCGTCGGAATGATCAGGGGCAAATACGCTTCTGCGTAGAGGTAAAAGCGGACACTGAGAAAACGGGGCACAACCAACTCGTCTCGTACGTTTTCTTCACATCCGCTGAGGGCGCGGTGTGGACCAACGCCAAAACGACGCGCTATTATCGACGTTTGGACGCTCCGGATCATCGACTGGAGCCCTGCAACGGCATCCCGAGGCCCACGGAGACTTGGGATACCATAGGCTTGCTCTCAAAGGACAGGCTTACCAAGCCGAAAGACATCAAGCGGCTCCTGCGTATTTGCCATCAGAAGCTCTTTCGGTCTGGCATCGAGAGTGAGGACTTGGCGATGGATATGGTACGCATTATCCTCGCCAAATGGCGAGATGAAGTACTCCCCGACCCGAAACCTCGCTTTTACTGTACACCGGAAGAGTACCGTTCCGCTTCTGGTCGCGACGCAGCAGCGCGGCGTGTCCAAGAACTCTTTGCGGAGGTTAGAGACCAGAGTCCTGATGTGTTCGATTCCACGGAGGACATCACCGCACCGCCGGACCATGTCGCTGAGGTCGTTAATGAACTGCAACCATTCCGGTTGCTTGTAGACGAAGATGCATGGTGGGACGTATTGGGAGCGGCCTATGAGCAGTACACCGCCTCCCACTTTCGACAGAATAACGGACAGTTCTTCACCAATCGCCTTGTTGTCCACATGATGGTGGAGATGACCAACCCGACCCCCGATGATGTGGTATTAGACCCTGCTGGGGGCAGTGGTGGATTCATCACCGCCGCAGTACGACATGTCCGAAGGCGCCTTATTGAGCAAGAGCTTTCAGAGGCAGCCAGGCGTCATCTCTTCGATCAAGTGCGCCGGAGTGTTGGCCTGATAGAGAAAGCCCCGAGGCTGGTGAAAGTGGCAAAGACTGCTGCCATTCTCACCGGCGATGGACACGACAATTTCTATCCAGGTGACAGCCTGCGCCCCCTTACGGATGCATGGTTTCATCCCGGTTTTTTGAGTCGCTTCGGCCCAGATCGTCCGACACTGATCCTGACCAATCCACCGTACGCTGGAACGACCGAGGGTAAGCAGAGCGACCCTGAAATCCTCCAACAATTCGATGTCGCCAAGGTGTGGCGCAATGACGAGCCAACCGATCTGCTCATCCCCGGCGGCACCCCTCCCGAACTGCTCTTCTTTGAGCGCTGCATTCATTGGCTACGCCCTGGGGGTCGTATCGGCATCGTGATCGCTCGCGGGATGTTAGACACACAGACGGCGTTATCAGCGCGCAAGCTTCTGTTCTCGCATGCCCACGTTCGGGCGGTTATCAGCCTCCATAAGGACACTTTCGAGCCTTATACAGGTGTTAAGACGTGTGTGCTAGTCATTGAGAAGCCGGGCGAGGGCGAGAAACTAGAGAGGGACTATCCCATCTACATGGCTGTATCTCGCAAGATAGGGCAGGACTCACAGGGTGTTCCGATCTTCCGGGCGGATGACCAAGGGCATGAGACCGAGGAACTCGACCATGACCTTGATGAAGTGCTGAGGGCTTACCGGCAATTCCAGCAGGGTATCTTACCAGCCTCAGGGTTCATCTTCAGTGTGAAAAAATCAGAGCTAGACAGGGACACCCTTAATCTCAATCCTCAGCACTATTTACCCGCATACAACGACTCGATCAAGCGGGCTATGCAGTTAGGAGAGCAAGAGGGCTGGACGATAAAGACCATTGGCAACATTGATCCGCATGTCTTCAAGGGTGCCCGTTTTCGGCGGCAGAATCTAGAAACGACGCGCCGAGAAGGCTCCGATCTTGAGCCATTCTTTACGCCGGCCGCCCTGTTGCAAGACCGGGCGGATAGCATCAAGTTCCTTGACCTTGCGAAGGCGACGAAGGCCCAGCGGGAAGATATCGAGGCCAGCCGTGCGCAGAGGAACGAGATTCTAGTCACCCGCAGCGGGTCTATCGGCCGCGTCATGTATGTTACTGCACAGTTGGATGGTGCGCTGATCAGCGACGATCTCATTCACGTCAGGATTGCTGAGCCAGACTTGCGGTACTACGTGTACCTGATGCTCAAGGCCAACATCGGCCAGTACCAAATGATGCGAAATGAGTACGGGTCCGTGCAGCAACATCTTGAACCCAAGCACGTTCGCGATATCATTGTGCCCATACCAGAGGATCGAAATGTCATAGCGGCATTGGCGAGGAATGTGGAGCGTAGCATCGCAGCGAAAGAAGCTAGTTGGGAGAAGGAACGGGCAGCGCGTTCACTGCTACAACAGCTTGTGTGCTCCCCCTCGGGCGAGACAAAGGTGCTGGATGGCCTTCACGACCACGATGAAATACTGGGGGGCGGTGACCAGGAGTTTGACCGGCTGACGGACACCTGGGAGCGTGAGCGACCGCGTGGTGTCGATATCGCTGAGATGGCGATGCACCCTGCGTACCAGCGCATCATCGGCATGGGACCCCGTGCGATACCACTTCTCCTTCGTAGGCTGCAACAAAAGCCAGGGCATTGGTTCTGGGCGCTTCACGCCATTACGGGTGCAAATCCTGTGCCGCTAGAGGATCAGGGGAATATCGATGCGATGTCTGCCGCATGGTTGGCTTGGGGTAAACAGCGGGGCTACACGCAGGAAGATGACCGTGTGGTTTGATGATATGTTCCCCGGTCTGAGGGCAGAAGGTTACACCGTTACGAGCGACCACACGGAGGATTACAACTGTATTGCCTGGGCCGCTGGTGACCAATCTGCGTGGTGGAGTCACGCTGTTGGGTATCGATGGCCGAATGCCAAACGGACACCACTAATAGAGAGTCTCGTTGAGATATTTGTCGGACTCGGATATGAGACATGCGACAATGCTAGTCTGGAAGATGGGTTCGAGAAGGTAGCGCTCTACGCACGCGGTCCGCTGTGGAAACACGCAGCCCAACAGCTTCCCAGCGGTCTTTGGACAAGCAAACTCGGTCCAGATGAGGACATTCAGCACGCGACCCCTGAGGCACTAATCGGCGATCACTACGGAGTCGTACATTGCATTATGAGGAGGCGACATCATGCGTGAGCAACAACAGAAGACACGGAAGGAGAAAACGGCTCATCCCGAAAGAGGCAACTGTCCAGAACGCACAGGAAACGCTGGTCCGTTGCAGTCACGCGGATTGACCGAGATGCAGATGATCGAGAAGGCAATCAATACGAAGCCGCCCAAGAATAAGATACGCCATCTCGCCCCCGACTAAGAGGCTCAAGCCTTTTGGGTTTGTCAAGCCGTAAATCACCTATGTTTACTCTCATGGAGTTGTCTGAAGTCCGTCAAGACAACGAATTCATCTATAGCCAACTTCGTCAGGGGACTCATATCAAGAAAGCATTTAGATCATTAGATCAGAAGAATCTGTCACCAGAGGAGCTAATGAAAACACAAGACACGATTGATGTTTTATTTTCCGAAAGCTATCCATTTGTGGAGTTCTTTTGGCTTGAGAAAATTGGCTGGGAGAGGGCGCTGGAGTTGAAGGCGACAACCAACATATCAGCAGCCGATTGCATCCACTTTGCAACTGCAATTGAAGCTGGCTGCGACGCCCTTGTCACGTTAGATTCTTTTCTAAAGAAGCAAGCGGAATCTTTCGTCAAATCTTGTTTGCCTGAACAAGTTACCAGAACATTGTGTGAGCTTGGCTTTAGTTATTAGCAGCGTTACACAAGGTTTCAAAAAAGCCAGCGTAGCTCAGCGGCAGAGCAGCGGTTTCGTAAACCGCCGGCCGTG
Organism: Chloroflexota bacterium; assembly: GCA_016183425.1. GTDB lineage: Bacteria > Chloroflexota > Dehalococcoidia > JACPEP01 > JACPEP01 > JACPEP01. The sequence goes on from JACPEP010000031.1 coordinate 38,846, forward strand.
GGTTCGAGTCCCACCGCTGGCTCCATGTCCTGTTTTTCCCTGGCAATTCCAGGCCCTCCTCTTCCCCCACCGTCTTCCCATCTGGTATACTCACTGTGTAACCCTTTGTGTCCGTTCCGTAGTAAAAATCAGGTGGAATTTTACTCTCTGGGGTGACCCATGGCGATACTGTCCATCCTTAACTTCAATAACCCGATTCTGCGGCAGAAGGCGAAGCGGGTGCGCACCGTGGACGGTTCCCTTCAGAAGCTTATCGGCGACATGGTGGACACCATGCGGGCGGCCAACGGCGTTGGCCTGGCAGCGCCCCAGGTGGGGATCTCCCTGCGGGTGGCCGTCATCCAGACATCTGAGGAGGAGGAGGAGGAGGTCATCGTCCTCATCAACCCAGAGATAGTCAAACGCTCGGGCACGCGCCTGGTGGGAGAGGGCTGCCTCAGCCTTCCCGGCTACAAAGGGGAGATACCACGCTCCCTGTCCGTCACCGTCAAAGCCCGGGACCGCCAGGGCAAGGAGTTTCGCATCAAGGGGGCCGACCTCCTGGCCCAGGCCCTGGAGCATGAGATAGACCACCTCAACGGCACCCTTTTCTTCGACCACCTGGATAGCCTGGACAAACTACAGCGCATAGAGTCCAGACCGCCTGCGGCACCCGAAGAGACCCTCCCTCAGTAATCATGTCGCCCCGTTCGTCTGGGGTCGCCTCCCGCCAGAACCAGGAGCCGGCGGCCATTCTTCACCGCCTCCAGGAGTTTCTTCAAATCCGGAGCGTCTCTGCCTATCTGGTAGGAGGCTATATACGTAACCTGCTCATGGGCGGCGATGTGAGGGACGTCGATATTGCCGTGTCCGTCCCCGCCCTGCCCTTGGCCCAGGCGGCCGCCGTAGCCCTGGGGGGACACTACGTGCTCCTGGACGAAGAGAATCAGGTGGCTCGGCTGGTGTTCTCCTCCCCCACTCCTCCGGGCCAATGGCACATAGACCTGGCTGCCTTGCAAGGTGACATCCACCAGGACCTGGCGCGGCGGGATTTTACCGTGAACGCCATCGCCCTGCCTCTGGAGACGCTAAAGGGCGAGGGATGGCGGGGGAAAATCATCGACCCCGGTCACGGGGTCGCCGACACCGAGAATCGGGTGCTGCGGGCCGTTAGCCAAAGCATATTTCAGGACGACCCGGTGCGCATGATGCGGGGTATCCGCCTGGCGGCCCAACTGGGTTTGACCCTGGATGGCTCTACCAGGGAGTTGATGGCCCGGCACCACACTTTGCTAGCTCAGGCCGCTCCGGAGCGCATCAGAGAGGAGCTTTGCCGCCTGCTGGCCTGTCCCCAGGCTGCCCCCTGGCTTTCCATCATGGATGAAGTAGGCCTCCTGGGTATCCTCTTCCCTGAGCTAGACCAGGCCCGGGGAGTATCCCAGCCTAAGGAGCACTTCTGGGACGTATATCATCACTCTTTGGAAACGGTGGCTTCCGTAGAGGGCATCCTGGCCGCCGTTAGGGGTGAGGGCGGCCAGACCATGCCCCACCAGGCCTTGCGGCAACCCTGGCCGGAGGAGCTGAATGCCTGCCTGAGTGAGGAGGTGGGAACGGACTGTTCTCGGGCGGCTATACTGAAACTTACCGCCCTCCTCCACGATATAGCAAAACCGGATACGCGAACAGTAGAGCCGGGCGGCCGTATCCGCTTCCTGGGTCACGCCGATGTGGGGGCTCAAATGGCCCTCTTCATTCTGGAGCGCCTCCGCTTTAGCCTTAAAGAGAGACAAGTAGTGGCTCGGATGATCCAGCATCACCTCCGCCCCGCCCAACTCGCCCGCATCCACCCCCCCTCCCGCCGCGCCATCTACCGCTACTTTCGAGACACAGAAGAAGTGGGGGTGACTACCCTTCTCCTCAGCCTGGCGGACCACTGGGCCACCCGAGGGCCGCAGCTCATTCCTGATGCGTGGCAACAGCATGTGATGGCCACCCAGCTTCTGGCGACCTATTACTTCCAGGAGCAAAAGAGAGCCGTCCCGCCTCGCTTGGTGGACGGCCACCTGCTCATGGAGCACTTTGGCCTTAGACCAGGGCCTTTGGTAGGTGAGTTGCTGGAGGCGTTGCGGGAGGCTCAAGCAGTGGGGGACGTGACCACTCAGGAAGAGGCCCTGGCCCTGGCGCAACAGGAGCTGCAACGACGGCAGCCCTCTCTATGATGCCCTGGGTCCAGTTCTCTGGGCCCGGGCCTCTTTATTGTGGACAAACAGAGCGTTTTCCATTATGCTTACGTAAGAACACGGCAGTGGAACATCCCCCGGAGCCGAGAGGTGTTGGCCCACCCATGGCTGAGGCGGCACCAGAATGAGATGGTAACCCAATGAGGAAAATATCTTGAGTCGAAGAAACCTGCAATTCCTGACGGCCATCGCCGCCATCACTCTTATCAGCCTTTGGGTAACCTGGCCCAAGTATCCCGAGCGTTTTCTGCCTGGCTTCGTACCCTGGCCCAGCAACGATGGGGTCTACTTTTGTCTTGGCGATTCTTGCTTCGACCGCCGGGACCTGCGCCTGGGGCTGGACCTCCAAGGAGGAACCCAGATTGTCCTGGAGGCGGACGTATCTCAGCGGCCCGCCCAGGATCGGGCTGGGGCTGTGGAGGGAGTGAAGCGCATCATCGAGCGGCGCATCAACGCCTACGGCGTCACCGAACCCCTTATCCAGATCCAGGGCAGCAACCGCATCTCCGTGCAGCTTCCCGGCGTCAAGGACATCCAGGAGGCCATCCGCCTCATCGGCCAGACGGCGCAACTGGACTTCAGGGAGCAGGTAGTCACAGATACGAGCGAAACGCAATGGGTGAAGGCCAAAGCAAGGGTGGATAGCCAGGAGAAGGAGCTGACGGGTGCCTATTTGAAGCCCAACGCCGCCGTTATCTTCGAAAGCCAGACCTCCCAGCCTCAAGTATCCTTTGAGTTCAACGACGAGGGGGCGGGTCTGTTCGAGCAGATAACCACCCGCCTCATCGGGAAACCCTTGGGCATCTTCCTGGATGATGAGCTTGTCTCCGCCCCCACGGTGAGGGCAGTCATTCGGGAGCGGGGCATTATTGAGGGCCTGGACATCAACGAGGCTCGGGTGCTGGCCATCCAGCTCAACGCGGGCGCTCTGCCGGTGCCGGTGCACATCGTCCAGCAGCAGGATGTGGACGCTATGCTGGGGGCCGACTCCATAAGGAAGAGTGTGGTGGCAGGGCAGGTGGGGCTGGGCATCGTTCTTCTTTTCATGCTCCTTTACTACCGGCTGCCCGGCCTTATGGCTGGCCTCGCCCTCCTCATATATACGGTCCTGGTGCTGGCCATCTTCAAGCTAATCCCGGTGACCCTGACCCTGGCCGGTATCGCCGCCTTCATCCTCTCCATCGGCATGGCCGTGGATGCCAACATCCTTATCTTTGAGCGCACCAAGGAGGAGGTGCGGTGGGGACGCTCCCTGGGCTCGGCTATCGAGGCCGGCTTCGACCGGGCGTGGAGCTCCATCCGGGACAGCAACATCTCTACCATCATCACCTGCGCCATCCTCTACTGGTTCGGCAGCAACTTCGGGGCCAGCCTGGTCATGGGCTTCGCGGTGACTCTTTTCATTGGCGTAGCGGTTAGCATGTTCACCGCCATTACCGTATCGCGCACCTTTATGCGCCTCCTGGTGAGCACGGGGCTGGCGCGGCGGACACACCTCTTCGGCATCCCGGGCCCAGAAATCGTAGCAGCGAAACAGCAGGCGCAGCAAGATAGCAGAGAATTAAAGCGGGGTTATTGACGTGCTAGATATCGTAGGTCAGCGTTTCTGGTTCTTTTTCATCTCCCTTTTGATCATCGTGCCCGGCGCCATCTCCCTGGCCATTCCGCCGGCCCTTAAACAGGGCATCGAGTTCACCAGCGGCTCCACCCTGACCATTCGCTTTGAAAAGCAGGCCAGCCAGGAGGAGGTGCGCCAGGCTTTCGCCGCCTTGGGCCACGGCGATGCCATCATCCAGCATAGCGGCCAGGGCGATTTCCTCGTCAGAACGCGAACGCTGCGCCCAGAGGAGAAGGATGCTCAAGGCAATGTGACGAGGGCCGCGGAGCGCCTAGAGATAGAGAAGGCCCTGACGGAGCGTCTCGGCCCCCTCACCGTCCTCGCCTTCGACTCCGTGTCCCCTATTGTGGCCGAAGAGATCGTGCGTAACGCCGCCCTGGCGGTGGCGGCGGCTACGGTGGGGATTCTTCTGTACATAACATGGGCCTTCCGCAAAGTGCCTAACCCCTTCCGCTTCGGCACCTGCGCCGTTATCGCCCTCGTCCATGACGTACTGGTGGTGCTGGGAGTCTTCTCCATTATGGGCAAGGTTTTCAATACCGAGGTGGACGCCATGTTCATCACCGGCCTCCTCACCGTCATCGGCTTCAGCGTCCACGATACCATCGTCGTCTTCGACCGCATTCGGGAGAACATCAGAAAGAATCCGGGGGTAGATCTGGAGCCCGTGGTAAATTCCAGCCTCCTGGAGACCCTGGGGCGCTCCCTGAACACATCCTTGACCCTTCTTTTCGTGCTGGGGGCTCTCATCCTCTTCGGCGGCGTGACCATCCGCAACTTCCTCTTGGTGCTTCTCATCGGAACGGTCAGCGGCACTTATAGCTCCATCTTCAACGCCAGCCTGCTGCTGGTGGTCTGGGAGAAGGGCGAGATGTCCACCTTGCACCGCCGCCTGCCCCGTTTTAGGGCGTTGTTAGGGGGTCGCCTCAGGGCCAGGTGACGTCATGCTGAGCACTCGTACTCGGGCTGCCGTCGTATCCGTCGTCTCCAACAGCCTCCTGATCATTCTCAAGGTGGCAGTGGGGCTGTCTATGGGGAGCATTAGTGTCCTTTCCGAGGCTATCCATAGCAGCAACGACCTTCTGGCTGCCCTCATCGCCTTCTTAAGCCTGAGGGTGGCCGACCGGCCTCCGGATGTGGAGCACCCTTATGGCCATGGCAAAGCGGAAAACGTCAGCGGCACCGTGGAGGCAGCCCTCATCATCGTCGCCGGCCTTCTTATTCTATATGGCGCCATCCAAAAGCTCTACCAGGGCCCATCCATCCAGGCCATAGACTGGGGCATCGGGGTCATGGCTATCTCAGCCATAGTGAACATTCTGGTCTCTCGATATCTCCTCCGGGTGGCGCGCCAAACGGACTCGGTGGCCCTGGAGGCCGACGCTCAGCACCTGACGGCGGATGTGCTGACCTCGGTGGGCGTTATGCTGGGTCTGGTGGCGGTACGTATCACCGGGCTGCACATCCTGGACCCCATAATAGCCCTGGGGGTGGGCGCCTTCATCATAAGGACAGGCTGGAAGGTGCTCCAGCGGGCCTTTCGGGACCTGGTGGACACCCGCCTCCCCGCCGGGGAGGAAGAGGTCATCCAGAGGGCCATCCAGGAGCACCTGGGGGAGGTAGTGAACTTCCACGACCTGCGCACCCGCAAGGCGGGCCGGGAGCGCCACATCGACCTGCACCTGGTGATGTCCCACGACATCACCATCGAGGAGGCCCACCGGCTGACCGACCACCTGGAGGAGGACATCAAGTCCACCCTGCCCCACAGCAGCGTCACCATTCACATCGAGCCCTGCAACCAGGACTGCCAGATCTGCGCCGCCCGCAACGCCCGCTGCCCCAAGTCTGCGGGGTAAGGATACCGGGCGGCGCCGGGGGATTCGACCCCGCGACCCGCTGCTTAGGGGGCAGTCAGGTAGGTCGGGTTTCCTAACCCGATCTACCCGATGCTCTGGAGAGAACCGTATGCCGGATTTTCAGCGCTACCCCAATGAAGGATTCCCTTATTTCGTTACCACTAATATCAAATGGTCTTCCTACCGGGCCTGTGTTCTCAAGAAGTCGAGGCCAATGGAGATCGATCCGTTGGTTTGGTAGAAAACGGAGTAGGGCAGGTTGGGAAACCTGCCCTACTCCAGATACAACCGCTTTATCCGCCGGGCGGCGGCGATGCGCTCCTCCGCCTGAAGGTCGGCGGCCCGGGCGGTGGAGATGGCCTCTTTCTTGGCCCGGGCGATGACTCTTTGAATAGTGTCGTAGATGCCCTCTAGCCGGGAGTGGGCCAACTCCTCGTCGTAGCCAGCGGGGGTGAGCTCCAGGGCCAGGTTGATGACCCCCCCGCCGTTGATGACGTAGTCCGGGGCGTAGAGGATGCCCCGCCGCGCCAACTCGTCCCCGTGGCGCCCCTCCAGGAGTTGGTTGTTGGCCGCCCCGGCCACGATTTTGGCCTTGAGGCGGGGGATGGTCTCATCGTGTATCACGCCCCCCAGGGCGCAGGGGGAAAAGATGTCGCAATCCACGTCATAAATGTCTCTGGCGGGCACTACCGGAATGCCCAACTCTTCTTTCACCCGTCTCGCCGCTGCCTCGTTAATGTCGGCGACGGTGAGCATGGCCCCCGCCTCGCGAAGATGCTGGGCCAGGTGGTAGCCCACCTTCCCCACCCCCTGAAGGGCTATCCGCAGCCCCTTCAGAGAGTCGGTGCCGTAAACCTCCTGGCAGCAGGCCCGGATGCCGTTGTAAACCCCAAAGGCGGTGGCTGGAGAGGGGTCGCCGCTGCTCCCCGCCTCTATGGGCAGCCCCGTCACGTGGCTGGTTTCCTGGCTCACCCACTCCAGGTCTCTGACCGTAACCCCCACATCCTCCGTGGTGATGTACCGGCCCCCCAGGGATTCGACGAAGCGGCCGAAAGAGAGAAAAAGGGCCTCGTTGCGGTCCCGCTGGGGGTCGCCCATGATGACCGCTTTTCCCCCTCCCAAGTGGAGGCCGGCCGCCGCCGACTTGTAGGTCATGGCCCGGGCCAGGCGAAGGACGTCGGTCAGCGCCTCCTCCTCCGTGGCGTAGGGCCACATGCGGATGCCACCCAGGGCCGGCCCCAGGGTGGTATCGTGGATGGCGATGATGGCCCTCAGACCTACTCCCGCATCGCGACAGAACACCACCTGCTCATAGTCGTAGGCGCCCATGTAGTCCAGGATGTTCACGTGCTACCTCCTAACCTTTCCATGCCCGCCGTAGGTGGGGCAGACCCTTAATCATCCGCAACCGGGGGAAAAGAATAGCAAAGGTAATAGCCCTCTTGCTGTCAGGTGTTTCCCTCCCAATACTCTCGAATTGTGAAACCTCTCATTCTTGTATCTTAATAGCTGTGGTTCGACAGGCTCACCATGAGCGATAGCCGCTCACCCTGAGCCTGTCTAAGGGCCTCTAAGATTCTTCGTTGCCCCCACCCCTATCGGGGGCTCTATAGAGAATGACATTAGCAAACACTCTTATAACTCTCTCCCGTCATGAGCTCTCCCCGCCCCATAGCTCTTTGGCCGCCTGCTCCGCTCCCCGCTTCAGCTCCGCCGCTTCAGCGAAGCCCATAGCTCTATAGAAGTCGGGGCCGTAATCCCGGGTTCTGATGACTACGGGCATAGGCAGGGCATGGCCGAAAATGAGGGCCTGCTGGCGGCTGTCCAGGCGGCTGAGGACCAGCTTCAGCTCGTTGCGCCCCGGCGCCCCCGCCAGAACACTCTCGATGTCCCGCTCGTTGTCCAAAAGACACACCACCTTGGTTCCCACCTGAGACATCACCTCCTCGTCGATGCCGCTGGGGCGTTGGTCCACCACCAAAAGGGTGACATTGTACTTGCGCATCTCCCGGGCGATGGTGCCAAAGATGGTGTTTTCTGAGACCTGAGGGCTGAGGAACTTGTGGGCCTCTTCGATGACGATGACCAGGGGCCGGGGGCGGTCTTCTGGCCTTGAGGCGGCCTCGGTACGCTGCACGTAGTGCTCGTGGATGCGCCGCGTGAGTATATTGGCCACCAGCACGTAGGCGGGGAGGTTGCTTTCGTGGCTGCCGAACTCCAGAACCACGCTCATACCCCGATCCAGGTACTCCAGAATTCGGTTTACCGAGTTTCCGGCGGGTTTCTCCACCAGAAAAGGAAGGCGTGCCAGTTGCCGCAGGCTGAGGCGCAGCGCCCGAAGCACTCCTACGGGCACCTGGGCTCTTTCCCCCAGCTCCCCCTGAACCTCTTTATCCGTGTGGGAAAGGAAGTGGCCGAACCAGTGGGCGTCGCCCCAGGCCTCTGCCATTTCACCGATGGCATCCAGGCTCCGCTCGGTGAGGTTGAAGACCTCTTTCAGGGTTTCCATATCCTGAGGCTCGATGTCCTGGTAGCCTATCCGTACCACGAAGTCAGTGCTCACCCCCCGCCGTCGCGAGCTCTCCTCGTCCAGGGTGAAGACGGCCACCTGGGAAGGGAAGAGCTGCTTCAATCCCTTAACACGGTAGCCTCCCTCCCCGTAGCCCTGCCACCCGTACTCGTTGTGCATGTCGAAGATGAGGCTGGCGGCGGCCTTTTTTTGCAGAATGCCCGCCAGAAGGAGGCGGGTGAGGAAGGTTTTGCCTGTGCCGCTCTTGCCGAAGATGCCGTTGCTGCGCAGGACTAGCTCCGTCATGTTGAGGCAGACCAGGGCTTCCATGTCCAAAGGCGTTCCCACGGAGAAGTGTCTTTCGTCCTCCTGCCCGAAGACCATGGCCACATCCTGGGGCGACGCCTCTCGGACCAGGGAGAAGTGCCGGGGGACGGTCTTGGCCGGCTGCGGGCCCTCTACTACGCCAGGGGCGTATTGGGCCTCAGCTCCCCAACGAAGGCTGGGCACCACCTGAAGGGTGCCGTAGGCGGTGGTGCCAGACAGCACCTGGCTTACGAAGGGGTCGGCCAGATCTACGGGCGCCGCCTCCAGGCCGGGCGCTGCCTCCAGGGCGACGTCGGCGATGGTGCCGAAGAAGCGAGCCTCTCCACCCTCCACTACTACCAGCCGCCCCACGGCCATGTCCTCCACCGAGGCGGCGGCATCCAGCCTCACCCTCAGCCCATGGCTCAGGGAGCCGGAAACCACCCTGCCCAAAGGCCGCCCTGCTGGTTCCGATTGTTCCGCAGTCATTCTCTTAGCCTCTTCAGAATGCTGCTCAGGGAAGCCCAGTCCTCCCCCAATCGGGTCGCCAGCTCTCTTCCCGCCTGGAGGAGAAAGGCGCTGGCAGAGGGTTGTGCGGTGGCCGCCTGCCGCAGGCAGGCGGCCACCAGCTCTTCCCTGGCCACCGGCACCGAGGCAGACAAAAGCAAGCTCAGAAAGTCCAGGGAGCCGGTAAAGGCGGCCACCTCTTCAGAGCTACAAAGATAAACGAAGCTGTGAACATGGGCCGGGCGGGGGGGCAGGAAGTGATATATCTTGCCATCAATGCTGTGGCCCACTGCCAGGGCTCTGAAAGTAGTGCGAAAGAGACTGGCCAGTTGCGGGTGGTGGAGGAAGATGTCGGCCTCTTCCCTCTCCTCCCCACCCCGGGCGATGGCCGGCCGACCTGGGTCCAGGCTCTCGGTGGCCGCATAGTGCACCACCCCATAGATACCACCGGTCTTGACCAAACTGCCCAGAGGCGGCGGGTTGTGAAGCTGATAGCTCTCACCCTGGATCTCTACTGTGGTGGCAGCGATAACCTCACCGATTCTCTCCATAGGCCTCAAACCCAGCGCGTCCGCTTGCTGCGACTCTTCTGAGAGCCGTCCCCCCATATATCTCTGGCGGTCAAGGCCTGGTCTACTATACGCCAAAAGAGCTCCCTATCGGCTCCGGTTACCACCGCTTGCTCATGGGCCTCGCTCAGGGCCACGGGGTAGCCCTGCCCCAGGCGGCACTGTTCCAGGAGCACTCCTTGCACCATGTCCAGCCACCCCCCCTCCGCCACCCAGCGGGGAACCTCCACTCGGGCCACCTCCGCCTCCCCCCGCAGGTAAAAGAAATAGACCTCCTGGTCGCCGTAGCACTCTGTCACTACTCGAGAGCGGTTGGCGAAGAGGGCGGAGCGCTGCCCCGGAGCCAGGAAGCTTTGAAAAAGCTCTCTGTCCAGTACCCCGGCGGCGTCCATGCATCGCCTTCCCTCTGTGGGGGGATGATGGGCGCAGCGGTCGCAGTTGGTGGCCTCCCAAGGGCACAGGGCCAGGCGCAAGGCGCTGACCACCTCGGTGCTACGGGGAAAGCTGGTGTAGCCCGCCACCGCCAGGGGACGTTCCTCCCCCAAGCGCTCCACCGCCCTCAGAGCCTGAAGGTATCCTTTACCCAGGAGGGCCTCCCGAACGTAGTCCTCCACCCCCCGACCACTCAGCCCCCAAAGGATGAGGGAGCCGTCTACCAGACCCAAAGTAAAGGAGGATGGCTCTGCCTCACTCAGTCCTCGGGCCAGGTGCTCTATCTCCTTCTGGCTGCGACGGGCATGGAACACCAGGCCCTCCAGAGGTTCCCCGCCCCGGACGGGGTCGCCGGAGGCGGGCGAGATAAAAAGGTCCTCCGACTCAAAATAGAGGCGAGGCTCGCTGGTCAAGCTGGCCTCCGCCTTGGGCCCGTAGCGCAGACGGGCGCCGCCCATGTTCATGAGGTAACAGGCCACGGGTCGATGACGGTCTATCTCGATGTGGGAGCCGTCCACGGCCACCACAGTATACTCTTCTCCAAGCGACGGGGCAGGGCGACGGACGTCCAGGGCTTCTAAAGGGGCCGCCGCCAGACCCGTGAACTTGCTCCTCGTCTCCTTGCTCAGTAAAACCTGCCAGTGGGTGGCCGAAAGGGTTGTCAGGGCCCGGCGAATCCTTTCTCCGGCCTCCCGCTGACGCTGGGCCAGGCTGTGGGCCATCGCTTCTACCTGGCTACCGATTCTTAGCGTGTCCAGTGTCATTAGTCCTCCCGGTAGATACCCTGCGCCATAATGTGGCTGAGAGCCTCTACGATCTGGGGGTCCCAGTGGGTGCCCGCTCCCTCTCTCAGAAGGAGTAACGCCTCCTCCATGACCACTGCCTCGCGGTAGGGGCGGTCCGTGGTCAGGGAGTCATAGGCGTTGGCCACAGCCACGATACGTGCTCCCAGGGGTATGGCCTCTCCGATGAGACCGTGGGGATAGCCGCTGCCATCATACCTCTCCCCCAGGGCCTGGATAATGTTGGCCGCCCCCTCTAGGAATCCCAGGGAATGCACTATTCTCGTCCCACGGCTGAACCTATCCTTTACCTCCTGGTATTCCTGGGGTGTCAAAGGCTCTTTCCTGTCCAAAACGCGATCGGAGACGCCGATGACCCCCAGGGCGTGAAGCTCGCCTGCCTGGGCCACCACCCGGCACTCCTCCGCCGATAGGCCCATGTGTTGCGCCATGCGGCGGGCGTAGTCCGCCACCCGATGGACATGGCCCGCCAGATAGGGGCGTCGGCTCTCTAGGGCGCTCCGGAGAGCATCTAAAGAGCCCTGACGGGCCTGCTCCAGTTGCCTCTTATCCTCTTCCAGTGTCCGCGCCAGTGCCTCGCTCATTCGGCTCTCTCGCCTCTCTGCTTCATATAGTTGGGCGTTGTTCAGCGCCAACCCCACCTCTAGGCCAATAGCCTCATAGAAGGACATGTCGCCAGGCGAGAAAGAGCGTGCCGTCCGGGTGCCCAGGCCCAGGACGCCCTTAACCCGTTCCTGAACTTTGAGCGGGATCACCAGGTAAGACTGAATCCCCAACCCTTCTGCCATGGGGTGGAGGGGCCCCGGGGGCAAATCGCGCATCGAGCCGGCTTCCACTCTCCCGGTGGCACCCACCCGCCCGGCGGTTCCTTCCCCGATAGCCAGGGCGCGAACGGAGAAACCGGTCCCCTCGGGCATTCCCCGATGGGCCATTACCAGAAGCTGCCCTATCTCCTCATGAAGCACAGCCACGTAGCCGAATTCCATATCGGCCATGGCCATGCCTTCCTCCAGGGCGGCCATGAGGACATCCATGGGCTCCAGAGAGGAAGCTAGTCGCCGCGCCATGTTGTTCAGTGCCCGGCTGCGACGATAGGTCTCCTCCAGCGCTCGGGCGTGCTCATGTAGCGTCCTATGCATCGCCTCCAGCGAGGCCAGCGCCATCTGGCGCTCCTCCAGCGCACGCTTCTGGCCATGAATCATAAACCCGATGACAACCCCGCTCATCAAAAAAGCTACGGCTTCCGTAAGGGCATGTTCTACATCCTCACGGCTTCGATCTCCTAGAAACTCGTGAGGCATAATCAAAGCGGCTACCAGCCCTGCCACCGCTACCCCGCCGACTACGCCGAATTTAAGAGATGCGTAGGCGATGGGGATGATGTACAGCATGCGATAAAGGTCGTAGCGATTGATGATGGGCATCTGGGCCAAGAAAGAGAGGGGGGGTATATAGTCACGATAGTATACAATGGTTCCTCCCACCACCATAGTGGAGACAACCCAGAAGTGGGGGTTTGCCAGCCAGCGCCACCGGCCATCACTGATGGCAACCCGCTCTTCGTAAGATGCTTCCGTTTTCACCTCAACACCCTTTCATCCCCGATGCGGCGGGTTATCTTCTCCTGGTCCAGGTGCTCCATAAGGGCCAGGGCATAGCGGCGGCTGGTGCCAAAGAGGTCCCGGGCCTCGGCCACCGTTATCCTTCCCCTCTCCCGAATATGCTCTTTTATCCGCTGCACCATTGTTTTATACGCCTGGGCGCTGAAGATGACGCCGTCCGCTACCTTGACCACCTGGCCCTGCTCCAAAAGAAAGTTCAGGAGCTCGGCATCCAAGGGCCACGTCTGGGGCGGGGAATAGGGATTTTCCTCTAAAGTGCGTTGCCAGGCGGCCGCCTCCGCCACCTGCTGAGGAGTGAGGTGAACCTGGAAAGAAGCCAGATGCACCTGCTTTCCTTCCCCTGCCACCATACCATCCCTTATCAAACGCTCCAGGATGGCATCGAAATGGGCCCCGCCGAAGGGTAGCCGGAGACGGCTCTTTAGCTCCTCTCGGCTCATGCCCATACGCAGGGTAAACTGGGTATGATAGGCCTGAAGGGCCTGTGTCACCCGCTCCTTGAGTCTCATCCACCCCTCTCGGGAGAGAAGCAGGGAGGGGGAATCGGCGTTGCCCAAGGCGATTACCCGCCCCTGAGATACCAGGTGGTTAACCGCCGCCTCTACATCCGGGCGAGGTAAATGGCAGCGGAGCAGGAGCTGATCCCAGGGGCATGGCTCCTGGGTGGCCAGGGCACCCATCACCACCTCCTGAGGATTCTCCTCCTCCAAGGATGCTAATACGTTTAAGGTGGGGGCATGGAGGCGGCGGTGGCGTTTGGGATAGGCGTCCAGGATCCGGCCCCCTCCCAGGGTAGCGTTGGGGGAGCGCATGACGAAGAAATCGCCTTTCACCGCCGCCACCTCTCGGGCGAGGCGGAGTTGGGCCCAGGTGCTGGCTCCTGGAGCCAACTCGTCTCCCTCCAGAAGGCGTACTTGAGCCTCCACCTCGTCGGCCCCGGTGAAAAGGGTTACCGTGGCGTTGTGGGCAAGGGGCCGAGTCTCGGCCAGAAGACGGAGCTTCACGTCCAACGCCTGAGTGGGATGAAGCCACCCGGGAGTGGTGAGTACCTGCCCTCGCTGCAGCTCCTCTTTGGCCGGCCCCGCCAGATTGGCGGCCACCCGATTTCCGGGAAGGGCCTGGGATACCTTCTGCTTATGAGACTGAAGGCCCCGAATGCGAGTGCGTAGCCCGCCGGGAACCACCTCTACCTCCTCCCCCAGGGATAGCGAGCCGTCGATGAGGGTGCCCGTAACCACGGTGCCGAAGCCGGCCACGCTGAACACCCGGTCTATGGGTAGCCGCGGCCGCCCCAGATCCACCCGGCGCGGGATGGCATCCAAAAGACCTTCCAGGTGAGACATTAGGTCGGGAAGGCCCTCGCCGGTGACGGAAGACACGGCTGTGGTGGACGACCCTGCCAGTTTGGTGGGCTTTAGGAGCTCCTCCACCTCCGCCTGCACCAGCTCCAGCCAATCGTCATCCACCAGGTCCTTCTTGGTGATGGCCACCAGGCCTTTCTTTATCTCCAGAAGATCCAGAATGGCCAAATGCTCTCGGGTCTGAGGCATCACCCCTTCGTCCGCAGCCACCACCAGCAGAGCCAGGTCGATGCCCCCCACTCCCGCCAGCATGTTCTTGATGAAGCGCTCATGCCCCGGCACATCCACAATGCTCACCTCCCGCCCCGAGGGAAGACGAAGCCAGGCAAACCCCAGATCGATGGTCATGCCCCTTTCTTTCTCTTCTTGAAGACGGTCGGGATCTATGCCCGTGAGCGCTTGCACCAGAGCCGACTTGCCGTGGTCCACATGGCCCGCGGTGCCGATGACAAACATGCTTTCCCCCCAGGCATACTATAGCACAGGAGGCTTGCCAGGGAAAACTATCCTGCTTGAGACTGATTAACAAAGGGGAGTCCGTCCGCCTATGGCGGATTGGCATGGAGATCGGAGGCCTGCCCCGAGCCAGTCGAAGGGGTGCGCCTCAGAATTAACTTAACCCCGTTCCTTGAATCCCCTTAGGGCCTTTAACAAAATAAGCCGCCGTCCTGAAGGGCGGGCCTACGGATGATCCTTCAGGGCAGGGAAAGAAGGTATTACTCGAGAAACGAGCGCGCCAGCGCCTAGCTCACCAGATAAAGGGTGGGGTAGATGAACACCCAAGCCACATCCACGAAGTGCCAGTATTTGACCATGGCTTCCACGCCCCAGTAGTTCCCCGCCGCGAGGCGCTTCTTCTGGCCCGGCAACAAAACTACCAGCAGTGCGAGGACGCCGGTGAGCACGTGAAAGCCGTGAAAACCAGTCAGGGTGAAGAACATCGTTCCGTAGGCAGTAGAGGGGGGAAAGGAATGGAACGCCTCGGCCCACTCTACTCCCACCCCCACCAGGAACAGGCTCCCCATGCCTACAGTGAACAGGATGTTGCGCCGGAAGCGTCTTATGTCGCCATAGATAGCAGCCGTCTCACCCCGGTAAGCGGTGAGACTGCTGAGGAGCAGGATGATGGAAAGAGCCAGGCCCAAGGGCTGGTTAACCTCTTGGGGTCGCAGGACCCCCAGGAGGTAGTAGCGGCTCGCCAGTAGGGCCGCGAAGAGGAAGGCGTCCGAAAAAATGAACAGCCACAGGCCGGTGCGATTGATAGCTAGCCGGTTCTCTATAAAGGTCGGGTGTTGCACGGCTTGCTACTCCCCCCCAGTGTGTCTGATCTGTTCGATGTGCATATAGTAGTACAAGATGAGTCCAGCTCCCGGCACCGTTAGGATGACCAAGTAAGGTAAGGCACCGCTTATGGTCGTCCCGACAATGTACTCGATCACTTCCACGGCCATCAGGCCCACGAATACAATGAGCCCAAGACGCAATTTGGCTCTTAGGTCGGGCTTGGGCATAGTGTCACCTCCTTCAAGGAGCGAGAATCTGCCTCCGCACGTAGACCCGCATCCTCAACTAAGCTCCCTTGTTAGCGGTGCCCCCCGCCGGTGCCACCACGGCGTGGATAGAGCCAGGGGTGCCGTAGCCGTAGGGCGGCCCTACCACCCGAGGTGGGGCCGAAAAGTTCTCATCGGGGGGAGGCGAAGATAGTTGCCACTCCAGGGTCTGGGAGCGCCACGGGTTGGCGGGGGCTGGCGCTCCCCGCCACAGGCTCACCACCAGGTTTATGAAGAAAAGGAGCATGGCCAGGGCTATCAGGAAGCCGCCGATAGTAGCCACCATGTTCATAGGCCCCAGTCCCAGGGTAGGGTCATAGTCGGCAATGCGGCGCCGCATCCCGTTGAGCCCCAGCCAAAACATGGGCAAATAGGTGATAAAGAAGCCCACTGTCATCACGGCCCAGTGGAGCTTTCCCACCCTTTCGTTGAGGAACCGTCCCGTCAGCTTGGGGAACCAGAAGTAGACAGCCGCCATAGTCGGGAAGACGAAGCCCCCGAAAAGGGTGTGGTGAAAGTGCGCCACCACCCAGTAGGTATCATGGATATGGAGGTCCGTAGGGACGATGCCGTTGGGCACCCCGGTAATTCCCCCCACCAGGAAAACTACGATGGCGGTAAGGGCGAAAAGGAGAGGCGTGTCCAAGCGAATCTTCCCCATCCACAAGGTAGCCAGCCAGGAGAAGATCTTCACCCCAGTGGGTACCGCCACCAGCAGGGTGGTAATCATAAAGGGAACCCGCAGCACATCCTCGATGCCAGCGGCGAACATGTGGTGTCCCCATACCACGGCCCCTCCTCCGGCGATGCCCAGACTGGAAAGGGCCACCGCAGCATAGCCGAAAAGGGGTTTGCGAGCGAATACGGGAAGGACCTCGCTAATTACCCCCAGGCCCGGCAAAACGAAGATGTACACGGCGGGGTGGGAGTAGAACCAGAAGAGGTGCTGAAAGAGGATGACGTTGCCCCCCTTATCAGGGGCAAAGAAGACCAACCCCAGCAGCCGCTCCAGGAGCACCATCAAAAAGGCCATAGCGATGAACTGGGTGAAGATAAGCTGGAGGATGGCTGTTGACAGGGCAGTCCAGACGAAGATGGGCATCCGGAACAGGCCCATCCCGGGAGCTCGCATCTTGAAGATGGTGGTGAGGAAGTTGATGCTGCCCAGGATGGAAGACCAACCCACCAGGTAAAATGCCAGGAGCATAAACTGCATCCCCAGCGGCGCCCGGGCACTCAAGGGGGGGTAAGCCGTCCAGCCGGTGTCAAAGCCTCCCGCGGGCAGGCTGACGAGCAAGAGGAGGACCGCCGGGGGAGTAACCCAATAGGAGAGGGCGTTGAGATGGGGGAAGGCCATATCTCGGGCGCCTATCATCAGGGGCACCAGGTAGTTGATCATTCCCGAGACGCCCAGCAGCACCGCCCCCAGCATCATGATCCCGTGCAGGCTCATCAAAGAGTTATAGGTGCCCGGGCTGATGTATTGCATCCCGGGCGCGGAAACCTCCAGCCGGTCGATGAGCTGATAGATGCCGGCGACGACAATGACCAAGAAGGAAGTGACCATATACTGGATGGCGATGGTCTTGTGGTTGGTATCAAAGCCGAAATAGCGGCGCCAGCGCGGCTGGTCGGCGTGGTGCTCTTCCTTCTGCCGCCCCAGGGCCCATTCCAGCCAGTAGTTGAAGGCGCCCAACCCCGTCAGGAAGCCCAGCGTTCCTACCAGTGCCGCTACCCCCGTAACTGGCCCCGGACTCCACATCGGCAGACCCAGGCCGCTTCGGATGGCCATAACGATTCCGGCCGCCACTCCGCCCGACGCCAGCCCCCATATGATGCCCCGCACGATGCCCAGAGAAAAAAGTATCGTCACGGCGACCCCTTACCCTTGGTTACCGAAGGCCCGCATCAGCGCCTCTCCTCCTTTTTACGAAGGAGTGTCTCGTCGCCTTCTATGTATCGCTTCCTGATAAAGGCGGAGGCCACCACCAGGGCGATAGCGCTTCCTGTGGCAATCACCACCGTTGCCAGTATGGGCCAAAACTCAATACGGATGCCGCCCTGGCTCAAAAAGTTGGTGAAGTGATCTGCCGAGGCGGATTCTGCCCTCAGGCCATAGGCGAGGAGGGAAATCCCCACCGCCGCCGCACTCTTAGCCCCCCTTGTCATCCCCCCGTTGATGCCTAGCCTCATTTGGGTTGCGCCTTCACCCAGTTCAGGAAGTCGGCCTCCTCTACCACGGCCACGGGAGCTTCCATGAAGGCGTGCCCCAGGCCACACAGCTCCGCGCAAAGAAGCTTATATTTCCCCACCTTGGTGGGCGTAATTCGCAACACCGTCTCCATTCCGGGAACAGCGTCCATCTTTATCCGCCATTCCGGCACCCAAAAGGAATGTATCACGTCCGTGCCGTGCAGCTTGAATACGACGGGGCCGTTCACCGGCAACTCCAACTGAGAGGTAGCAATCCCATACTGGGGATACTCGAAGCGCCAGGACCACTGGGAAGCGCTTACTTTTACCTCCAACTCTGGCTGGGAAGAAGCGGCCCTGGTGATGTCCGCCAGGACCAAGGCTCCGTAAATAGCCAAGGCCACCACTATGGCCAAGGGAATTAAGGTCCATATCGCCTCGAGGAACGTATGTCCGTGAATGGGTGGTCCGTCTCCCTCATCGTCGGCACGACGCCGAAAAACGATAATGCTGTAGACGAGGGTAACCAGGCATATACTGAGGATAACCGCGGCGATGCTGAACTCTAATTTGAAGAGGTCGTCCACTGCGAGAGCCTGGGTAGCGGCAACGGTGGGGGTCAGATGAGCGTTTTGAAAGACAACCACCAGCCCCGTGCTCACTAGGGCAATCAGCAAGGCCAGGATACTTACATGCTTCACCATATGCCTGTATAGCATCGTACCCGCACTTTGTCAAGCACTTTAACGAGGGTGTTTAGCGAGGGGGGGTCAGCGTTGTTACCCTCTCACAACGGTGTTTGACAATGGGGGTCTGTCCCTGAGTCTGGCTTTTTAACAACCGCAAAGAAGGCCGGTGGCTGACCTCTGTAAAAGCTGATATAGTTAGCGACGTGCGCTACCTCATCTTAGCGGATATACACAGTAACGTGGAGGCTTTTCGAGCCGTCCTGGAAGATGCCGAAGGCGGGGAGGGATACCACCATCTCTGGTGTCTGGGGGATATAGTAGGCTATGGGCCAGACCCAGAGGAATGTGTACAGCTGCTACGAAGCCTTGACCCCGTCTGCGTGGCCGGCAATCACGATTGGGCCGCGGTGGGGAAGTTGGATGTATCGCAGTTCAACGCCGATGCCGCGGCTGCGGCATCGTGGACAGCCCAGCAGCTTAGCCCGGAATCGAAAACTTACCTGAGTGGCCTCCCTTTGTCACCTCAAGAGGGAGATTTTACCCTGGTGCATGGCAGTCCCAGGGACCCCATTTGGGAATATGTCATCTCCACGCCCATAGCCCGTCTTTGCTTTGCCGAATTCCAAACCCTCTACTGCCTGGTGGGCCATAGTCACATCCCCCACTTCTACGAGCACCGACCCCAGACGGGGGACTGCTTTCTGAGGGCCATGCCCAAAGGGGAGCCTTTGATGCTGGGTGATACCCGCCTCATAATCAACCCTGGCTCTGTAGGGCAGCCCCGGGATGGCAACCCGGCCGCCAGCTACCTTATTTACGATAGCGAGGCCAGGAGTCTGCGCCACTATCGAGCGCTTTATGACGTCAAGGCTACTCAGCAGAAGATGAGGCGGCATGGATTGCCCTATCGCCTCATCGAGCGTCTCGGCTTCGGTTGGTAATCGTAAATCTGTATCCCCGGCACTTATAAGGCGACCGCTCCCACGCTGGTGATGTGCTGTGTGAATGTGCAACCTCACGATGAACCAGACCTCCAGAAAAGTTCGGATTTTCCCCGTGCCCAGGGAGCCTGAGACATGTGGAATACAGATGGAACCCGCTATTCCCACAGATCGGGCCACGGCGATGCCTATGGCCGCATATCCACCACGATGAAGCGCAGCACGGGTTAGCGAGTCACTCAATCACTTCTATGGCCACACGGTAGATCGGGAAATTATATCCCAAGGCCAGGCCCGGGTGGTCTTGAAGCGCCGTCAGTTGCGGCAGATTGTATTGCCACGGCCAGTCGCCGTGTCCGCCGTCGAAGATGTAGGGGTAGATGTCGAGGATATGGGTCCCTGGTCCTCCCGTGGCCACTACCTCGACAGGGGTATCACCGTTATTGGCGTAGCCACAGACATAGCCAATATAAGAGTTGTCGTAGATCACGGCAGCGCCATTGTCCAGCTCGGTCCAGCCTCCGCCTCTAAACCACACCGTGAACTTTTCGCCGGCCTTCACACGCACGGGGACCGGGGTGACAAGGCTCTGCTCGACATAGAAGGGTACTTCGACCAATATCTTATTGTTCTGCACTACCTTTACCCCATGCCAACCCCCAACCCCTTCGGGGATTGTTACGTCCGCGTTCAAGGTACCGTTCTGATCTACAGTCACACTAGCCAACTTGGGCTCCTCCAGCGACGCTGGCTGCAGACTTCCGCGAGAGTCGTAGCGCACCATAGTGACCCAAACCAGGTCAGTGGGGCCAGGTGGCAGGCCGCTCGCCTTGATGGTTGCCTTAGTGAGGACGGGGCCCCTGTCAGGGGAAAAACGAGCTTGCAGCCCCGGCGTCGACACTTTTTCACCCCTTGTCGGGATGCGTGACATACTGTCGCTGGTGGCGACGCGGTCTGGGTTGGGCCAATCCACTCTGGCTTCCGGAGGCCCAGCATCCTTGGTGACGGTGAACACCTGCTCAAAGGGGAGCAAATGCCTGGTGGCTGCACCCCCCGTCTTAATGTTAAGAAATGGCTCGGCATGGCTGGCAGCGTCGACCGATATGTAGTGTTTGCCCACTGGGCCGGCGGCGCGGAACTGGGCCACCGCCGTGCCGCGGGTGGTGGTCGCTGAGATAAAGCCCGTGTACTTGTTATCGTAGCGCAGGGCCGCGGTGCTCTCGAAAGGCTTCCAGCCCAGGCCGGTGGCCTTGATGGTGACGAGGGTGCCCACCGGCCCCTCCAGGGGGCTCATGGTGAAGCTGCGCATCAGCCGGAAGCCGCCCTTGGCTATATCTTTCCCGTCCAACGTCAGATAGATGTCGTGTATCTCACCGTAGTCCTCAGGAGCAGTGAAAGTGGCGGACACGAGGCCGTCACCGCCGATGGTGGCCCGTCCCAGGGATACTCTCTTCTCGGTGAAGACTCGTCCTTGATACTCTAGTCTCAGTGTCTGCCCTGCCGTTTCCCCGGTCTTGTAACTGCCATCTACGGTTCCCCAAATGATATCAGTCGCTTTCCCCGGCGGCAGTCCATCACCTGTGACCGTGATGCTTGTGCCTACGGGCCCCCTCTCCGGGCTGGTCTTAAGCAACTTCAATGGGATAGGCGTGGCTGTGGGCGCCGCAACGGTTGCCCCCGTGGTTGGTGGTGGGGAACTGGCGCTCGTTGGTGGTGGGGTACTGGCGCCCGAAGGAGCAGCAGGCGTTGCCCCACTTGTGCAGGCCGCTAGTAGGATCAGAACCGCTATCAGAGTAACAGTTGCTGATGGCCGAAGCCGCGGCAGACTGCTCGGGCGAGATAAGATATTCATCGTCTACTCCTTTTGGGCGCCACATACCCCCCTATCTAGTCGCCGAATTCGCAAGTCGAAAGTCGAGGACCCATGCTGGCCATTACTTTCACTAGTCGACGATGAGCAGGCCGGCGTCGGTCATCTTCCACTTATCGGGATCGGGACGGGTAGTCTGCAGCAGCTCAACCATGCTTGGGGCCAGCGTCATCTCCTTGAAGCTGCCGGTCTTCCCGTCCTTTGTAACGACCTCGATGGTGTAGTTGAGTCTCCCCAGGGGATAGTCCGGAGGCACATCCCAGCCCGCTGCCCAGAACCAGGGGGAGTCGTCCGTTCTCCCGTGGCGGCCGAAGGCTAGGTTGAGGGTTTCCCCATTGGGCAGCTTAATGGTCGTTTTTTCCACGTCGGCGGCTTGCAGGACCTTTCCGGTGGACGTGTCGGTTATCTCCATGCGCCAGACGATGCGCTGGCCCCGCTTAAATAGGCTAGTCCGCATACAACCATAGGTAGCGTCGATCTTATACTTGCTCTCCCCTGCCGCCGCTGTCACTGTATCTACATAAAAGGCGATGGGAACGGTCCTGGCTGCGGGTGGCTGTGGAGGCGGTGCTGGCGTCGCGCCTGGCGGTGGTGGCGCGGGGGGGGGATTGGGTTTGGCGTCTGTGTTGATACTCCAGGCCGCTCTTTTCTTTAGATCGGCAAGCTGCTTCTGAAGGTCCCCTGCCTGCTGCCCGCCGGTCTTAGCAGCCTCGAGCTGCTGCTTGAGGCTGGTAGCCTCTGCCTTCACCGCGTCGTAGTCCTTCTGGGAGACGCCAGCGGCGCAGGCAGTTACCCCCAGAGCCATGGCTATTAGTCCAAGCACAGCTACCACTCCGATGCCTACCTTGTGTCTCACATTGCCTCCTTTTCGTATGGGACTCCGGACCGGAGTCCCGCGGAACTACCCTCCCATTGTTCACCATGTTTCACTCGGCGTCACCTTCTGGTTCCGTGTCTGCGAGTGAGTCCCCCCCTTCACTATCCTGTGAGTCATGGGACACTCAGGGCCCTTTAATCGGGTCGACGCCGTTCCGTATGGACAAGATATAATAACCGATGAGCTTGGCGTCCTCCGGGCTCAGGTTTGTATCTCGCACCATAGCTGCCAGCAAGGACCCTGGATCAAAGCCCCCGTTCATCTCCGCCTTTGAGGGAGGCGCGTGACAGGCTCCGCAGGATTTGCGGAGGGCGGCCTTGCCCTTCAGCAACAGCTCCCTGTTGACCGACGGGTTGTAGGTGAGCTGCGCCAGGGCGGCTAGTTGATCTGCGGTAGGTTTGGCAGCTTCCAAACCCCGAAGATAGGTCGCCAGCTTGTCGAGGCTATCGTCGCTCAGCACCTCCTTAGGAAAGGCCGGCATGCCGTAGGGGCCTTCTCGCACCACATTCTTCACTGTCTGGGGTAGAATACCTGCTAGCGATGTCCCCACCACGCCTCCATGCGCATCCACGCCGTGGCAGGTGCCGCAGCCTGCCCCAATATAGACCCTCCTGCCGGGGTCGTTAACCGTAGATTCCTGGAAGTTGCCGGGGTTGTGGAAAGCAATCCCCCCGGGGATTGCGAAGGAAATCTTTCCCCTTACCGTATTGACATCTGTCCGCACGTAGCCGGCCTTTACTTCGTTCCAGAGGTTGGCGTGTGTATCCGGACTGCGGAGCACGATGGCTCCGATGAGCACACTGGCTATGGAAATAACCAGGGCAAAGCCCATCCGTGGGACAAAGAATCTATCCACGGTGACCCCCCATAATGCGTGAGGTCTCCGCCCCCCCGCGGGCGATGAGGGTCAGCAAGGCCATCACGATGAGATAGACAGACCAGACCCCCCCCAATAGGGCCACTAGGATCCAGACGCCTATCCCTGGTACCTGCACACCGGCTGTTTCCTCATAGAGCTGGCCCGAGCCTTTCACCGCTATCTTTGCCGAAGTTTGGGCGGACTCATATCGGCTATTGCCGGGAAAGTAGGCGTTGAGAGTTGCCGAGCCCTCGGTGCGAACCTCGTAGGTAAATGTAGCCCTTCCCTGGGCGTCGGTGACGGCCTCGCCCAGTCGGACGGCGCCCCCGGTGCCCAGGAAACTGGCCGCGCTCCAGAGGATGATAGTAGCCCTTTCGATGGCAGCCCCCTGGCTGTCCCGAAGTACTGCGGAGAGAGTGATGGTATCACCCAGATTCACCTCTTGAGGGGCTTGGAGCTCCAGGGTAGGGGGACCGGCGGCCAGCGCTGGAGTTGCAAAGGCCAGAGCAAGGAGGGCAGCCGTTACCAGACCCCAGCGGAATATCCCATATCTCATGTCCAGACCTCACGCGTCGGCTTTTCCTCCGGAACCGCAGCCTCGAACCGGGGCACCTTTACCGCTTCGTCGCTGTGGTGCTCGGCTATCTCCCATACCGCTATCACCGGGAAGAGCTTGACGAAAAGCGTTATAACCAGTGCAAATCCGGCAAAGGCTGCCGCCATGATTGACCACTCTACCCAGGTAGGGAAATAGCTGGCTGGGGAGTAGGGCATAAGGGGCACCCGCAGCCCTCCCACTACGATGAAGTACCGCTCTACCCACATCCCCACCAGGGCCAGGGCGGCGGCCACTACCACTCCCCATATGTTGCGCGTCCAGGGCAGGAGGATGAGCAGGCCGGGAATAACCATCCCTCCGATGGCGTAGAACCAGTAGAAGGGGGCGAAGGGCCCGATGAAGAGCTGCTGGAAGTGAAAGATCTCCTCTCCCGCCATCTTGTAGCCGGCAGTTACATACTCCGAGGCGTTGAAATAGCCCATGATCATGACGAAAGCGGCCAGCATGTACCCCAGGTTGATGAAATGCTGAGGAGTGATGTATTCCTCCAAGTGATACGCCTTGCGGAGGGCGGCCATGAGGATGATAAGGGCTGCAATGCCGGAGAAAATAGCCCCGGCGACGAAGTAGGGGCCGAACATGGGATTATTCCAAGGCTCACGTAAGGTCATGGCGAAGATCCAGGAAACGACGGTGTGCACAGATACGGCCACCGGAATGATAAGCACCATCATCATGCCAATGGCGATGCCCAGGTATTGCTTCTGGCCGGGGCTGGCCCGCCACCCCAGGGATGCCACCTGGTAAAACCACTGCCGCCACTTGGGGGCCTGGGCCCCTAGCCGGTCCCGACACAGGGCAAAGTCGGGGATGAGGGGCAGGTAGAGGTAGATGATGCTCCCCGTGAGATAGGTGGTGATGGAGAGGATGTCCCAGATAATGGGTGACTGCCAGCGGCCAAAGATAACGACGTTCACGACCCGGTCTGGCCGCCCCAGGTCTATTATGGGAAAGAGGGCGCCGAACATAAGGGCCACTACCGTGATGAACTCAGCCATGCGGGTGATGGGGGTGCGCCATCCCGCCTTGGTAGAGCGCAATATGGCGGAGATTAGGGTGCCGGCATGGCTGATGCCGATGAAGAAGACGAAGAGGGTGATGTAGAGACCCCAGGATATACGGTCCCGCATACCGGTGACGATGAGGCCCTGCTGGAGCTGGGTGGAATAGGCATAGAGGCCCCAGCCCACAATGAGCAGCAACGTACCTGCCAGGAGGTAGTAGCCTTTTCCTGTCCTGGTCAGGGGGGCCAGGGCGGTGCGCTCCAGGCGCGGGCGAAATCCTTCTATCGGCCTGATCGCTGCCATGTCTTGCTCCCTGCCAGCTTCTCCTGCCAGGGCCAGGTAGTAGGCTTGCGTCCCCTGCGGTAGGGATTCCTGCCCGCAGCCTGCCCGTGGCCGGGGATATAGTAGACCCGAGGCTTAGTGCCCAAATGCTCTTTCAGCCTGTAAGCCGAATTCTCGGAAAGAAAAAAGGAGAGTTTGACCACCTCTTCTCCATTGGTAGCGATGTCCTCTTCCAGGTCGCCATAGTAGATGGCGTTGGTGGGGCAGCCCTGGACACAATAGGGGAGCTTGCCCGCCCGGGCCAGGTCGGGGCAGAAGACACACTTGGTGGTAACGCCCTGCCTCAAGGGGACATTGCGCTCCGAGTGGTACTCCGCAAAGGCCGCCTCCGGAGGTTGGGGCGGTTTGGTCCAGGTGAAGAAACGGCGGTCGTAGGGACAA
Source organism: Chloroflexota bacterium (assembly GCA_016183425.1). Lineage (GTDB taxonomy): Bacteria > Chloroflexota > Dehalococcoidia > JACPEP01 > JACPEP01 > JACPEP01. Next base: position 63,976 of record JACPEP010000031.1, read on the forward strand.
GCCGCCATGCACATGCGGCAGCCGATGCAGCGGTCCCCGTCAATGAGTACCACGCCTTCTGGGGTGGACCAAGTGGCACCCACCGGACATACATTGACGCAAGGGGGGTTCTGGCACTGCTGACAGGGGGTAGGCACGAATTGGGAGCCGCCCCCGGGTAGCTCCTGCTCAAACACCTGGATCCACTCAATAGGCTCCGGGGCGTAGTGTCCCTCGATGCACGCCCGCGTGCACTGAGGAGGCTCGTTTGTGCCCTGGCAGCCATCGCAGCGCCTCAAGTCAATAGCCATGGCCCACCGGCGCAATCGGCCTGGGCTAGATACCTCTGAGTCGGCTTGGGCGGTGCCCTCTGTGCTCAAAGACCTGAGTATCAGCGGCGCGACAACAGCTGCCGCTCCAGCGGCTCCAACTAGTTTCAACACTTGCCGTCGGCTCACTCGCTGACTGCCCAGGTCTCCATCTTTCACCATCTTGGCCATGTGCCACCTTTCAGAAGGAAGTCATGCTACTTTTATCACACTACTTTAGTCATAGTATATAGTGATAATTTTAACATTTATAGTGATGATTTTAACATATTGCCCCCTCATTTGCAATACATATGTATCTAAAGATACATTTCTCATACCAGGCTTAGCATTCGGGGAAAAGGGAGGTAGAATCAAAAGGTGTGTAAATAATTAGCGGCAGCGAGTACTCTTTCTGTTGATGAAGAAAACAGGAAGGAGGTACTCACCACCGCCATGGGAAAGCAAACCACAAATGGAAGCCAGCCGTCAATTGTTGTCTGGG
>JACPEP010000034.1 GCA_016183425.1 Chloroflexota bacterium
CAGGGGCAGATGACCCGAATGTGGGTCATGGGCATGCCCATAGAGTCCGCCAGCTCTCGTCGCACCACGTAGGGAGCCTGGGTGCTGGACCACAGGGTTATCTTCCCCGTGGCATCCACCTGGGCCACGGCAACGTTAGGCTCCAGGGAGCAATGCTGTACCATCTGGCTAGTAAAAGTATCCTCGAAGATGAGGTCCGCCTGGGCGAAACCCTCGTTCACGTCACCGTGGCGCAGGGTGAAGTAATGACATACATTGGTGCCCGGAAGGGGACGGGTGATAGTATCCTTAGGGTAGGTGTGCAAGTCGGGGTGAACCAGCACCGCCCCCTCCTGCATGGCCTCCCGAGGATCGAAGACGGCGGGCAGCTTCTCGTACTCTACCCGAATAAGGGATAGGGCCTCCTCCGCCACATCCTCGTCCACTGCCGCCACCGCCGCCACACCCTCCCCCACATAGCGCACCCGGTCTATGGCCAGAACCGGCTGGTCCTGGAGAGCGGAGCCATAGGTGACCGGAAAGTCCTGCCCGGTGACCACCGCTTTGACCCCCAGGAGGCGCTGGGCACGGGAGGTATCGATATTAAGAATACGGGCGTGGGGAAGGGGGCTGCGCAGGATTTTGGCGTGGAGAAGGCCAGGAAGCTTCACGTCCACCCCGTAAACAGCCCCACCGGTGGCTTTCTCCAGGGCATCCATCCTGGGGATGGGCTTGCCTACCACCTCGTAATCCATCCTTGTGACCCCTCTTTCTCCTAGAGAGTGTTGATTAATGTCGCCGCCCTGAAGGGCAAGTGTAAAGGGGAAATTCTCGCCCTTCCTTTATTGTTATCAAGTAATTATTATGGCCCAAAAGCGGCAGGCTTAGCTGTCATTCTGAGCCGTAGTGCAGCGACCGAAGAATCATCATGCCTATTGCCATAGGCACCACGGAGTATGAAAATGCCTCTCAGCCCTCATCCCCTTAGTCCCCTTCTCCCCGAGGGAGAAGGGGAAATAGATGATATTTGGGGGACACCCCCAAACCCCCGCGGGGGGGCTTTGCCCCCTGGCCCCCCAGAGGGGATGTCGCGGCATCTCCCCGGGCAGTCGCCGCAACGGTATTTTCATAGCAATGACATGATGGCACTTTATTTGCTTAAATCCTTCAGGGGGGCTATAGGACATTCACCAACACCCCGAGGGAAGAGAAGCGTAAGTCGACACCCTCTCCTACAGGCTGGCCAGGTAGTCCTTCACCTCGGCCAACGCCACCACGTCGGCGTACTTGGCGTTCATATCGTAGAGGTTTATCTTATGGCTCACCTGGCCGCGGTCAAAGGTGCACTCCTGGACGACCCCCACCCGGAAGTTGTAGGAGAAAGCGTCGAGGACGGTGGCCCGCACGCAGCCGCTGGTGGTGCAGCCGCAGCACAGGAGGGTATCCACCCCCAGGTAGTTGAGACGGCTCATAAGGGTGGTGCCGAAGAAAACGCTGGGCTTGTCCTTGTAGATGACTATGTCCCCCTCTTGAGGGGCGATGTCGTCCACGATATCGCTGCCCCGGTGGCCCTCCGGCTTGGTCACCTCCATGGCCCGAATGTTCTTTCCCGCCCACCTACCGGCGTCCAGCACCCGCTGCCGACCGGCGCTGGTGCTGTAACAGACAGGAATCCCCTTGGCTCGCGCCGCGGACAGAAGCTCCTGCGTCTTATGTACCGCCGCCCACCCCTCCTCGCCGCAGCTATTGCGGAAGCGCTCGATGGACTTCAGAATCGGCTCGGGCCGGTCGCCCACAAAGTCGTAGTTCACGTCGATGACCAGGATGGCAGGCTTGCGTCCGAAACCCTGCCGCTGGTGGTAGCCCGCCTTGGCGTAGACCTCTTTGTCCCGCTGGCTGATAACATCGTCCCAAATGGCCATGATTCACCTCCTAATTCTAACCCGCTAATTATCCCAGTGATAAGAAAGGCTAGGCATGACATGGATCGTCTGGACACGCCAATTCGCTTTACTCTTCAGGCGAGGCAAGCTAATCCTCACACGAAAGACCTCTCCCCGTGAGGGCGCATTTCTGCCAACAAGCCAAAAGGTGTCCTCGGCAGTAGGATTATAACGCTCTTGCAGCATTCCATTTGGCAGACAGGTTACGCTAATATTCACCAGTTCGTTTGTGTCTTGTATTTCCCGATAGTTGTACTTCACGAATATTGTGGTTACCAAGTAATCATTACCCTGTAGCTGCAAAGAAAGCGGTAGCCCGCCTGCCTCGTCGATTGCCTTGCTTGCCCTCCACTGTCTAATCTTCATTGATGTTTGCGCTGTCTGGATGGTCGCTGTCCTCGCCCCCTCAATCTTCTCAGCCTTTGAATCGACAAATAGAGCCTGTCTCACAGAATGGTCAGGATGGAATACATACCTAGCACGCTTGTAGTCGATTTTGCCAAACAGTCGTACCGGAATTATGGACGTCCCTAATCTATCAAGTGCTTCCCTAGTGATGTCTTCCCCGATATCAGCAACCAAGTCACGCTCGCCTATGAAAATCTGTCTCGCCTCGCTCGCAAAATCATAGATTCCTTGTATGACCATTCGCAACGTGGCCTTCTCAATCGTTTCTATGAGCTCAAGGCTGCTTCGTAGTGTATTAAAGTCCAAGGTCACACTGGGCCTCTAACTCATGAGCTCGTAGGCACTGTTTGCAGGCCAGTTCTGCGTACTTTGGAAGTAACTCAATTCCAAGGTATCTGCGATGCTCTTTTATCGCAGCAATGGCTGTGGTACCGCTTCCAACATAGCAATCTAGGATAAGCTCGTTAGGAGCGGATAAGAGACGAATGACCCGACGCGCTAGTTCTATGGGGAATTGGGCTTCATGTTGCTGATTGGCACGAACCGATGGGATGTACCAAACGGCACGTGATCCCCACTCGCCCCATTCACGCTCTCTGAGCCGGTTTCTATCTACGAGAGTAATGCCTGGCTTCCAGAATATGTACAGGTACTCAAATTCATCGACTGAGCGGTAAGACAAGCTATGCCATTGGCAATTCTCCCAAGCGGGGTCTTTGACCCATATCCGTCTGTCATATAGGTAAAAGCCGGCACGAGATGCCCATTCATCAATAAGACCACCAACTAATTTCACTTTCCTTTGAACGGCGTACTTGCCGCCTCTGATATTGTTATTCTTTAGTCTGCGGTCTATTGTCTGTTCACTACAACCCAAGATGGCCGCCAATTGATATCTGTTATACTCAGGGTAAGCTTGTTGAGCAGAGACAACCTGTTCTCGAGTAACTTTTGCTTTCTTATTTCTTATGTTGTCAGCTTGAATCCGTGGCATACTAGGGTCGGGGAACGACAATATATCGGCGATATTCACGACTAGGAATCCACCAGCTTTGACAATGGGAAAATGCAAGGAAATAACTTGTTCCAATAAGTGTTGCCAATCTTGAAATGACAGCGTCCTTTCATAGGATTTACCCACAAAATAGGGCGGTGACCAGAAACTAAGCGCAACAGACTCTGGCTGTATGCGCCGAAGTAGATAGCGAGCATCGCCACAATAAATTTTGTTGTCTTTCAAATAATCAAGGGAATCGATACTCTGCTTCTCGTAATTAGCCAACCCTATAGGTACTGAATCCAAAGCTGTCGTGATGGCTTCCACTTTGCTCTTCTCCTGATTTCTCTCTTCGGCTACGCCTCCGCTTTCGCTTCGATTGTGGTTCCAACACAAGGGCTTACGTTTGTCAAGTATATAATTGCCTTCTGAACTGGGAGACTGTGTGCCGCCTGAACACCGCCTTCACTGATACCTGGGTTCCTCGATGTACAGCTTTTTCCACACCTCCCCGGTGGCGAAAGGCTCCGGAATCTGCCGGGGATCGAAGGTCATATCCAGGGAGACATGGCCGTCCATCTCTCGCCAGGCGTGGCACGGCTTGCCCAAGGCTAAGCTGATGCGGGAGCGTTCCGGATGCTGGCTATCTATCTCCATCACCCCGGAGGCCAAAGACACCTCTTCTGCAGGGTCCTGGCCGTGGCGGCAGATGGAGTTGAGACTGGGGCCGTTGACATGATCCATGGAAAACTGAATCATCTTCTCGGGCGTGATCTTGCCCCGGTTCTCCTCCAAAAGCTGGCGGCAGCGAACGTAGCGGCAGACGCTGGATACGTCCCGGGGGTCGTTGAGCTCCTTGAGGAGGACGAAGGCGTTGGCCCGGTGGGCGATGTCGTTCCGCACCACCTCCATAGCCACCCGGGTGTACGAGCCCTCGATAATGACCGCCTCCCCAGCGTCGGCGAACTCCACGTTGCCGGGGGTATCCATGGGGTTGTTCAAGACCTTGCCCGCGATGAGGGTTCCCGCCTCCATAGCGGTGTCCTTCTCCAGGCCGTCCCGCATAAGCTGGCCTCGATCCAGGGCCCGCAACTGGGTTATGTCCACCCGCCGCTGGGCCAGCTCAGCGGTGCGAGCGATGTTGCTTCCCGTGGCCACGCCCTTGTCATTGAGCCCCAGCTTGAGGCCTGTGGAGCCCGCCGCCGCCACCCCCACGAATTTGTTGCCATCCTTGGGCTGCATGGCCAGCACCACGTTGATCTCCTTGAAGCGGTGGTAGTTGGACCCCACCAGGGAGGTGGAGCCTACCTTGTCGCTGTTCTTAAGAAAGATGGTCTGCCCGCTGGCGCTGGTCTCCCCCAAGGCCATCATCACCGTGCACTCCTCCGGGCTCAGCCAGCCGGAGTAGATGTTGTAGGCCAGAAGGTCCCGAAAGTCCCGCCCCGCCCCCCGTGCCAGTCCTTCGATCTCCTCCAGCCGGTGAGGAGAGAAAAGCCCTTCCCCGTGGACGGCCCCCTGCCTCAGGTCCTCCTGGTGGTAGCCCAGGCCCCTCATGGCGGTGAAAAAGTGGGCAAGGTTGGCCTCCACCGCGGACTGGAGAAGCTCTCCATGAGCGCGGCCCACGTCGTGGTGACTTCCTGCGTAAGCAACTACTCTCATCTACGCCTCCTTCACGCCTGGGCACACCAGCCTGCCCTTGGGTTCCCCGGTTATCTGTCCTTCCTTCATGACCACCTGCCCCCGGACGATGGTGCATACCGGGGCCCCTTTGGTCTTCCAGCCGTTGAAGGGAGTAATCCGGTTCTTGCTGTGCAGCTTATCGCTGTCCACCATCCCCTCCCGACTCATGTCCACGATGGTCAGGTCGCCATCGGCACCCACCTGGATGGTTCCCTTCTGGGGGTACATATCCCACACCCGGGCCGGGTTCTCCGACGCCAACTGGACATACTTGTTGATGGACAGGGTGCCCTTGTTCACCTCGGTAAGCATGATGGGGACGCAGATCTCCACCCCCACGAAGCCGGCGATGGCGTCGAAGATAGAGTCCTTGAACTTCTCCTCCGGGGTATGGGGGGAGTGGTCGGTGGCGATCATATCCACCCGCCCATCCAGGAGCCCCTGCCAGAGCTTCTCAGCGTTGTCCTTGGTACGCACGGGTGGGTTCATCTTGAGGACGCTCTTCAGCCGGGGCATATCCTCGTTCCCCATGAGGAGGTAGTGGGGCCCCGTCTCCGCCGTCACGTCTTGGCCCCGGGCCTTGGCTTCGCCCACCAGCTCCACCCCTTCTTTGGTGCTCATGTGGTAGATGTGGAGGCGGGAGCCGGCTTCCCGGGCGAAGAGGATGGCCCGCTGAATAGCCTCGGCCTCACACACGTTGGGGCGGGACTCGGCGTGGGCCAGGGGGTCGGTGCGCCCCTGGGCCTTCAGCTTCTTAATCAGGTACTGCATTATTTGATTGTTCTCGGCATGAACGCCGCAGCGAAGTCCCGTTTTGGCCACATTAGAGAAGGCCTCCAGGATAGCGCCATCGTCAGGAGCGGGTATGTTACCGATGGTCTCACCCATGAAGATCTTGAACCCGATCACCCCCGTCTTCCCCAGGGGAACGATCTCCTCCAGGTTGTCCTGGACTATGACGGCCAGCAAGCCGAAGTCCACCAGGGCTTTGGGGGTAAGCAACGCCACCCGGTCTTTGAAGTTGGCCACGGTGCTGGTTATAGGCACCACGTTGGGCATGTCGATAATCGTGGTCACGCCGCCGCAGGCCGCCGCCGTGGTGCCAGTGGCAAAGTCCTCCTTGTAGGTCATGCCCGGCTCGCGAAAGTGAACGTGGGCATCGATGATGCCGGGGAGAACGTAGCATCCGGCGGCATCCACGACCGCCTTAGCGGAAGGCAGGTCTTTGTCTCGGGTGATGGCGACAAACTTGCCGCCATGGATAACCAGATTGGCCTCATAGGAGAAATCCGGGGCGACAACGGTGCCGTTTTTGACCACCAGGTCTACGCTCATAAATCTCCTCCCCGTGCTACTCATTCGTCTCTCGATGGGTGTGATTTTAAGCCCCTTGTGTGGGGGTGTCAAGGAGGGGAAGGCAAGAGGAGGGGGGTACTGCTGAGTAGAGTTAACCTATGGGTTAAACAACTTCAGCGTAACAATCACCGGCAACAGTGCGTGTCTGATACATTCACTATGTTCAATCCTATCTTGCGTCTGAGCCCTTTTTTGAGATTGCCGCTGTCTATCGCACCCGTCTCCACTGCCTTACGAACCAACGAAATAACCTCTTCTTCCGATACCCGCTTTTTCTCCCCGTTCTGCATCGCTAGCTTCGCTAGTTCGACGACCTTCTGTGCTGTTAGCTGGATCAGATCACGATGCCAGCTGTCCGCTTCTTTCAGAAGGGTCTCACCCTTCGAGTGCTCCATCGCGATGCTCGCTCTTGAAAGAAGATTCTTATCAAAAAGAACGTAGTCCACATTCGAAGAGTAATCGAAATTCGAAGCCAAAGCCACTATGACTTGGTTAAGATTAGATTTGTCATCCTCTACATGCCATACGGAAAGCTTATTGCCTGTTGTGTTTAGATCAGCCAAAGAGTCAGCTTGTAGCCCGTCTGGCGGAACCCAAGGAGGAACAGGCGCGAACCACCTAGCTTTGCGGATCTTTCTGAGTAAGAGCGGCACGCTTTACGGCCTCCAGATCCTCGAGTACCTGCTGCATATCCTCGCGCAACTCGGCAAGAGGCTCTTGGGCAATGGCTTCCTGCAAGTACGGTATTGCCGTTGGATCACGCATAGATGCCAGGCCCAGCACAGCACCATCTCGTATCACTGGAGATGAAGACGAAAGGCTTTTCTCCAGCAGCCAAATACGCCACCCATAGGCTGACACGTCAGTTATACGTCCCAACCACCGCAATGCCTCCGAAGCCACCTGCTGGCTTACTCGTCCAAACGTGATCAAGAAGCCAATCTCTTGCATTGCGACATTGCCATATTCTTCTACTAAGCGAAGCAATTCACGTGAAAACTGGCTAGCTATTCCATCTTCGAAATTCTCGTTTGCCGCCACGCGGAAAAGGCTGTCGATACGATCCTCGATTGTGTTGAGGTTGTTCAGAAGTAAGTTGGGAGGTGCGGTACTGACACCAGGTGGTTCTGGCATCACTTCATACGAATCGGAAATAGGAGCCTTGAATGTAGTTGTTCGTACAGCCGCCTCGGAGTCGTCCGTTAACCGCCATGTTTTGCCCAGGAGCATCGGCCCTGTGAGTGCGCTCTGCTGGCCAACGGCTTCAGAACCCGACGCAAGTTCGACGGGGGATCCTGCTTGAAAAGTTGCCGAAGCTAGATTCACCCACTTGCGCAACTCACTAAGCACGACTTCTTCGGAAAAACCAAAGCGGTCAATCAAGAGAGTTCTGGGCTCTTCTGTCCTGGCCGTTGATGCCGGATCACTCGCGGCAGTTGGTATCATGGTATATCCCCTTTGCTCACGATCTCTTTCGCAAGGTCCACTAGTTCTAGGAATAAGGGGCGCAAAGAATCGTGTGGCAACTCATCCCTTCTCGTTTGATGGGTATTTGTGTCCAATTCCAATTTACACGCATAACTATCGTCCCCAATGCTTCTGGCCTGTGGCACAGGCTGAAGTAAAAGTTCGACCCGTTTTCCTGCAGCTATGGACCATTTTGAGAGACGATTCACTGTCAGGCCGGGAATACCTGATTGAGAAGGTCTCGGCCTATTTATCTGATAAAAGAAATCGGATGCTGTCTCGGAATCCAACTGAACGTAGGGGAGGTACGCCGCTAGTTGGCGGTAACCTGCAGCTTTGGTTTCAATGGGATGGAACACAATGGCTCCGAATGCCAGACGCACTAGCGATGGGCATGTTTCTAACTCGAACCAGTGAACCATAAGGTTAACGAAGGAGTCAAGTATCTTGGGGAGAAAGCCCACCGATGGCAAATCTACAGCTTCAACAACTTGTTCTGGCGACGGAGTGAGCAACCAATCTATCCGTATAGGTCTGATGTCGTTGATGAGCCTGCCCCCATTAAAGGGTCCTTCGTCTCTTCGCGCACTTTCCCTTGGGCGATTAATCGTACTCTCAGGCGGTTCGCCAACCAAAGCGGCCCACCATCTGTAGTCCTTTGCAGGAGCGGCAGGGATTGGAAAGGCCGTGACTCTAAGCGTATTCACGTGCCAAGCTTCTAACGGTAGGAGCCCACCTACATTTGGTTCCATCATTTCTCCCCCATTCGCCAGCCAGTTTACATGGGTGAGATAATAAAGTCAAACAGCTTTGGCAAGCTGTTTTCCAGCAACTGTCTCCTCTTTGACTATACGGAAACATATGCCAGAAGTCAATTTTGGCGAACTGGTAGACAGAAAACCATTCTCGCCCACTAGCCTATGGCATACTCCCCCGGCTCCTCCCTATTCACACCCCAGCCTGAAGCCTGGGGCTGGGCAGGCCAAGAACTTCTTTAGGCATCTTCGACAGGTGTGGTAGAGCCAAGATATAAAGGGGTGGTCCTACGTCGCTGAGACGTTAGTCTTTCCAGACGGCTTGCGCTTCGATAAAGAGCGTGACTTCGTAGGATCAAAATGTAACTTTTGAATGTCTGGAATAGGCATTTCTATCCCGAAAGGAGGGGGTGATCCATAAGTACACATCGTTGTTTTCTCTGTCTCTTTGTAGTATGCTTAGGGAGAAATCCGCTGGGGGAGCTTTAGGGCTGAGAGCCTGCCTTGGGCGGGCAACCCCTATAACCTGATCTGGGTAATGCTTGCGTAGGGAAGCGGTTAGAGAGCCAAGGGTCTGACGCTACTACGTTGGGCACTTGGTTTTTTTTGGAGCAAATTATGACGCAACTTGAGCTGGCTCGTTCTGGAATGATATCCCCTGCCATGGAACGGGTGGCGGAGCGGGAGGGGGTGCCCCCGGAGGCAATCCGAAAGGGAGTCGCTGAGGGCACCATCGTCATCCCGGCCAATGTGAACCACTCCAGACTGGACCCCTGCGCCATCGGCAAAGGGATGCGCACCAAGGTCAACGCCAACATCGGCACCTCCCCCGACTACGGTGACGTGGAAACGGAGCTGGAGAAGGTACGGGCGGTGCTGGAGTTCAAGGCGGATACGGTCATGGACCTGAGCACCGGGGGAGATGTGGACGCCGTACGTCGCGCCATCGTCGCCGCTTGCCCCCTTCCCCTGGGAACGGTGCCCATATATCAGGCCGGCCTGGAGGCGGTGGAGAAATACCGCTCCCTGGAGGCCATGACCCCCGACGACCTGTTCTCGGTCATCCAGCGCCATGCCCAGGACGGGGTGGATTTCGTTACCGTGCACTGTGGGGTGACCCAGGCGGCGGTGGCCCGCCTTAGGAAAGAGGGGCGGCTGGTGGACATCGTCTCCCGGGGTGGCTCCTTCCTGGCGGGGTGGATGCTGCACAACGGGCAGGAGAACCCCCTTTATGAGCAGTTCCCTCGCCTCCTGGATATCGCCCTGAAGTACGATGTCACCCTCAGCCTGGGGGATGGCCTTCGTCCTGGGGGTATCGCCGACGCCACCGACCGGGCCCAGGTGGAGGAGCTTCTGGTGCTGGGGGAGCTGGTGGAGGCGGCCCGGGCGGCGGGAGTGCAGGTGATGGTGGAGGGGCCGGGCCATGTCCCCCTGGACCAGGTGGTGACCAACGTGCAACTGGAGAAGCGGGTGTGCCAGGGGGCTCCCTTTTACGTTCTGGGCCCCCTGGTGACGGACGTGGCGGCGGGCTATGACCACATCTCCGCCGCCATCGGCGGGGCCGTGGCCGCCGCCGCCGGGGCCGACTTCCTTTGCTACGTCACCCCGGCGGAGCACCTGGGCCTCCCCGACCCCGAGGACGTCAAGGTGGGCATCATCGCCGCCCGCATCGCCGGACACGCCGCCGACCTGGTAAAAGGGGTGGCGGGGGCCTGGGAGTGGGATAACGCCATGTCCCGAGCCCGAAAGGCCCTGGATTGGCCGGAGCAAGCCCGCCTCTCTATGGATCCGGCGCGGTCCCTTCGCGTCCATGCCCAGCACGCCACCGCCGGCGCTGCCTGCTCCATGTGCGGCGCTTTCTGCGCCATGGCCTACGCCAAGAAGTATCTGGGGGGTGGGAAGGGGAGGGTAAGTGGGGTCTTCGATACCTAATATTTCAGGGGATGTCAATTGTCTCCTATGCTTGGAGTTGGGCAAGATTTCCATCGGGCTATATGCGTGATAGAGTTAGAATAGTCGGCAATTTGTCCTTACCAGAATGGAGGAGTAGTTCGCGTGGCACGAGCAGGCATCCCAAGATTGTATTACATTACGCATATTAACAATGTGCCGTCTATATTAACACGAGGAATCTTGTCGCATGAGAGCATTGAAAAAGAAGCAATTTCGTACACACCCATATATGACGCTCAGATTGTCGCAAACCGTCGCGAGAGGCAGACTCCTGACGGCAAGAGTCTGTGGAGCTTCGCTAATCTTTATTTCCAAGCTCGAAACCCCATGCTCTATCGAGTATTATGTGAGAAACCCATAACTGACGTCGTTGTTCTTGAAGTGCAACCGACAATTCTGAACGGGATGAATATTTTTATTTCCACAGGCGGCCTTGGGAGTCATTATTCGGAGATCCTACCGGCATCCAAAGGGAAGAGAATGATCCCCCAAATTAGGAAAGCGACAGACAAGGAATGGTGGAAAGCGGAAGATGGATCTAAAAGAGAAATGATGGCTGAGTGTCTCGTTCCGGATGTGATACCCCCAGATTCCATTTCAGCGATTTATGTAGCAAGCTACGACGTTGCGAGTGCAGTGAAGGCGATGCTTCCACAATCGAACCTGTATATCATTCCTCAGCCAAAAATGTTTTTTCGACCCGAGCGGAAAAAAACTATTACGACGCATCTTTCTCTGGTTGAAGGCGATATGTTCTTCTCTAGGATGAACACGCTTACGATAAGTGTGAATTGCGTCGGTATCATGGGAAAGGGGCTTGCGTCGAGAGCAAAATACCAGGTTCCTGACATGTACGTTCTCTATCAAGACCTTTGCCGTAAACGTATTCTTCAAATGGGCAAACCATATCTCTACAAACGTGAGACTTCCTTCGACTATCAATTGGCAGACGAGCCAGAAACCTTAACGAGTGCTAACGCGGAGACTTGGTTTCTTCTGTTTCCAACGAAGCAGCATTGGAGAGAGCGTGCTGATATCCATGGTATCGAGGAAGGTCTGCAATGGCTTCGAGACAATTGCACTAAAGAAGATATAAAATCCTTGGCTATCCCAGCGCTCGGATGTGGGCTTGGTTGGCTGGAATGGCGGGACGTTGGTCCCTTACTTTGCAGGTATACGTATCCTATGAAAGTACCTGTGGAAATATATTTGCCTACGGAGAAAAAAATCCCTGACGAGTTTCTTTCTAAGGAGTTCTTATTGGCACAGGTCGATTAAATCCACCTCCGGCGAACGTAGTAAATTGCAGAAAGTATAGGCGACATTTTCAATAGTTGCTGACAAAAAAGAGACGCAAAACGAAAAATGCTAGATTCAGAAAGAGGAGGTACATTATGCCCGTTTTTGCCCCCGTAGCGGAGAAGGATGTTACCCGAGCCATCGTGAGCGGGTTCCTCAAGCAGTTTGAGGAATATGCCGAGAGCGACGTAGTCATCGTGGGCGCTGGCCCCAGCGGCCTGGTGGCGGGCCGGGAGCTGGCCCAGGCCGGGCACAAGGTTCTCATTGTGGAGCGCAACAACTATCTGGGGGGCGGCTTCTGGATCGGGGGCTACCTGATGAACAAGGTGACCCTCCGCGCCCCGGCCCAGAAGATGCTGGATGAGCTGGGGGTGCCCTATGAGATGGCGGTGGAGGGCCTCTATGTCGCCGACGGCCCCCATGCCTGCTCCAAGCTCATCGCCTCCGCTTGCGACGCCGGGGTCAAGTTTGCCAACATGACCATCTTCGATGACCTGGTGCTCCGGGAGGGGAACCGGGTGGCGGGGGTAGTCATCAACTGGACCCCCATCCACGCCCTCCCCCGAGAGATAACCTGCGTCGACCCGGTGGCCCTGGAGTGTCGTTTGGTGATCGACGCCACCGGCCATGATGCCTGCGTTGTGAAGAAGCTGGAAGAGCGGGGACTTATCCACACCGTGGGCTTCGGGGCGATGTGGGTGGAGCGCTCCGAGGACCTGGTTCTGGAGCATACCGGGGAGGTTCATCCCGGGCTCATTGTGTGCGGCATGGCGGTATCCACCGTCTATGGCCTGCCTCGCATGGGCCCCACCTTCGGCGCCATGCTCCTCTCCGGAAAGCGGGCGGCGGAGGTGGCCGGCCCAGCCCTCAAGGCCGCCGCGGCCTGACAGGGCTCCCATCGGGAAGCCAGACCGTGCAGGTTTATCTCTACTCAGAGCCTGGTGCCAAAACCCTGGATGTGGGCCAGTTGGCTGGCTATGTGGAAAGCCTTCTTTCCATTCTGGTAGAGGCAAGAGGGGCTTTTGTACATCGCTACCGGGAAGGGCAGAGAGACGCCCTGGACACCCTGGCCCTTCATTTTGCCCAGGCGAAGGTGCGAAATCCTCAGAAGGAGGGGAATAAGGTGACGCCCCTCCCCGGTGAGGTGGACTACGAGAAGAGGCGCCTGGCCGATCCCCAGAGCCGAACCTTCGGCCTCCTCTACGATGGCTATCAGCTTATGACGGCCCTCGGCCATGGGATTCCCCGGGAGGAGAGGGGTCTGAAGCATGTCCATATCGTCTTCACCAATCAGCTCTTCGGCACCTGGGACGAGGCCGACCGCCGCTACCATGCCCGGGTCAGTCTGTACGGTTTTCCCAGTTTAATCTCCACCACGGGCATCGTAGAGGCCCCGGCCAAACCCAGGCAGTATTACTTCTTGAAGCAACAGTACACCGCCCTGGGCCTGGCCGACGCTCCGGCAGTGGCCCTGGAGCCCCAGTTTCGCCACTCTGTCATCGGGCACGAAGATGAGCGCCTGACGGAGGTAATGAAGGGCTACGTTATGCAGGCCATTATGTACCATGTTTCAGGGGGCCCCTTCTGCCCGGACCGCCATTGCCGCCTCTTCAACGCTCACTGGCAGGAGGAGGTTATTCGAGCCCAATTGGGGGGCGACTACGAGTTCTGCCCCCGTCATCGGGAGCAGATGGAGGCCATGCGCTTGGGCCGCGTCCCTTAGTAGGTTGTTATGAAAGCAGAGATCCTGTCCATCGGCACCGAGCTCCTTATGGGGGAGATCGTTGATACCAACTCCTCCTACCTGTCGGCTCAGCTTCCTCCCTTGGGCATCGACCTGTACTGGATTTCCACGGTGGGGGACAATGCGGAGCGCCTGGGGGAGGTGCTGGCACGAGCCTGGAGCCGCAGCCATCTCATCATCACCACCGGTGGCCTGGGCCCCACCAAAGACGACCTGACTCGAGAGTCCATCGCCCAGCTTTTGAGGGAGGAGATGGTGGTGGACGCCGCTTTGGAAGAAAGGCTGCGGGCCGGTTTTACTCGCCGAGGCCTGACCATGCCCTCCAGCAATCTGAAGCAAGCCAGCCTCATCCCCTCCACCCAATCCCTCCCCAACCCCCGGGGCACCGCCCCCGGCTGGTGGGTGGAAAAGGAGGGGCGTATTATCGTGGCTCTTCCCGGACCGCCTCCGGAGATGAGGGGGATGTGGCAGGAGGAGGTTCTTCCCCGATTGCAGCAACGCTCTACCGGCGAGATGCTGTTTTCCCGCACCCTGAAGACGGCCGGCCTGATGGAGGCAACCCTGGACGAGATGCTCACCCCCTGGCTTTCCGCAGCCAACCCCACGGTGGCTATCTACGCCAAGGAGGATGGCGTCCATGTGCGCCTGGCGGCCAAGGCCAGGAGCCAGGAGGAGGCCCAGGCTGCTATTACCCCGCTAGAGGAGAAGATCCGCTCTCTGATAGAGGACTATATCTGGGGGGTGGACGACGACAGCCTAGAAAAGAGGATCGGGGCCTTGCTTTTGGAGCGGGGCCTGACCTTGGCCACCATGGAGTCCTGCACTGGCGGGCTCTTGGCCGACACTATTACCAACGTGCCGGGCAGCTCCAACTTCTTTCGGGGCGGCCTGGTATCCTACACCAACCAGACCAAGATGGCCCTGGGCATAGAGCCGGAGCTTCTCAGCCGCTACGGGGCGGTGAGCCCCGAAGTGGCGGAGGCCATGGCCGCCACCTGTCGCCAACGCCTGGGGGCAGACATCGGAGTAAGCACCACCGGCGTGGCCGGCCCCGACCTCTTGGAGGGAAAGCCGGTGGGAACGGTGCACATCGGGGTCGTGGACGGGCACAAAAAGCACATCACCAGCCACCGCTTTCAGCCCAATCGCCTCTCCGTGAAGCGGAGAGGGGCGCTGACGGCCCTTGTTCAGCTTCGTCGCTTCCTCCTCAGCCAGTTGTAAGCTCTTATGACGTGTTCTCCCACCGTAGTCGGGGTCGTCCCCGACCCCGACCGTAGACCGCGAAGACGAGGCCACGACAGATGTCTTACGGAAAAGATTTGCGTTATGACTCTGCGAGAGACGTGGTATAATCGGTAGCTGAGGCCATGTTTCACGAAAAGCCCTTGCTTCTCCTCATCGATACTAACGCCCTTGTTCATCGGGCATATCACGCCTTGCCCCGCCTCACCGTGGGCAAAACGGGGGAGGTGGTCAACGCCGTATACGGCTTCGCCTCTATGCTCCTCAAAGTCCTTCATGACCTCCAGCCCACCTATGTTATCGCTGCCTTCGATATGGCGGCGCCTACCTTCCGCCATCGGGAGTACCGGGACTACAAAGCCCAGCGGCCCAAGATGGCAGAGGAGCTGGGGCCCCAGTTCGCGCGGGTGCGGCAGCTTTTGGATGGGTTCGGCATCCCCATCTATGAGATGGAGGGCTACGAGGCCGACGACGTCCTGGGCACCTTGGCGCACCAGGCCAGCGAAAAGGAGGTGGATACGGTCATCGTCACTGGAGATACGGACGCTCTCCAGTTGGTGGCCCCCCGGGTGCGCATGCTCACCTCTCGGCGCAACTTTGGCGATGTGGTGGTCTATGACGAAGGGTCGGTGCGGCAGCGCTACGGGCTGGAGCCGATCCAGTTGGTGGACCTGAAAGGGCTGCGGGGAGACGCCTCCGACAATATCCCCGGTGTCCCCGGTATCGGCGACAAAACGGCCACCAAGCTCATCCAGCAATTCGGTGGCCTGGAAGGCATATACGGGCATATCCAGGAGGTGGAGCCGGCGAAGCTGCGCCAGTTGCTTCAGGCCAACGAGGACATCGCCCGCCAGAGCAAAAGGCTGGCCACCATCGTCACCGATATTCCTATTACTCTCGACCTGGATGCCTGCCACGTAAGAGGCTATCAACGGGAGCGGGCCCTGGAGCTGTTTCGGGAGCTTGAGTTCGTCAGCCTCCTGCCCAAGCTCTCTATCGCGGAGGAGGCCCCCACTCCCACCCTCCCCACCGCCCGGGTGGAAGCGGCGGCTCCCCAAGGGGACTACCGAATAGTAAACACCGTGGAAGCTCTGGATGAGATGTTGGCTGAGCTAGGCCCCCCGCCTCAGGCGGGCTTGGTAGTTGATGTGGAGACCACCCACAAAGAGGCTATGCGGGCCCGGCTGGTGGGCATCTCCCTCTCCACATGTCCGGGACAGGCCTTCTACGTGCCGGTGGGGCATGGTGAGAGTCTACCCTTGCCCCTGGTTCGAGACCGGCTCCGCCCCGTGTTGGAGGACGAAGACATACCCAAGGTAGCCCACAATGGGGCCTACGATATGATCGTCCTGGCCGAGCACGGCATCAGGCTTCGGGGACTGGCCTTCGATACCATGATCGCCGCCCACCTCCTGGGGGAGAAGGCCCTGGGCCTCAAGAGCCTGGCCTTCACCCGGCTGGGGGTGGAGATGAAGCCCATCACCGCCCTCATCGGGACGGGGAGTAAGCAAATCACCATGGCTGAAGTCCCCGTCGCCGCAGTGGCCGACTACGCCTGTGCCGATGCCGACATGACCTGCCGCCTGAAGTCCCTTCTGGAAACGGAGCTTCGGGAGCAAGGATTGTGGCCCCTCTTCACAGATCTAGAGATGCCCCTGGTCCCTGTCTTGGCTACCATGGAGAGAAACGGGGTTGCCCTGGATATCACGGTGCTCAGGGATATGTCCCAAGAGCTGTATCGCCAGATGGGCGATTTGGAGAGAAAGGTCTATGA
The DNA here is from genome assembly GCA_016183425.1 of Chloroflexota bacterium. Classification (GTDB taxonomy): domain Bacteria; phylum Chloroflexota; class Dehalococcoidia; order JACPEP01; family JACPEP01; genus JACPEP01. Next base: position 16,598 of record JACPEP010000034.1, read on the forward strand.
GATGGTGGGCCACCAGTTCAACATCAACTCATCCCAGCAGCTCAGCACCGTCCTCTTCACCGAGCTTCGCCTTCCTCGGGCCAGGAAGACCAAGGGTGGGTCAGGGTATTCCACCGACGCCTCCGTCCTGGAGGGGTTACGAGGGGTGCATCCCGCCATAGAGCCTCTTCTGGAGTATCGTCAGTTGGCCAAGCTCAAATCCACCTACGTGGACGCTCTGCCAGCTCTCATCAATCCCAAAACGGGCCGGCTGCATAGCAGCTTCAACCAAACGGGCACCGCCACGGGGCGCGTCTCCAGCAGCGAGCCTAACCTCCAGAATATCCCTATCCGCACTGAGCTGGGACGCCAGGTGAGGCGAGCCTTTGTGGGGCAGGGGAACGGCGACCCCTGCTGGCTGCTGGCCGCCGACTACTCCCAGATCGACCTTCGGGTGCTGGCCCACCTCTCCCAGGACGCCGGTCTGTTGGCCGCCTTCATGAATGACGAGGACATCCACGCCGCCACCGCCTCCCAGGTCTTCGCCGTTCCCCAGAGCCAGGTGACCCCGGACATGCGACGTATCGCCAAGACAGTTAACTTCGGGGTCATCTACGGTATGAGCGAGTACGGCCTGGCCCAGAGCACCGAGCTCTCCCGCCAGGAGGCATCCCAGTTCATCAGTGCCTATTTCGAGAAGTACCCCGGCATCAGAGAGTACATGGCAGCCACCAAAGAGCGCGTTCGGAGGCTGGGCTATGTGCAGACCCTGCTGGGGCGGCGGCGCTATATCCCCGATGTCAACGCCGCCGATGCCAATCTTCGCGCCGCCGCCGAGCGCATGGCCATCAACATGCCTGTTCAGGGCACCTCTTCCGAGGTCATCAAGCGGGCTATGATCCGCCTCAACCAACGCATGGGCCAGGGCATGAAAAGCCGCCTCATCCTTCAGGTGCACGATGAGCTTATCTTTGAGGTGCCCCCGGAAGAGGTGGAGGCGATGCGCCAATTGGTGACCGAGGTCATGCCCAACGCTATGAGCCTGGCCGTTCCCCTCAAGATAGAGGTGAAGATGGGCCGTCACTGGGGCGAGATGGAGTGACCCATGCCCGAGCTGCCTGAGGTGGAAACCATCCGAGGGGACATCCTTGGGGCGGGGGTGGTGGGGCGGGGGATAAAGGAGGCTCAACTTCTCTGGGCAGGGGCGGTGCGGGAGCCGGAGCCCAGGGAGTTCTGCCGCCGTCTGGCGGGAAGAACCATAAGAGCTGTGGCGCGGCGAGGAAAGTACCTGATTTTTCACCTGGATAGCGGAGAGAGCCTCATCGTCCACTTGAAGATGACGGGGGCTCTTCTGTTGCGGGGGCCGGCCTTCGGCCCGGAGCCTTACCTGCGCGCCCTCTTCCTTCTGGACGATGGCCGGGAGCTACGCTTCGCCGACGCCCGGAAGCTGGGCCGCCTGTGGTTGGTTGACGATGCCCAGAAGGTCGTCGGCAAACTGGGGCCGGATGCGTTGGCAGCGGATTTTACCCCTCAGGTCTTGGCCGTCCGCTTAGGGAGCCGTCGGGCGCCCCTGAAACCCCTGCTTATGGACCAAGAGTTTGTCTCCGGCCTGGGCAACATATACGCCGACGAGGCCCTTTTTCTGGCCGGCATCCACCCCTTGCGCCCCGCTCATCAGGTATCCCCCACGGAGGTAGCCACATTGCACCAGGCCATAGGGCAGGTTTTGCATCAGGCCATGGCCAACCGAGGCACCTCCTTCAGCGACTATCGGGACCTGTCCGGCGAGCCGGGCAACAACGTCGGCGAGCTAAGGGTTTACCGACGCCGGGGGCAGCCCTGCTTTCGCTGCCAGACCCCTATAGAGCGCATGGCCCTCCGGGGCCGCGGCACCTACTTCTGCCCCCGGTGTCAGGGGTAGATTGTGGAGGTGGTCAACATAAGCCTTGTCCTGGGCGTGGCCCTGCTCATTGTGCTAGCGGTAGGCTTAGGTGCGCTAGGCTCCAGTAAGGAAGGGATAGGTACAATGACCATCTTAAACAGTGTCTATGTGGTGGTTATGGGTTTTTTCATCGCCCTGCTGATGGGCCTGGGCATCGCTGTCTTCTACGAAGCGCCCCAGCGCCCCGCCTTCCCGCCCCCTCGCGCCGTAGCGCCCCCGCCCCCTGGTGTCTCCACTACCCCGGAAGAGCGCCAGAGGCTGGAAAAGGAACAGCAAAGGGAGATGGAAGAGTTTCAGGGCCGAGAGCAGGCTTACCAGGAGGAGGTTAAGACCTATCAGCGCAACGTGTTCTTCATCGCCCTCCCCCTGGGCGTTATCCTTCTCCTCGGGGCATTGTACCGGGGTAGCGGGCTGGGAATCCACCGTTTCGGCCTCCTTGTCGGGGGAGCCTTCACCGCTATCTATGGGACTATCCAGTACTTGGGGAGCATGGGCAGCCGCGGCGCCTTTGTGATGGTGGCCGTGGGCCTGGTCATCCTTTATCTCACCTTTCGGCAACTGAGCGGGGAGCGCGTCCCCGAAACGCCCCCGGAGAGCTGACCCTTGGACTACACGGCGGCTCTGGAGTACGTCTTGAGCCTGGTGGATTATGAGAAGTCGCCCCGCTTTCTCTTCTCTCCCCAGCGCTTTCCCCGGGAGCGCATGGTGGCACTACTGAAGTTCCTTGGCCACCCGGAGAGGGGTAGGCGCACCATCCACATCGCGGGCACCAAGGGCAAAGGGAGCGTAGCGGCCATGATGGCCTCCGTCCTGGCTCGGGCTGGCTACACCACCGGCCTTTACACCTCCCCCCACCTCCACACCTTTCGGGAGCGCATCCAGATGGATGGTGAGATAATCAGCCCGGAGAACATGGCTCGCCTGGTGGATATGATACAGCCGGCGGTGGCGGCGGTGAATGCCCAAGCCTCCCTGGGCGTGGTGACTACCTTTGAGGTGCTAACAGCCCTGGCCTTCCTCTATTTTGAGGAGCGGGGCGTAGAGTTTCAGGTGTTGGAGGTGGGGATGGGGGGACGTCTGGATGCCACCAACGCCGTTCCCCCGGCAGAGGTGGCCATTATCACCTCCATAAGCCACGACCATGTGGGTATCCTGGGAGATACCCTGGAAGAGATCGCCGTCCAAAAAGCGGGCATCATCAAGGAAGGATGCCCCGTGGTCTCCGCCCCCCAGCCGCCGGAGGTGGCGACGGTCATCCAGAGGGTGTGCCAGGAGCAGAAGGCGACCCTGGTTCAAGTAGGTCAGGACGTGGTCTGGCACCGCCTCGGGGGAGACCTGGAAGGTCAGGCTTTTGTAGTGGAGGGGGAGGCGGGCACCTATCGGCTGTGGATACCTCTTTTGGGGGAGCATCAACTGGAGAATGCCGCCGTGGCCGTGGCAGCGGTGGAGGCTTTGCGACGCCAGGGGTTGGATACATCGCCGGCGGCTCTGGCCTCCGGGCTGGCAGAGGTTCGGTGGCCGGGGCGGCTGGAGGTGGTGGGACGGCAGCCCCTGGTGGTGGTAGATGGGGCTCACAACGACTACTCGGCGGCTCGACTTCGGGAGGCCCTGGAGCAGCTCTTCCCCCACCACCCTCTGACCCTGGTGGTGGGTACTTCCATGGACAAAAACATCTCCGGCATCGTGGCCGAGCTGGCCCTTCTGGGAGGCTCGGTGGTCACCACTCGCTCCCGCCATCCCCGGGCGGCGCAGCCCCAGGTTCTGGCCCAGGAGTTTGCCCGCCATGGGGTGACGGCCACAGTGGGGGCGGATGTTCCCGCCGCTCTGGCTCAGGCCCTTTTCGACGCTGCTCCCCAGGGCGTTATATGCGTCACCGGTTCCTTGTTTGTAGTCGCCGAGGCCCGGGAGGTAATGCTGGGACTGTCGCCGGAGGAGTTACCCGCCCCGGCGGGCAGCAAGCAATAAAAGACGATCTGGATCGGGGAAAGAAAATGGTTTCTGGTGGTTCGCGACGGCGAGTGGTAGTGACAGGGATGGGGGCGCTCACCCCTTTGGGTCTAAAGGTAGACGAGCTATGGGAGGGGTTGGTGGCAGGGCGCTCCGGAGTGGGCAACATAACCTTGTGTGATACCACCGGCTTCCCCTGCACCATCGCCGGCGAGGTGAAGGGCTTCGATCCTCGCCACTATATGGAGCACAAGGACGCCCGGCGCATGGCTCGTTTCAGCCAACTGGCGGTGGCGGCGACACAAGAGGCCCTGGGCCAAGCGGCCCTAAACCTGGCCGGAGAGGACCGGGGACGCTGCGGCGTCCTTCTGGGCAACGGAAACGGTGGCTTCCCCACCGTGGAAGAGGAGTGCCAGGTGCTTTTCACCAAAGGTGGCATGAGGGTTAGCCCCCTCTTTATGCCCATGCAGCTTCCCAACATGGCTGCCAGCCAAATCGCCATTCACTTCGGCCTCCAGGGATACAATACTACCGTGGTCACCGCCTGTGCGGCGGGCACCCACGCCATTGGAGAGGCGGCCGAGGTCATTCGCCGGGGAGCGGCCGATGTCATGGTTACCGGAGGGACAGAGGCGGGTATAAGTCGCCTGGGTCTGGCTGGTTTTTGTACCATGCGCGCCCTCACCCACCGAAACGAAGAGCCAGCCCGGGCGAGCCGCCCCTTCGATGCCCTCAGGGACGGCTTCGTACCTGCGGAGGCAGCGGGGATACTGGTTCTAGAGAGCTGGGAGCACGCTCTCCAGCGAGGGGCACCGATACTGGCGGAGGTGGCCGGCTATGGCGTCTCCTGCGACGCCTGGCACATCGTAGCGCCGGATAGCGACGGCTCTGGGGCGGCTAGAGCCATCAAGCTGGCTCTGGAGAATGCCGGCGTTTCAACGACAGATGTGGACTACATCAACGCCCACGGCACCTCCACCCCTTTGAACGACGCCATAGAAACTATGGCTATTAAGAGGATTTTTGGGGAGGATGCCTACCGGATACCTATCAGCTCCACCAAGTCCATGATCGGCCACTCCCTGGGGGCGGCGGGGGGGGTGGAGGCCATCGCCTGCGTCAAGACTATCAATCAGGGCGTCATCCATCCCACCATAAACTATGAAAACCAGGACCCTGACTGCGACCTGGACTACACGCCCAACGTGGCGCGCCCCGCCCTGGTGGATGTAGCTCTATCTAACAGCTTCGGCTTCGGGGGGCAAAACGCCTGCCTGGTGCTGAAAAGATTTACGGGGTAAGCGGAGGGGTGGTCGCCGCCTCTTTAGAGAGCATACCCTCCAGTATTTTTTGTAGGGCCATGGTGTGGCTGCACACATCCCAGCCCCGGAAGAAATCGCAGGAGCAGTGCCAGCGTCTGTCTTTACTGTAGGTAAGGGTGTAATCGTCGTGGTCACCTCGGAAAGTCACTGTAAGGTCGGAAAAGGTGATGCGTTCCCGCTCTTGGGCGTAGCGCTTGGCCTTTTCAATCTTGCCGATGAGGCTAGACTGCATGCAACCCCTCCTTGCTAAACCTACCGGTCGCTACAAACCGCCGAACCCTACCTCCCCATTTCCTCTTTACCCACTAATTCTATCGGGGCGATAAACACTTCCCCTATAGTCTATTTCTGCATTAGCAGAAAGTCAATAAGTAGGGGCGCAGCCTGCTGCGCCCGCTATGGACGAATCCTTCAGGTCAGGCCCCAGACCCCCGTCAACCTGTCCGCCTCTGGAGGAAGAGGGCTCCGGCCCCCTTGCAACCCCCGTTATCAAACAGTCAATAATTGGAGGTAGGGGCGCAGCATGCTGCGCCCGCTATAGACGAATCCCTCAGGGCAGGCCCCAGACCCCGTCAACCTGTCCGCCTCTGGAGGAAGAGGGCTCCGGCCCCCTCGCAACCCCCGTTATCAAACAGTCAATAATTAGGGTAGGGGCGCAGCAGGCTGCGCCCCTACACCCCCCCTAGGCCCTGCCCTTCAGGGCGGCGACGTTAATCAACACCCTTCCCGGACAACAACATGAAATATTGACAAACCGTCCCGAAATATTATAATTACAACCGTTTTTAGTTGACAAATCTGTCCGCAGTATTTATAGTTACAACGGCTGTCTAGTTGGTTTAATTTTGCTTGCGGTGCGGTTGTGCCTAGTGGAGGTGACCTATGAAGCTCGTCCCCAGGTCTATGAGATGTCCCTGGTTGTTTCCCCTGTTGTTGCCGCTGGCTCTTTTGCTCACCCTGGTGGTGGCCTCCCAGGTTGCCTCGATGCCAGGCGCTGGGGCAACTGAAGCCGCAGACTTCGGGCTGCCGGATGAAGAAATAATATACGATACCCCACCCTTAAGTGTAGCCCCAGGCTTCAGCCTGGGGTATGAAGAGACATACGATACCCCACACTTAAGTGTGGGGTATCAAAACGCACCAGCACCAGCCCCCGGCTTCAGCCGACGGTCGGGGTCAGGGACGACCCCGACTACAGCCGAGGCCCCCGACCCCCTGGCCGCCTCCGTCATCACCGGGCCGGCGGCCGAGTCCTGGGTGGCCCGCTACAACGGGCCAGGAAACAGCCTCGACTCTGCCTCCGCCCTGGCGGTGGACATTACGGGGAACGTCTACGTCACCGGGTACTCCTACGGCTCCGGCACCGGC
>JACPEP010000030.1 GCA_016183425.1 Chloroflexota bacterium
CCCAGACAACAATTGACGGCTGGCTTCCATTTGTGGTTTGCTTTCCCATGGCGGTGGTGAGTACCTCCTTCCTGTTTTCTTCATCAACAGAAAGAGTACTCGCTGCCGCTAATTATTTACACACCTTTTGATTCTACCTCCGGGGCGGTTTAACCTGTCTGTTCCAGCCCTCCTACCACAAATTGAGGGTATTGTGACGGAATTTCTCCTAGTGCACAGCTTGGTCGATGCCAGCGATGGGACTATTATGAAAGACCCTGAAAAAAAGCTCGGTTCCCTCGTTCGCCATTGCCGAAATCAAGTCCCTTTTGTTGCATCACTCGCCCAATGCATCCGCGCCTCAGCCTATCAACCTTTCAAGTGGACAGCGCCAGATACTCGACATGGTAGGCGGCACGCGATCGTCCACGGCCATGACGTTGAGTATGGAACCGAGGGAAATTCTCTCCAACTTCTACTTATTCTTCACGCCCTGCACAAGGTGACAGGAAAGTACGTACCGGCTCAGTAACCGGACATATCAAAAGAGTGCAAACTTGGAGGACACTGAGTCGAGCGGCAGATTTTTGTACGTAGACTACAAAGGAGCGCACCCCCACCTCACCGTCTAGTAGAAGGGGACGGTTTGGTGGAGACGGGGGAGAGTCGAACTCCCCGTCCACGAAGAGGAAATTCCAGATCTACTACAAGCTTAGCCGGCTTTTTGCTCTCGCTGCCGCCATCGTCAACCGACGGACTACAGGGGCAACCAGTCGATGATTCTTATGCCATCCTTATCGACATGAGGACGACAGCACCTCGACTTTTCGGCGCCCAATCCCCACCCATCGAGGAGAGGTAGGGTTGGACGTAGCTGCCTTAGGCAGCTAGGGCTAGCTCGCGCTCGCCGTTTACTTTTTTGCCACCTGTTTTACGAGGGTGATGGCACCTCGGCCTGCAATCTGGTAATACCCTCCCCTGTCGAACCCCTCGTCCCCATAAGATGCGCGCCACTAACCTTTAAAGCTTCTCCTCATCGCCCGCTCCATTTCTCTACCGGCGGCTTTGCGGGCGATGGCTTCACGCTTATCGTATTCCTTCTTACCCCGCCCCAGCCCCAGCTCCACCTTGGCCAATCCATCTTTAATATACACCCGCAAAGGCACCAAAGTAAAGCCTTTTTCATTAACTTTGGCACTGAGGCCATCTATCTCACGGCGATGCAAAAGGAGCTTGCGAGGACGAAGGGGGTCGTGGTTGAAACGATTTCCGGCGTCGTAGCGGGCGATGTGCACATTGGTCAACCATAACTCCCCCGCTTCACTTTTAGCATACCCCTCTCGAAGGCTTATCTTCCCCGCCCGTAGCGACTTTATCTCCGAGCCCGTGAGAACAAGCCCCGCCTCTACCTTTTCCAGAATAAAGTAATCATGCAGCGCCTTTCGGTTGAGAGCGATAGTCTTTTCCTCGGCCATGCCACCCCACCCCTTATCTCCGAGATAGCAAGTACTCCACTGCTCGCTCCAGTTGGGGATCCCGCCCGTTAGTGATGTCCTCCATAGTCATTTCTACATTAATATCGGGGGCGACCCCGACTTTGTTGATGGAGCGGCCCTTGGGGCTGAACCAGAGGGCAAAGGCGATGTAAAGTCCGGAGCCGTCGCTTAGGGGACGAAGATGGTTTACCGTGCCCTTGCCCAGGGTCTTGACGCCAATTAAGGGCGCTCGCCCGGCATCCTGGAGGGCGGCGGCCAACACCTCGCTACCACTGGCGCTGGCGCTATTGACCAGCATCACCAAGGGCATGTCCAGGGCCAGCCCACCACGGCGCACTCGCCACTCTTGGCGATTGCCTCGACTGTCCACCTGATACAGAACCAGCCCATCCCCCAGGAACTGGCTTGCCACCTCCACGGTGGTATCTACCAGGCCTCCCGGGTTGTTTCGTACATCCAGGATGATACCCTTTACCCCCTTGCTCTTCAAATCCCGTAGGACAGAGACCATCTCAGAGCCGGTGCGCTGAGAGAACTGGGAAATGCGAATGTGAGCGATGTTGCTCTCAGGTAGTATCCGAGAGAAGACGCTAGCTAGTTGAATCTCATCCCGTACCACCTCCACCTTAACCGGTGTCAAGCTATTCTGGTGGACGATGGTCAAAGTCACTTTGGTGCCCCGAGGCCCGCGGATCTTGGCCACCGCCTCCGCCAGGCTCATCCCCTCAGTAGACTCACCGTTGACCGAAATGATCTTGTCTCCCGGCAAAATGCCCGCCGCCTCAGCAGGAGAGCCCGTAATGGGAGCGACAATCACCAGTTGCTTCTCTATCAGGGTCACATGGGCGCCGATGCCCTCAAAGGAACCCTGGAAGCTGCTTTGCTCTAGTTTAAAGATGCGGGCATCCAGGAAGGAGGTATTGGGATCGCCCAATGACTCCAACATACCGTCGATGGCCGCTTTGGTCAATGTATCCCCATCTACGGCGTCTTTGTCCACAAATTCTTCCCGCAATATGTTCCAAATCTCGTTAATCAGAAAGAACTTGGGCTCTTTTTCTGTTTTAACGGATCCGGACGAAGAGGGAGCCGCCAAAGTGGCCCGGGGAAGGCCGGCAGAAACCCCATATCCCGCCCCGAAGGAAAAAGCCAGCAGCAGCGCCACCAGAAGGGTGAACAGCGAAATCTTAACTACCTTGATCATGGAAATCTACTCCTTGTCCCCAGAAAAGGCCACCAAGTCTATCATGATTAGTTTATCATGTCTATTCGGCGGGGACAATTTGTTGCCCATTTTATCACCCGAAACTAGGGTGGTACCGATCTTCATGCTCTTTTGCTTTCCGCTTCAGCTCGTAGAGCTTGGTGATGGCCTCCAGGGGCGTCAGGGAGTCCACGTCCAGGGAGGCCATTTCCTCTATCAGAGGGGAGGAATTCTCAAGGAGAGAGATCTGCTGCCCCGCGTCTTTTTGCCTTGCTCTTCGCGCCCCTGGGTTTCGTTTTCCTCCTTCCAGCTCCTTGAGCACCTCCTGGGCCCGGCTGATGACCCCTCGGGGCAGGCCGGCCAACTGGGCCACGTGGATGCCGTAGGACCTGTCGGCACCTCCAGGGACGATCTTGCGTAGAAAGATGACCTTGGCCCCCTCCTCCGCCACCGCCACGTTGAAGTTGCGCACCCGGGGGAGGTAGCGGGCCAGCTCTACCATCTCATGGTAGTGGGTGGCGAAGATGGTTTTGGCTCCCAGGCGGGGATGGTTGTGAATGTACTCTGTCACCGCCTGAGCGATGGACAGGCCGTCGTAGGTGCTGGTGCCGCGACCGATTTCGTCCAGGATGATGAGGGAGCGGGGGGTGGCGTGGTTCAGGATATTGGCCGTTTCCAGCATCTCCACCATGAAGGTGGAACGGCCTCGGGCCAGGTCGTCCTGGGCTCCCACTCGGGTGAAGATGCGGTCTACCAGACCAATGGTAGCGGCGGTGGCGGGGACGAAGCTGCCCGTCTGGGCCATGAGAACAATAAGGGCTACCTGTCGTAGATAGGTAGACTTGCCCGACATATTGGGCCCGGTGAGGACGATAAGCTGAGCCTCATGTTTGTTTAGGTAGGTATCGTTGGGGATGAAAGGCTCCGCAAGGCTCCGCTCCACGACCGGGTGGCGGCCGTTCTGAATTTGGATGACGTCCCCGTCGGTCAATTGGGGGCGAACGTATCTATAACGTATGGCTACCTCGGCAAAAGTGGCCAGCACGTCCAGCTCCGCCAAAGCGTGGGCGATGCGCAAAAGCGGCTCACCTTGGGCGGCTATCTGCTGGCAAACCTGGCGAAACAACGTAGCCTCCAGCTCCTCCATCTTCTCCTGGGCATTCAGTATCAGAGATTCGTACTCCTTAAGCTGGGTGGTAAAGTAGCGCTCCGCCCCCATAAGGGTCTGCTTGCGGATATAGTCGGGAGGGATGAGGCGGCTGTGGGCCTGTCCCACCTCGATATAGTAGCCAAAGACCCGATTGTAACCTACCTTCAGGGTCTTGATGCCGGTTCGCTGGCGCTCCTCTCCCTCTAGTTGGGCCAGGTAGTGGCGGGCGTTCTTAGAGGCGGCGCGGACCTCGTCCAGCTCCGGAGAGAAGCCGTCGCGAATCACGCCACCCTCACCGAGGGTGGCCGGGGGGTCGTCCACCAGCCCTCGCTGGATAACGTAGACTAGCTCGGGCAGGGGCGGGAGGGTTTCGATAATCCAATCCAGAGGGTGAGATTCCTTGTCAGCAGCCTCCGGAAGACATTCCCGCAGGTCGGGCAGGGATTCCAGGCTGCGGCGTAGGGCGGTCACCTCACGAGGGGTGATGCTGGCCGCCCGGGCCCGGTTCACCAGCCGCTCCACATCGGCAACCCGGCCCAGGATGGAAATGAGGCGTGCCCGGGCGAGACCCCCATGGTGGAGGTAGTCCACCGCCTCTTGGCGCCTTTCCAGGGTTGCCAGGTTCAGAAGAGGCTGCCCTAACCATCTTTTCAAGAGGCGGGCTCCCATGGCCGTTTTGGTGAGGTCGAGGACGGAGAGGAGGCTGGGCCCCTGCCCTTCCCAGGGGCGAAAAAGCTCCAGGTTGCGCCGGGTGGTGGTGTCCAGGGTCATGAAGGCCTCGGTGGAGTAGGTGGCCAGGGAGGTCAACTGGGGGAGAGCGCCCTTTTGATTCTCCTGGAGGTAGCGGAGGATGGCGCCGGCTGCGGCCACCGCCAGGGGCAGGTGGCCGCAGCCGTAACCGTCCACAGAGGCGACGCCAAAATGCTCCATGAGCGCTTCCTGTGCCCTTTGATGGTCGAACCAGCTATCGTCCACTGGCGTAGCGGGGGCAGGTGGCTCCAGGGACGGGGCGGACCGGGGTACCAGGATTTCGGCGGGATGAAGGCGCTCCAGCTCGGCCTCCAAGCGGGGAGCGGACAACTGGGTGGTGCGGAACTCGCTGGTGGTGATGTCCACATAGGCCAGCCCCGCTTCCTTGTCCCCCAGGGCCACCGCCGCCAGGTAGTTGTTGGCACCCCCTTCCAGAAGAACAGGCTCCAGTACCGTCCCCGGGGTGACTACCCGAACCACGTCCCGCTCCACCAGGCCGCGGGAGGTAGCCGGGTCGGTGAGTTGCTCGCAGATGGCTACCCGGTACCCCTTACGCAGGAGCTTGGCCAGATAGTTCTCCAGGGCATGATGGGGGATGCCCGCCAGAGGCACCTTCAGGTTTTTGCCCAGGGGCTTGGTGGTCAGGGTTATCTCCAGCTCCCGAGCGGCGATGCGGGCATCTTCGTCGAAAGTCTCGTAGAAGTCCCCCATGCGGAAGAGGAGAAGGGCATGGGGGTAGCGCTTCTTTACCTGGAGGTACTGGCGCCAGATAGGGGTCATCTCTATTAGCCTGCTTACGGGCTATTGTACCCCAAATCATGGCGCCGAGAGAAGGGCGGAATCCCTCCTGCCCTTCCTCTTGACAGAGAGGAAAAAGTGTGTATAAATTGACTTAATTTATCGACTTAATCGAGAAAGGGAGAGAAGGTTGTCTACCCAAGAAGAACCCGTAATGGAGGGCCTGAAAGCCGAGCTGCGCAGGGAATCCCGCCGACTGAGGTTGGACTTCAATGAGTTGAAGAGTGGGGGGTTTATCAAGCAGACCCAGAAGGACCTGTTCACGGTGCGGCTGAGGTGCCCGGGAGGACAGGTCACCGCCGATAAGCTGCACTTGGCGGCGGATATCGCCCAGCGCTTTGGACGGGGTGAGGTGCACCTCTCCGTTCGCCAGTCGGTGGAGATCCCCTATGTCCACTACCAGCATTTCGACGCCATCACGGAGGAGCTGAAGACCGTCAACTGGTCGGTGGCCTCCTGCGGACCTCGAGTTCGAGTGCCCACTGCCTGTGCCGGGTGCACATACAACCCCAATGGCCTCGTGGATACCCAGAGCATGTGTCGAGAAGTGGATCGTCGGTATTTCGGAATCCCCACCGGCCACCACAAATTCAAGATTTCCTTCTCCGGCTGCCCCATAGATTGCTTCCGTAGCCGAGAGATGGACCTGGGCTTCCAGGGGGTGGTAGAACCCAAGCTGGTGGAGGAGCTGTGTACTGGGTGTGAGCTATGCGTCAAGAACTGTGAAGATGAGGCCCTGAGGATGGAGGGTAGTCTGCCCGTGCGGGACCTGGACAAATGCATCTGGTGCGGCGATTGCGTCAAAATCTGCCCCGTGGATGCCATGGTGGTGGATAGGCGGGGGTGGCTGGCCAGGGTGGGGGGAAAACACGGCAAACATCCTCTCTTTGCCTACGAAGTAGCTAACTTCCTGAGCGATGACCAGGCCTTCTCTCTTATTGAAGCTACCCTGGGGTGGTACCGCAGCCAGGGCCGGGGACGAGAGCGCATCGGGGCCACCATCGCCCGCCTGGGTCTGGAACAATACATCCAGGAGGTGATTCACCCCCTGGGAGGGGAAGCCATCGAAAGCCCCCAGGAGAGAAGGAGGTATTGGGCGGAGGGCAACCTATATGGCTTAAGAGGAGGTGAGGCCACAAGGAAGATATGAGAGGAAGATCCGGTCAGAGGGAAATTCGATTTTAGTTGGGACAAAAGGAGTTACAAGACAATGGCGAAAATAGATGCTATCGCGGAGTTGAAGGCCGACCACGTGCAGGTGCGGGACATTCTCTTGGACATTATCGAGGCGGCGAACCGTCGCAACGCTACCAAAGCTTTGGAGTTGCTGTTACGTCTCGACAAGCTGGGGGGGCCCCACTTCCAGTGGGAGGAGGAGAGTTTCTATCCTGCCCTGGAGAGGTTCTTCGGCCCGGAGTACAAAGAGTACCTCTTCAGTGTTCACGACCGAATCATCCGGGCTGCCAAGCAGCTGGCAGAAATCCTGGGCAAGGGGGAGATAACCGAAGAGGAGAGCCGAAAGATCCCCGCCGTGATCAGAAGCGAGGTCCTGCCCCATCCTATTGAATGCGAGGGGCTTACCCTGTTCTCGGGAAAGCTCACCAAAGAGGAGCTTGAGGCCATGGCCGAGCACTTTGAGGCGACTCGGAAAGAGGGGCTGGCTTTGCTGGAATGGGCAGATAAGGTCAGAACCAGGAAAGTGGCCTAGATCCCCTTGAGGCGCTCTTATGACCGAAACCGGAGAGAAGCTGGCCCTGATTATCAACAGCGCTTCCTATGAGCGCGTTGCCTTTGCCCTAAATGTGGCAATGGCCGCGGCAGCCGTTGGCAAGGACGTTAACATCCTTTTTGGCCACGGTGGAGTCATACGATTAAAGAGAGGCTTCACCGATGCGGTAGGCGACGAGACCGTAAGCTGGATTAGGGAGCAGATCAAGTGGGGAATCGAGAAGGGCGGCGTTGACCCCCTCTCTGAGTCCATAGACACGTTCAAGAAGCTGGGAGGCAAGATTTACGCCTGCCCCGCAGCTATGGAGCTGCACAACATCGTCGTGGGAGACTTGGTGGAGGATGTGGACGAAGTTCGCAGCGTGGTGAGGTTTGTCACGGAAGACACCGAGGGCGCTTCGATTATCTACGTTTAGCCTGAGGAGCGCTAGCTATGAGTGAGGGGTACCAGTTTCTTTCACCGGAGTGGGTGCGTGAGGTGACCAAGGTTGTTCAGGGGGCCAGAAGCACCGATAAAGACTTTGGCAAATTGGCGCAGGGTTTTAGCCTAACTCTGGTGTACTTGATAACTGAACTCCCCAAAGCACTAGGAGAGCTGCACAATGGTCAACAGTTGGTGGTCCTCGTCCAGCTTGATAAGGGAATGGTGAAGAAGCTATGGCTGGGGCCGGAGCTCCCCAGCGATAAGTATGATTTTATGATATCCAGCTGGTACAGCGTGGCGAAACGGATCTTCCTTGGGAAAATTAATCCAGCTACCGCCTTTATCGATCGTAAGATCGTAGTGGAGCCCCTGAAGAGGGTCTACCAGAGACCAAGGTTCACGGCCAAGGCTATCGTCACCGGCAATGCGATGTTGAAGATTGCCCGACAAGTGCCGACGGTATTCCCGTCGGAAAGCTAGGGACAGCGAAGGGAACTATATCGATGGATCAGACGACAGAGGAAAATAGGCTTGACTTACGGGGCGTCTTGTGCCCCATGAACTTTGTTCACACCAAGCTGAAGCTGGAAGAGATGGCCGAGGGTCAGACATTGGAGGTCATCCTGGACGATGGCGAGGCCATGCGCAACGTTCCCCGCAATGTGAAAGCGGATGGACACCATATTCTCTCCGTGCACAAGCTTCCCGATAACAGCTATAAGCTGCTCATCCGGCGGGGGACAGATTGACTATTTCCTACGCTCCATCGTGTCAATAATACAAAAAGAGGAAAGGGTGGCGGCCACACCCCCCTCGGGGGGGCCGCCACCCTTTAGTCCTGACTGAACTGGCTTTTTAGAACAGCCCCACTATACGGCCGTTCTCGTCGATGTCCACCCTCTGCCCAGCCGGGGTGGAAGGTAGCCCAGGCATAGTCTGCATCTCCCCCAGAAGAGGATAAAGGAAACCGGCCCCCGCGGAGAGGCGGACATCCCGAATGGGGACGCGATAGCCCCGAGGCCGCCCCTTCCGGTTTGGATCGTGGGTCAAAGAGAGGTGGGTCTTGGCCATGCATATGGGAAGCTTGTCGTAGCCTTGGCGGGTAAAGTTTCGTATTGACGTCTCCGCCGCCGGCAGATAGTCTACACCGTCGGCGCCGTAGACCTTGGTGGCGATGGTCTCTATCTTCTCTTTGACAGGTATATCAAGAGGATAGAGGAATTTGAACTGGTTGGGCTTCTCCGCCGCCGCCACCACCGCCCGGGCTAGCTCCGCGCCTCCGGGGCCCCCCTTCGCCCATACCTCGCTAACATAGGCACCCTCGGCCCCCGCCTCCAGGGCGATCTTTTGTACCAGCTTGATCTCGGCATCAGTATCTTGGGTGAAGCGGTTTAGGGCCACCACCACGGGAAGGCCAAAGTGGCGGGCGGTTTCGATGTGCTTCATCAGGTTTTCGCATCCCTTCTCCAGAGCGGGCAGGTTCTCTTGAACCAGCTCCGGAGGCAGTGGCCTCCCCGCCACCACTCGCCCCAGCCCTCCGTGCATCTTCAGGGCCCGTATGGTAGCCACCATCACTACCGCGTTGGGAACCAGGCCGCTTATACGACACTTGATGTTCAGAAATTTCTCCATGCCAAGATCGGCGCCGAAGCCGCTCTCGGTGACAGTGTAATCCGCCAGCTTCAGGGCAATCTGATCGGCTACGATGGAGGAGTTGCCATGGGCGATGTTGGCGAAGGGACCGGCGTGGACAAAGGCTGGGGTGTGCTCCAGGGTCTGCATCAGATTGGGTTTGATGGCGTCCTTCATAAGCACGGTCATGGCGCCAGCGCACTTCAAATCCTCAGCGGTAACGGGATTGCCTTCCTTGCTGAAACCAATGACGACGCGGGACAGCCGCTCTCGCAGGTCTTTGAGGCTGGTGGTCAAGGCCAAAATAGCCATCACCTCGGAGGCAACGCTGATGTCGAAGCGGGTTTCGCGCGGGATGCCGTTGGCGGAACCGCCCAATCCGACGATTATCTGCCGTAGCGCCCGGTCGCTCACGTCCACCACCCGACCCCACATTATTTTTTGAATATCGATGTTGAGTTTGTTGCCGTGCATGATGTGAGCGTCAATAAAGCCCGCCAAGAGGTTATGAGCAAGGCTCACGGCATGAACGTCTCCCGTGAGGTGAAGGTTGAAGTCCTCCATGGGCACGATTTGTGAGTATCCACCGCCGGCGGCACCGCCCTTGATGCCGAAAACGGGGCCCAATGAGGGTTGCCGAATGCAGGTGATGACCGACTTGCCAATGTGGGCCAGTGCTTGGGATACACCGATGGTAGTGACCGTCTTCCCCTCCCCCAGGGGAGTGGGCGTGATGGCGGTGACATCGATGTACTTGCCTTGAGGACGATCCTTGAGGTGTCCCAGAACATCCAGGGAGACCTTGGCCTTGTACTTGCCATACAGCTCCAGGTCATCTTCCTTCAGGCCAAGTTTCCTGGCCACCTCCACGATGGGCAGCATCTTTGCTGCTTGGGCGATCTCCAGATCGCTGGGCACTGCTACGGCCATTTTACCTCCTTACTTTTAGAATCGCCGTCCTTATAACCTTTGGAAAACGCAAAAAATAGCTCCCTGGCAGTTCCATCCTTGCCAGAGAGCCGAATTGTCTGCACCCAGGAAGTCGGCTTAGCGATCACCATTGCTAGCTGGCGGCTGCCTTCACTGTGTTGGACAGGAGCATGGCGATGGTCATGGGCCCTACCCCGCCGGGAACGGGGGTGATGGCCTCGGCTTTCTCTTTCACCCCGTCGAAGTCCACGTCCCCCACCAGGCGATACCCACTTTTGGTAGACGGGTCTTCCACCCGGTTGATTCCCACATCGATGATCACCACACCCTCCCGAACCATGTCGGCGGTGATGACGCGGGGGCTGCCGGCGGCGGCCACCAGTATATCCGCCTGACGGGTGTGGTAGGCCAAGTCATTGGTTCCGGTGTGGCATACCGTCACCGTTGCGTTGGCGCCCGCCCTTTTCTGGACAAGCATAGCCAGAAGAGGCTTGCCCACGATGTTGCTGCGGCCACAAATGACCACATGCTTGCCTCCCGGATCGTAGCCGCCGCGTATCAGAAGCTGCTGAACCCCCGCTGGAGTACAGGGCAAGAACCTGGGCTCGCCCACCAGTATCTTACCCACATTTATGGGATGAAAGCAGTCCACATCCTTATTCGGGTTCACCGCGTTGATAACCTTGCCTTCATCGATGTGGCGGGGGAGGGGGAACTGCACCAGGATGCCGTGAAACTTGAGGTCATTGTTCAACTGAGCCACCGTGCTCAGGAGCTCCGCCTCCGAGATTTCGGCGGGGAGCCGGATCGTCTCGGTGTACATGCCCACCTCCTGACAGGCTCGGCCCTTGTTGCGGACGTAGACCACGGAGGCAGGGTTCTCCCCTACCAACACCACTGCCAGGCCCGGAGTGATCCCTCGTTTCTCTTTCAACTCCTCCACCTGGCTCTTCACCTCTTGCCGGATAGCCTCGGAAATTTTGTTGCCATCGATAATCTTGGCCGTCACCTCACCGCTCCTTTGCCGTCTAGCTTTGGCATCAAGCCACAGCACTCCGCCTCATCGCAATAGCCCATGTGAAAACACTTGGGCTTCAACTCGTCGCCGATGCGGGGAGCCACCTTCCGCACCTCTATCTTAATGTTTTCAAAGAGCTGCACTATCTCCCACTGCGCCCGAAGACATAGCCGGAGAGAAGCGGCGTGCATCAATTCCCGGGCGTTCATTGTCATCACCAGGCGAGTTTCTACAGCGTTGGGCAAGATGTAACGGGCATCCTCGCCGGGGATACCCGCCTCCATCATATCGCAGTAAAGGCGATGGACACCTTCAATGGCTTCCCGATATCTGGCTTCCCAATCCGAGCGCCGGGCGATGGAGTGCGGGGTTACATATTCCAACTGTCCCAGAGACACGTAGCGTTGACTTTGCTGGGTGTAGGAGGCCAGGCGGTGGCGAACCAGTTGGTGGCTGGTGACCCGGGAGATGCCATCGATAGCGAAGGTGAAGGAGGCGTGCTCGAAGGGAGATAGGTGGCCGGCGGCGATGAGATTGTCCAGCAGGCGCTGGACTCTTTGGGGACTTAGCCTTTCTTTAAGTTGAGTAGCGCTGACGGAAGAAGTGGATAAACGAGCGGCGGCGGCAACCACCGACTCTGGCTCAAGGGTATGACTGATAAGGGTTACCTCCACCTCGGCCTCTAGTGCAAGCCTTCTACCCACCACCGCTCACAATAATATCACACCTCTTTCTAACGGGACAAGGGACATCTTGAGAGCGTTTAATATCACCCCCAAACCCCCTCCAGGGGGTTCAAGGAACCCCGTCGGGGGTTAGATTTATTCGGGGGCACATCCCCCGATCCCCCTGCCAAAGGGGCTTCGCCCCTCAGGACTCCCCCTTTGTTAAACACTCTCATCTTTGTGTTGGGCTATCGCCGGCTAAAGCCGGCCATTTCCAGGATGGTAGGCACGTAGCGCTCCATGCCGATGGCCATGACGTGAACCCCGGCGCACACCTCTCGTAGCTGCTGAAGGAGCTCCACTGCGATGCTGATGCCCTCATCCTGTGGCTTAGCCGCCGATTCCATGCGGGCCATAAGAGAAGGAGGTACCTTTATGCCGGGCACGTTTTCGTTCATGAAGGTGGCCATGCGGACCGAGCGAAGGGGGATAACGCCGGCGATCACTTTCACATCGGGGTCCAACATGCTCATAAACTCTTTGAACGTGGGCACATCGTAGATAGCCTGGGTCTGGATAAAACGGGCTCCGGCTTGGATCTTCTTCTTAAGCTTCAGGACTTGGAGGGCTACCGGATTAACGCCTGGATTGGCCACCACGCCAATGAAAAAGTTGGGAGCGCCGTCCAGAGCGTTCCCCACCAGGTCGTGGCCGCCGTTGAGACCATGGATAATGGATACCAGTTGCACCGAATCCAGGTCGAAGACAGCTTTGGCGGTGGGGTGATCCCCCATGGTTATGTAGTCTCCAGTCATGGCCAGGACATTGGTTATACCCAGTGCGGCAGCGGACAGGAGGTCCGATTGAATGGCTAACCGATTCCGGTCGCGACAGGTCATCTGCATAATGGGCTCGATGCCCCACCCCTGGAGAATATGGGCAGCCCCTAGGGGAGAGAGGCGCACTACGGCGCGCTGGTTGTCCGTGACGTTAGCGGCGTCTACCCATCCGGCCACAGCGGTGGCGATTTGCTGCATTCGAGAAATGTCTGTTCCTTTGGGAGGAGGAAACTCGGTAGTGACAACAAATTTGCCCGATTCCAGTCTCTCTTGAAAGGTCATGGTATTTGCGGCTCCTTTTTCTCAGGCGGGTACGGCTGCCTTTTTCTCTACCCGTCTCGGGTGAATCATCTTGGAGTAGTTCTTGGGGGAGCGATAGACGAGGAGTTTTTCTTCTTGCCCCAGGGCCTGTAAACGCTCATAGATAGCCACCCAGGCGCATTCCTTGGTGGCATCCACCTCGCACCTGCCATCCTGGGAGCCACCACAGGGACCGTTGAGAAGGCCCTTGGGACAGATAGTTACCGGGCAGATGCCTCCCGTCCAGGCCAGGACGCAGTCGCCGCACAGAATACAGCGCTCGTCAGACTTGCTTAGCCGCTCTACTCGGGCCAGATAGAGGCTATTGAGGGCGGGATACACTGGTTTGTTAACGCCGCTTAGGGCCACCGTCTGCACCCCCGCCCCACAGGACATGACCAAGAGGGCGTCGCTATCCGCCACTTGCTGCCGGTAGGTGCGGCTCAACTCCTTTTTGCTTTTTCGTTCATCGCAAGGCTCGTCCACTACCACCCACCCCGTTATCTGCTTGCCCTGATCCTCCAGCCTGGCCGCCATCTCCTTGACCTCGGTCTCGCCACCGGTATGCCAGGCGGTGGCGCAGGAACCGCAGCCGACAATGAAAATCTTGTTATGGCCTTCCAGGGAGTCCAGCACCTCCTCAAATTTTTTCTGCTCGGTGACTATCACAAAGACACCTCCCCTGCTACATTGGCAAAAAGAAGCACATTTATTGTATCATTTCTATCTCAGCAACTCAATGTATTGTATTCGTCGGGTCTACGCTGTTAAGTGTGAAAGAGGGGATGAAATGAGTTGAAAGCACCCGCTGGCCTCAGTAGCTTTGGGAAGCAAAGATCATCTCAAAGCGAAGGAGGTGCGGCGAGTGCAAGACGACTGTATCACCATAGC
>JACPEP010000032.1 GCA_016183425.1 Chloroflexota bacterium
ATGTGGTCAACTACACCATCATCATCACCAATACCAGCTCCGACGACAGCCCCAACCTGGTAAAAGATAGCATCGTAGACTCCCTGCTGGGCAGCCTGTCGGGATGCGATTCCCTGGCCACCAGCGACTCCTGCACCATCAACGTCGCCTACACCGTCAAAGAGGGAGACCCTGACCCCCTGGTCAATACGGTGACCGTGCACTACCACCCCTCGGGCTTCCCTAACGACATCACCGCCTCCGCCAGCCACTCGACGGACCTGGTGCACCCCGATTTCACACTGAGCAAGCAGTGCGACCCAACTACGGCAGGTGTGGGGCAGACCATCACCTATAACTGCACCATCGCCAACACCGGCGATATAACCCTAAACAGGGTTAGCGTCACCGATAGCTTGCTGGGTGATATAACCAGTAGCTTCCCGGCCAGCCTGACGCCTGGCCAATCGACCACGGTGAGCAAGTCCCGCACCGTACTGGCCAGCGACCCTAACCCGCTGGTGAACGTGGTTACCGCCACTTATCAGGTGGCAGGCCTATCCAACCAACTCACCAGGAGTTCCAGTTGCAGCACGGCGATCACTGGCTGCGCCCATACTATGGGATACTGGAAGACCCATCCCGAGCAGTGGGACCAGGCCAGCGACTACACCACAGCCTTCGGCGGTACGGGTAACCCAGGATTCGTTACCACATCGGTGTTCCCGTGGCTCGACCCGTCGCTCCCCGCCTCCACCACCTACCTGGATATACTGAATATGTCGGTCAAGGGCGATATAACCGTCTCCCTGGCCCAACAGTATATCTCCGCCAAGCTGAACCAGGCTTTCTTCGGAGTGCCCGCCAACATCGCCCAGGCCATCTCAGATACCGAGGCGTACCTGGCGGCTCACAAAGTAGGAAGCAAACCTACCGGAGCAGCTCGGCAGGCAGGTGCTGACCTCCAAAGCATCCTGGGCAACTACAACACCAATACGGGAACCGCCGCTTGCCCAACGCAGTTTAAGTAGTTAGTAGCCTGTAAGCGGGCTGACTGACAATCCGAAAGGATTGGGGGGCCCGGCCTTCTAAGGCCGGGCCCCCCAGGTATCTACCCTGGCTTCAATTACGGGCCCCGTATACCGTCGGGCGCGCCGCATGTACAGTGACCCCCGCACAACAATTTCACCTAGTACACCCCCATGACGGTTTGAGCCACCAAAGTCTTGCTGCGGTTTAGCGTCTGGTACGCATTGAGAGTGTAGGTACCCGCAATCGCCGGCGCCGTAATGCTAAAGTCGATATGACTATCGAACCATACTGCCCCCGTGTAGGCCGCCACAACCTGACCATTGGCGGCGACAACCTGAACCTCCACCCAGGTGGTGTAATCGTATCCTGTCCCCGACACCCGGACGACGCTGCTAGCGGGCGCTGGGTTTGGCGTTACCGCCAGGGTGGCTGAGATGTCTGTGGTGGACCCCCCTTTACCGTTACCGTGGCCCTTGCCCGCTGACACTGGTGCCGCCGTGGCAGTCATCGCCAGGCTAGCCAACAAAGCTACTGAAACCAGAACCATAAGCTTTCGAAACAACGCCATTCCCTCCCTTAAAGCCTTCTAAAGCCGTCTATTGTGGTTGGATCGACCTACTCCAGCCCCGACATTCACGCCAGGCAGGCTCCCCCCTGCACAGCGACACGCCCTTACGATTCTGACCGGTCATATTTCCCAACATCGCCATAGTAACCAGAGACACAGGGGGATACGTGTGCCACCCGTGTACTTTTCATGTGGAGCTGCCCAGCATTACAATTGCAACCATTAAGCCTGTAAGAGATTTCCTTACGGACTTTGCAATCAGTGGTGGCCCGTTCTTCCCTATCTGGGTCTCCCCTTTCTAGCCCAGCCTTAGTAAGAGGGCACTGAACAACGGTAATTATGGAGGGCTCTGCCCGCAAAGAACTTGACAACCCTGTTCAAGAGACCCATACTCAGCCCAGGTGTTTTAATGGCTCCACTAGGGGAACCAAAAAGGTATTGGGTCTATATCTTTGCCGTCCTATTGGGCACCGCCATCTTAACCGGTATGGCGCTTGTCTTGGCCACACCATCCCCTCCTCCACCACCCCAGATAGCCGAAAGCACAAAGATCTTCGACCGTCGGGGACGCCTTCTTTACGAAATTCTGCTTTCTGAAAAGGGAAGCCATACCGACATTGCCCTATCCAGCATTTCTCGGTCACTGCGTCAGGCCACCATCGCCACTGAAGATGCGTCCTTTTACCACAACCACGGCTTCAACATCCTTGCTATAAGTCGGGCTCTAGTCCAAAACCTGCTCGGGGGACAAGTTGTTAGCGGAGGCAGCACCATTACTCAACAGCTGGCACGCGAGCTCTACTTCACCCCCCAGGAACGAGCGTCCCAGAGCTTGACTCGAAAGCTGTGGGAGATCATCCTCGCCTTTCGCCTCTCCAGCCAACTAAGCAAGGACAAGATACTAGAGCTGTACTTGAACCGGGTGTACTACGGCCATCTGGCCTACGGGGTAGAGGCAGCGGCGAGAACGTACTTCGGCAAATCAGCCCAAAACCTCGATCTCGCCGAGGCCTCTCTCTTGGCGGGCCTTCCCCAATCTCCGGCTCGCTACGATCCCTTCACCCATGGAAAGACCGCCCAGGAACGTCAAGCCATAGTTCTCTCCCGGATGAAGGAGGAGGGCTACATAAGCGAAGGAGAGGCTAAAGCTGCCTTAGATGAGCCTTTACGTCTGGCGCCGGCTCCCTTCCCCATCAACGCCCCCCATTTCGTAGCTTACGTGCGCCAGTGGATAGAAGACCAGCTAGGACCTGATGCCCTGGAGCAGGGAGGGCTACGCATATACACCACGTTGGATCTGGATATGCAGATCACCGCTGAGAACCTCGTCCAGCGGCGACTCTTCAACCTCCAGGAGCATGATGCTTCGGACGCCTCCCTAATAGCACTGGACGTAGCTACCGGCCAAGTTCTGGCTATGGTCGGCAGCGCCGACTATTTTGATGAATCTATCGACGGCGCCGTAAATATGGCCCTGGCTCGTCGCCAGCCGGGTTCGGCCATGAAGCCCATTGCCTACGCCCTGGCTCTCAGCCAGGGGTACACCGCCGCCACCCCCATCCTGGACGTGCCCTCAACCTTCCTGACGCGCCATAATCAGCCCTACGCACCCAACAACTATGACGCCACCTTTCATGGGCCTGTTTCTCTACGCTATGCCCTGGCTTCCTCCTTTAACGTCCCCGCCATACGAGTAACACAGGATATCGGGGTCGATGGGGTGCTTCGGCTAGCCCGGGACCTGGGTATAACCACCCTGGGCGACGGGGACCGCTACGATCTAAGTCTTACCCTGGGAGGAGGTGAGGTATCCCTATTGGAGCTAACGTTAGCGTATGCCGCTTTCGCCTCTGGCGGCCAGGGGAAGGACGTGGCGGCTGTCATGCGCGTGGAGGCCGCCAGAGGCGGGGCCCTTTACCGTTGGCAGCCCACATCGGAACGCCAGGCCATTAGCCCGCAAGTGGCTTATCTTATAACCAGTATCCTATCCGACAACCAGGCTCGGGCTCCCGCCTTCGGACACGATAGCCCACTGCGCTTGAGTCGACCAGCCGCTGCCAAAACAGGCACCACCAGTGACTTTCGGGACAATTGGACAGTAGGCTATACACCCGATCTGGCGGTGGGGGTCTGGGTTGGCAACGCCGACAACCGCTCCATGCGTCAGGTCTCGGGCATAAGCGGTGCCGCCCCTCTCTGGCACGACTTCATGGAGGAAATCCTGAAGATGACCCCGGCCCGAGATTTTGATGTGCCGCAAGGCCTGGTAGAGGAAGAGATTTGCGAGCCAACGGGGCTCAAACCAGGTCCATGGTGTCCCGAGAGAAGATTGGAGCTCTTTATTGCCGGCACCCAACCTACCGCTACCGAAAGCTACTACCGTCCACTGCCCATTTGCCTCCTCAACGGTCAGTTGAGTACGTCCCTATGCCCACCTCAATACGTGGTGGAAAAAGTCTTTACCTTTGTGCCCCCGGAAGCCATCCCTTGGGCCATGGCGGCCGGTCTACCCTTGCCACCCCAGTTTGCCCCGCCGCCAGAAGGCGAAAGCAACAAACCACAAGAACCTTGGGTTTCCCTGGTGAGCCCTGGCCCGGAGACAATCCTGGCCATCAGCCGTGAGATACCTCCCGAGAGCCAGCAGCTAGTCCTGGAGGCAGCGACGAGAGGGTTGTCAGCGCTGGAAAAGGTCGAGGTTTATGATAACGACAGCCTTTTGGCGACTAGATGGGGAGCCCCCTACCTATTTGCGTGGCCCCTGGCGGCGGGAGAACACATATTCCAGGCGGTTGCTTACGTAAATGAAGAACGCCGAACCCAAAGCCAGCCAGTAAGAATTTTGGTCTTGCCTTAGGAATATGGCTAACATGAGGTCGTATTTATACGCTCGGCTGCGGTCTATGGGGCCTCTGGGATGGATGACGGCAACGGTTGCCATCATGCTGGTAGCAGGGCTGGTTCACTGGCTTATTGGACCCGATGGCGTTGCAGTGCCCCCGAAAGTAATAGAGGCAGGCCCCATAGATATTGAGGTCCCTCGCATGAAGCCCATTTCCATTACCTTTATTGGCTCCGTGGATCAGGGCCGAATCCAGAACGCCCTTAGCGTATCACCGGCAGTGCCGGGCGACATTTCCTGGAAGAAGAAGGGGGAGAACAGGATTCTACAGCTACAACCTAGGTGGCCTGGCTATGCCAGAGGGACTACCTATACGGTAAGAATCGGCGGCGGCAAGCCCGAAAAGGGTGAACTGCACCAGCCACTAGACTTCATCTTTACCACCGAGGGCAAGCTTAAGGTCCAAAACGTCATCCCTGCCGCGGACAGCACTGAGGTGGACACTGAGGCGATTGTCCTGGTGGAGTTCAGTCGGCCCGTAGCACCGCTTACGGTGCTGGAGCAACCCCTCACCGGAGAGGTACTCCGCTTTGACCCTCCCATCGCCGGCAAGGGCAAATGGCTGACGTCCACCGATTATATTTTTAGCCCCACCCAGGGTCTGGCACCATCGACCCGCTACACGGTTACGGTTCCCAAGACCGTTAGTGGAGCTTTGGGCGGCTCCTTAGAGGAGGACTTCACATGGGCCTTTACCACCATCCTTCCCGCCGCAGTCGCCCCATTCCCCGCCGATAGCTCCCTCTTCGTCGACCCGGCGGTGGAAGTCAAGGTAACTTTTAACCAGGCCATGGACAAGGCCTCTGCCGAGGCCCATTTTATGCTCGTGGGGCCAAAATCGACGCTGGTAGAGGGTAGCTTTTCGTGGCTCGATGACCTTACCCTAATTTTCCGGCCCCGCCAGCCCCTTTCGCTTTCCAGCCGCTACGATGCCCGTCTGGAGAAGGGCGCCTCGGCCTTCGGTCATCCCGACATCACCACCACCAGTGATACCAGTTGGGGCTTCACAACGGTGGGCCCGCCCACCGTCCAGTCTACCAACCCAAGGCAGGGAGACAAGGAAGCGGCGCAGTTCGGAGCCGAGATCCTGTTCAGCAATCCTATGGACACAGACTCAGTGGAGAAGGCCATCTCCCTTTTACCTAAGCCTGAAGAGGGTGACCTCAGATTCTTCTGGCAGCCCACCGTCACCGCTTCTAGGCCGGGCGCTCCACCGCCAGATCAGCGTCTTCGCATCAGTTTTACTACCAGACCCTTCTCTCCTTACACTATAACCATCGGCCCCGATGCCAAGGACCGCTATAGTCAGCCGCTGCAAGGCGCTCCCTTCCGCCTGACCTACACCACGGCCCCGGCCCGGCCATCCTTCGCCATCGCTCGCAGCGGCACTGCCGCCATTTTCAACGCCTACGACCAGCCTCGGGTGCGCATCAGCGCCATCAACATATCTCGCCTGGACTTCGAGATTCTCGCCATTGACCTGCCTACATTCATAAACACCGAGGCTAAGACAGGCCAGACACTGCCCCAGGCGCCCGTGTTGCGGCGCTGGTCTGTGGACATTCCCAATCCACCCCTGAACAATACAGTGGCTAAAGACGTGCCGCTCCAGGGCCAAGATGGCGGAGCTATTGGCCCCGGTTATTATCTGCTTCGAGTAACCAGTCCCCAGGTGTCCCGGGAGCCGCCATATCAAATGCTCATCGTGGTTACCAAAACACACCTTACCTTGAAGCGGTCCGATAAGGAGGTTTTGATATGGGCGGTGGATATGGCCTCGGGCAAACCCATGGCCGACCTGCCCCTCACCATCTACGACAGCAATAGTCAAAGGCGATCTAGCGGGCGCACTGATAAAGACGGCATCTTCGTGGCGCCCATGGATAGGCCCGAAATTGGCTCCAGCGAGCAGTTTTACGTGGTAGCGGAACGGCAAGAAGACAGCAGCATCGTCTCCAATCGCTGGAGTCAGGGTTTCTCCCCCTTTGATTTCCAGCTCTCGGCAAACTTCAATCGGCGAGCCTGGGCCGGCTACGTTTATACCGACCGACCCATCTACCGCCCTGGCCAGACCGTCTACTACAAAGGCATTCTACGCTCCGACGACGATGCCGCCTACAGTACGCCCCCCACCACCCTCTCCTTCGTCGTTATCACCAATGACGCCATGGGCCGCCTGGTGGAACGGCGAACGGTGAAGCTGAGCGATATGGGCACCTTTGATGGGAAACTGGACCTTAATACCCAGACTTCCATCGGCTTTTATCAGATAGCGGTATACCCGGAAGATGCAGTGCCAGAGTACAGCCCTGAGGGCAAGATAGTGCCGAAAGGGCGCTTTATATCACCGGCCACCTCGGTATCATTCCAGGTAGCTGAATACCGAAAGCCTGAGTTCGAAGTAAACGTCACTGCGGACAAGCCAGAGTACGTTCAGGGAGAGCCAATAACCGCCTCCCTGGAGGCGCGCTACTTCTTTGGCCAGCCCGTGGCCAATGCCGATGTCCGCTGGAGTATCACCGCCCGTCCCTACTTCTTCAACTGGCCCGAAGAGCCTTTCTATAGATTCAACGACCTGGACCTTGTCTACGGCCAGCAGCGACCCCCGGAGTTTCGCGTGCGGAAAGAAGAGATAGGCAAGACCGACAGCCAGGGCAAGCTGTCCCTGACCCTCAATGCCGATGTCAGCACCGACCCCCTAAGCCAGATTTTCGTCGTCGACGCCACCGTCACCGACGCCAACCAGCAGCAGGTCAGCGGCAACACGGAGGCCATCATCCACAAGGGTGCCTTCTATATCGGCTTGCAGCCCCAACGCTACGTAGCGCGTGCGGGCGAGGCGGCCACCGTAGACGTGGTCACTCTTAACCCCCAGCGTCGGACAGAAGGCAACATCCCTTTGACCGTCTCCATCTATCAACGCCGATGGCTCAGCGTGCGTGAACGCCAGCCAGACGGATCGTTTATTTGGCGCAGCGTCCCTCAGGATACCCTGGTAGAGACCCGTACCCTGACCACCGGCGCCGATGGCAAGGGCTCTCTAACTTACACCCCTTCCAATGGCGGCACCTACCGCCTGGTAGCCGAGGGACATGACGCCCAGGGCAACACCATCCGCAGCGCAGTCTTCCAGTGGATAAGCAGCTCGGAGTTCGTGAACTGGCGCATGACCAACGATAACCGGCTGGAGCTCCGCCCTGATAAGGACCAATACAAGCCTGGCGAGACAGCGCATATCCTGGTCACCGCCTCCTTCGAGGACAGCCTGGGACTGGTAACTTTAGAGCGCGGCACCATCATGAGTCGCCAAGTGACGGCCTTTCCCACCAATAGCACCGTCATCGATGTGCCAATTACCGACCGCCATATCCCAAACATTTACATATCGGTAGCCCTCTTCAAAGGGGCCACCCCAGATAATCCGGTCCCCAGCTTCCGTTTGGGCTATGCTGAGTTGAAGGTCGCCACCGATGAGAAGGTTATCAACATATCTATCCAGCCCGACAAGGAGAAGACGGAGCCCAGGCAGAAAGAGACCTACACCATCAACACCACAGATGCCCAGGGCAAGCCCGTCGCTGCGGAGCTATCCCTCGCCCTCGTGGACAAGGCCGTCCTGACCCTCGCCGAAGATCGGGCGCCTAAACCCTTACGGGCCTTTTGGTCAACCAGGCCCTTGGGAGTGCAGACAGCCGCTGCCTACGCCTTATCTATAGACCGTCTCCTGCAGATAACGCCCTTGCCACCCGCCGGCGAAGGCAAAGGCGGTGGGGGTGGCGGTGGCATACCCAGTGAAGAGGTTCGCCGCCTTTTCCCCGATACTGCCTATTGGAACCCCACCCTGCGAACTGATGCCTCGGGCCGGGCCACCGTGACCGTAGACCTGCCTGACACACTGACTACATGGCGTCTCACCGCCAAAGGGGTGAACCAGGCCACTCAGGTGGGGGATGCCACCAACGACATAATAACCAGCAAGAGCCTCATCGTCAGACCAGCTATTCCCCGATTCCTAGTCACAGGCGACTCGGCCCATTTAGAGACCAGCATCCACAATTTCAGCGGAAAGCCCCAGCAGATACAGGTGACCCTTAAGGCCCAGGGCCTCCAAGTGATCGATTCGACTCCCCGGCAGGTCTCGATACCCCCAGGCGAGTCCCGCCAGGTAGCCTGGGATACAAAGGTGCCCCAGGGGGAGAAGGCAGTCTTAACTTTTGAGGCTACCAGCGCCGGTCTTAGCGACGCTGTGGAATTGACGCTGCCCGTATACACCTACAATACCCCCGAAGTGGTGGCCACGGCGGGACAGGTGGTAGATGAACCCATCACCGAAATAGTACACGTGCCGGGATGGGTGCAAAAAGACTCAGGTGAGCTGAAACTAGAGCTTTCTCCATCGTTAGCAGCCGCCCTGAATTACAGCTTGCAGCAGGTAGAAACATACCCCTATGAAGACGTAGGCACTACTGTTAGCCGTCTCATCCCGCGGCTTGCCCTCAACCGCGCTATCGGTAAATTGGGCCTGCCGGACACCCTTGGGATCAAGGGAAAATTGCCGGGCCTTGTCGCCAATTCTCTACAACGACTATACCAATGCCAGCAATTCGACGGCGGCTGGACCTGGACCTGTTTCAAGGCAACTGCTTCCCTGGGGTTACCGGGCGGCATCGGGACACCGGGCAGCAACCCCGAGATAACCGCCTATGCGCTACTGGGCATGGCTGAAGCCAAGCAAGACAACCTCGGCGTCGATAGCACCGTTATGAAGCGGGCTTCTGATTTCCTACGCAACTGGATTGGGCTCGGTCGTGACGTGGCCCGTCCCCTGGATCCAAATACCCGCGCCTTCGTCCTTTATGCCCTGGCAGCCGCAGGGCAGGGTGATTTGGGTCTAACTAATGCCCTGGTGCAAGAGAGAAAAACCCTGGGCAATTATGGCAAAGCATACCTGGCTCTTACCATAATGACCCTTTCTGGTAACCAGAACGACCTTCAACTGAAAGCCCTCCTTTCAGACCTTACTGCCAGCGCCATCGCCAGCAGTACCGGTACCCACTGGGAGGACGAGCCCGGCAACCGGCGCACGCTGAACACCTCCACCCGATCCACCGCCATTGTCCTTTTGGCCCTGCTTCGATCCAGCCCCAATAACCCTCTCATCGACAGCACCGTACGCTGGTTGATGGTCGCCCGCCGTGAGGGCCAGTGGGCCACCACTCAAGAAACTACCTGGAGCTTGTTGGCCCTGACTGAATACCTGGACATTAGCGGTGAGTTGAAGGCCGATTACTCTTACCAGGTGCGTATGAATGACAAGTTGCGTTCGGAAAAGAAGGTGGATGCTGCCAATCGCACTCAACCCGAGACAGTGATAGCGTCGGTCAAAGATCTGCTCTTCGACGAGGATAACAGGATAGGCATCGTGCGCTCCCCCGCCAGTGCTCCGGGGCGACTCTACTACACCCTCAGTCTGCGTTACTTCCCGCCCGGTGACGACCTGGAAGCCATCAACAACGGCATCGGCATCGGCCGCGAATACTCGCCCGTTGGTGGCAGCGAGAGCATCACCAGCGCCACCGCCGGCGCTCTGGTGCAGGTGCGGGTGACCGTGGTAGCCCCCACAGACCTGCACTACGTGGTTGTGGAGGATTACCTCCCGGCAGGCTTAGAACCCATTGACACCAGCCTTAAAACCACCAGCCAGGCGACGCGGCTTATGCTGCAGCAGCTCAGGGAGGCCCTTCAACCTCAGAAAACACGGCGGTGGTTTTATTTCAACCCCTTCGAGCATGTGGAGATGAGGGACAACCGGGTGGTGCTCTTTGCCACCTTCCTACCCAAAGGAATTAGCCAGTACGTGTACCTGGCACGGGCGAAGACGCCGGGAGAGTTTCGAGTTATACCGGCGAGGGCCGCCGAGACCTATTTCCCTGAGGTATGGGGCCGCAGCGACGGAGCTACCTTTACTATTACACCCTGATCGCCCACGGCGTGAGGCACTCGTAGTGCCCCCCCCGCAAGGCGTGGGAACCATTTGGGCACACCCACATCTGTTTTCAGCAATTTATATGTAACGACACAAGTAGTTGCGCATTATGATATTTTGAGTTATATTGGGAGCAAAGATTGTTTGGAGGTTGCTCCCAATGAAAAGGATAAGCATTCCAGATGCAGAGACTTTTGTCGCCGCAATTCAAGACGAA
>JACPEP010000033.1 GCA_016183425.1 Chloroflexota bacterium
GACCCGTCGGAGTGTCTTACCAAGCCATCGGCTAGTTGCAGCTTTGCCCCTGACAGACGAGCGCCGTTAATAGCGTTGACCACGTAGCCATAGATCCCTCCCGTGTCTACACTATCCGGCGTCAGGGCAATGTTCTGAACGTTAGCTCCCTCTCTGACTGGAAAGCTATTTACGGTGCGAGTGCGGAAACCTGATCTGGAGGCGGTCAGGTCGTGGTTGTCGACGCTCACCCCCACTATTATATACGTGCCATCGCCACCGCTGGTGGCATTGAAGCCGGCTATGCTTACGGTAGCCCCAGAGATCACCTCTCCGCTTACAGTGTTAATGACTGTACCAGAGATAGACCCAGTTGACGCTGGCACTCCCTTGGCCAGCTTAGGGCTGACATCGATGGTGAAGACATCCGCTGCCGCCGGCGCAACTGTGAAAGGAAGCGTCAGGGCGGGTGCTATGCCTGGCTGGGGAAGAATGGTGGGGGTAACGACCACTGTAGTAGGCTCGGTAAGGGGAATCGTAGTTTCGGTTGTGGGGACCGGTTTGTTGGAGGGACTTGGGGTAGGTGTAACCGCGACTAGTGTTTCGGTGGGAGCTTTCGCGGGGCCTGCTGTGGCCAGCCCGGCGGCAAATAGGATGAATATGATCACAATACCGAAAAGTGCTGCCAGCTTTCTTACCTTGACCATCGGGGCAACCTCCCTATTCCTCACCTTGCTATCTGAGGGTAGCGTGGGGCAACACGATATGTTTAGCATATTTGGCCAAAGATGTAAAGGGCACCGCGCAAAAGCACCCATCCTTGAAAAGCATGTGCTGGCGGCATACAATTCAAAGGGAGGTTGGGGGGGCATCAGGCCTCCAAAATAGCGGGGGAGATTGTGCCCCGGGCTTCGTTTGGTGGCGTGAGAGAATATTAGACATGCCGAAGCACATCAAAAAAAGA
The DNA here is from genome assembly GCA_016183425.1 of Chloroflexota bacterium. GTDB lineage: Bacteria > Chloroflexota > Dehalococcoidia > JACPEP01 > JACPEP01 > JACPEP01. Next base: position 944 of record JACPEP010000033.1, read on the forward strand.
TCCCAAAAGGTCGGCCTTCCCCCAGGGACTCTGGTTCATATCGGGGAAAAGAAGACCGAGAAAGCCAAGGTCACCTATTTGGATTACGATGAGCTCCATTGCGGCGAAAGAGAAATAGAAAACCTGGACGGTGGTATTCAGAGCCAAGGTGCCCCCGCTGTCACATGGATAAACGTGGATGGCCTTCACCAGGTGGAGGTTCTGGAGAAGCTGGGCGACCATTTTGGTCTGCATCCCCTGGTGTTGGAGGACATCCTGAACACGGACCAGCGCCCCAAAATAGATGACTACGGCGGCTTCCTTTACATCGTTCTCCGGATGCTCAATGAGGATGGCAGAGGCGACGGAATAGACACTGAGCAAGTAAGTGTAATTCTTGGCCCCAGCTTCGTTATCTCCTTCCAGGAACGAGAAGGCGACGTCTTCGACCCCGTGAGACAGCGCATCAGAACCGGCAAAGGGCGCATAAGAAAGCTGGGGGCCGATTACCTTGCCTACTCCTTGCTCGACTCGGTGGTGGACAACTATTTCGGCATCTTGGAGCGGCTGGGCGAGGAGATAGAGGTCTTGGAAGATGAGTTGGTCACCAACCCTACGCGCAATACCTTACACACCCTCCATCGTCTCAAAAGAGAGATGATATTGCTCAGCAGGGCGGTGTGGCCGCTAAGGGAGGTAATCAGCGCTTTGGAGAGGGCGGAATCCCCCCTCGTCAAAGAGTCCACGGCCATTTACCTCAGGGATGTCTATGACCACACCATTCAGGTCATTGATACCATAGAGACGTATCGGGATATGCTCTCGGGAATGCTGGATATCTATCTTTCCAGCATCAGCAACCGAATGAACGAGGTGATGAAGGTACTGACGATAATAGCCACCATATTCATCCCGATCACCTTTGTCGCCGGGATATACGGGATGAACTTCAAGTACATGCCCGAGCTGGAGTGGCCCTGGGCCTATCCGGCAGTTCTGTTTGTCATGCTGGCAGCGGCAGGCTCTATGCTACTCTACTTCAGAGGTAAGAGATGGCTGTAAGAACCCAGTTGGGAATGCCACCGAGGAAGAAGCCAGGCCTCGGGAAAGAAGGGGAAGGCCGGATACGGGCGGCCATCGAAGGGGTGACCCCTCAGATAGACGGGGGCCGTTTCCCCATTAAACGAGTAGTGGGGGAGACAGTGGTTGTGGAGGCGGATATTTTCACCGATGGTCAGGATGCCATCTCTGCCGCTCTTCTGTACTGCAAAGAGGATGACCCTCCGTCTCTGGCGGAGGCTCCCCTGGAGCACCTGGGACAGGATCGCTGGCGGGGGGCTTTCACCGTTACCCAGGTGGGTCGCTACCGCTACACCCTTATGGCCTGGGTAGACCCCTTCCAGTCCTGGTGCCAGAGTCTGGTCAAAAAGGTGGAGGCGGCCCAGGATGTGTCCATGGAGCTTCAGGAGGGGGCACGGCTCCTCAGAGAGGCCAGTGAGCGGGCACCCCAGCCCTTAGCCGGAACCCTTAAGGGGTGGGGGGACGCCCTGGTCTTGGCAGAAGTGCCCTATTCAGACCGGATCCAGCTCGCTCTGAGCCCGGAGGTAGCCTCAGTCATGGACCGCTACCCCCAGCGCCTCTTTGCCTATACCTATCCCCAGGAGCTGCTGGTGGTGGTGGATCGGGAGCGGGCCCGTTTCAGCGCCTGGTACGAGATGTTTCCTCGCTCATGCGCTCCGGAGCCCGGGCGCCAGGGCACCTTTGCCGACTGCGAGGCGCGCCTTCCCTACATCGCTGCCATGGGCTTTGACGTCCTTTATCTCCCCCCCATCCACCCCATCGGCCACACCCATCGCAAGGGCAGGAACAACGCTCCTCAGGCCGGGGACGGGGAGCCGGGCAGCCCCTGGGCCATCGGCTCAGAAGAAGGAGGCTACCAATCCATCCATCCCCAGTTGGGCACCCTGGAGGACTTTCGAAGGTTATTAGCCAAGGCCCAGGAGTGGAGCATAGAGGTCGCCCTGGATTTAGCCTTTCATTGCTCTCCCGACCATCCTTATGTGCGGGAGCATCCGGAGTGGTTCCGTCGCCGCCGCGACGGCAGCGTCCAGTACGCCGAGAACCCCCCTAAAAAATACGAGGATATTTACCCCCTTGACTTCGAGACCCCGGGCTGGCGGGAGCTATGGGAGGAGTTGAAAAGGGTGGTCCTCTTCTGGATTGAACAGGGCATTCGCATCTTTCGCGTCGATAATCCTCACACCAAGCCCTTCCGGTTCTGGGAATGGCTCATCGCCCAGATTAAGGAGGCTTATCCCGATGTCATTTTCCTCTCCGAGGCCTTTACCCGTCCCAAAGTCATGTATCGGCTGGCCAAATTGGGCTTTACCCAATCCTATACCTATTTCGCCTGGAGAAATAACAAGGGGGAGCTTACCCAGTACTTCACAGAGCTTACCCATACCGAGAGGCGAGAATATTTTCGAGGGAACCTCTGGCCCAACACTCCGGACATCCTGACGGAGTATCTTCATTCTGGAGGGCGGCCCGCCTACATGGCCCGCCTCATCCTGGCCGCCACCTTGGGCGCTAGCTACGGCATCTACGGCCCCGCCTTCGAGCTCTGCCAAGAGCAGCCCAAGGAACCGGGAAGCGAGGAGTATCTGGACTCAGAGAAGTACGAGATAAAGCACTGGGACATTGGAAGGCCCGACAGCCTGGCGGGCCTCATCGCCCGGGTGAATCAGATTCGCCGCGAGAATCCTGCCCTGCAAAGAGACTGGGGGCTGCGCTTTCACCCCGTGGACAACAACCAGCTCTTCTGCTACACCAAGTCCACTCCGGACAACGTCATCCTGGTGGTTGTGAACCTGGACAGCCGCTATACTCAGTCGGGCTGGGTGGACCTGGAAGCTCTGGGACTCGACCCCCACCAACCCTACCAGGTGCACGATCTCATAAACGATGCCCGCTACCTCTGGCACGGCCCCCGCAACTATGTGGAGCTCAACCCGCAAGGGGTTCCGGCCCACATCTTTCGCCTTCCCACCGGGGGCTGAGAAAAAGGGGCCTCTTCTCCCCATACTATCTTGACAATGTCCAGGCTTTGGGTTATTATATTCTTAAAATCGTATATGAGAGGATAAATATGGCTACCATTATGACTAAAGACAATGCCCAGTCTGGAATGAAGCTTGAACTGACCACCAAGTTTTTTCGCGCTTTGGGCGACCCCAGCCGCCTAAAGATTCTCGATTCTCTCTTAGAAGGGGAGAGAAATGTGGGAGAACTGGTGGAGGTAGTGGGATCGAGTCAGGGCCGGGTCTCGAATCATCTGGCTTGCTTGAAGCAGTGTGGCTTCGTAAACACCCGCCGGGATGGCAAGTTCGTTTACTATAGCATCAGAGACGAAGATGCTCTCCGCCTGCTGGAGATCTCTCAATCGATGATAGCTAGGAATGCGGAGCGAATCTGGGCCTGCACCCGGGTGAGCGCTTCCAGTGAGGAGGATTGAGTTGGACAGGTATGACCTTGTAATCATCGGCGGTGGGGCAGGGGGCATATTTAGGGGAGGCGAGGGCAAGCCAGAATTGCTCGCCGCCACAAAAAGGAGCGACCGGTGCCATTCTTGGCTGGAGTAACGCTTCTTTGGCTGCTTTTCTGGTCGGGGTTTATCGCCTGGTGGTGGCTCATGTCCCTGCTCTTCCAGCGGGGCGATTACGCCCTGGCGGTTGCTGTGGCCTATGCCCTGCCTACAGTCTATACGCTAGCTGCCTGGCTCGCCTCCCGGGTAAGGGGCTATTATATAAAGCTGCTGCATTTCGCTACCTTCGCTGTTCTTGCTCTGGCCTTCGCTGTTGCCCTGGTGTCCTTGGGTAAGTCCCCACCACAGAACGACTTCAGCGCCTACCTAAGCGTGGCCCTTATCGCCTTTGTCATGGCCCTGATGCAGTATCCCAAGGCCGGGCTGAAGCAATATGAGGCCTACAAGACCTCCCTTTTCATCGGCGGGGTCATCTTCATGCCCCTGTTCATTTACTTCGCCGCCATGCTGCCCAATGTGCCCCACACCCCCGCCCTGGACAAGGCCTGGCTCTTCCCTGTAGGGATGCTGGGCTTCTGGCTCTCCGGAGCCTGGCTGGCCAGCCGGGCCACCCAGGGGGGCTATGTCCCTGGCCTAGAGATAAGACCCCTTATGCCCTTCCGTCCCGATTTCATGCTTCCTGGAGGGGTTACCTTCGTCAAGGGCATCATTATGATGGGCGTGGGCCTGATGCTAGCCATACACCCCATGTTGGGCATGCCGATGTGGAACTGGTGGGGCTTTGTCCTCGCTTTCTGGGGGATCATCACCATTGTCCCGCTGCGGGGTATGTACAAGATGGTCAAAGGCAAGCGGGTCCGGATGCTGGGGATGGGTGGCACTGGCTTCCAGGCGGAGCTGGCCAAAGGTCTCATCCTGTTCCTTGGCCTGAACATCATGCTCTATGGCTTTGTCAACGCCTTCATGGGCGCTACCCCCTTCCTTGAGCTGGGGGTAAAGCGGGAGTTCAACTCCCTGTGGCTGGGCAACCTGGCCGGGGCCATTGGGGTGGCTGCCTTCGTCCTGTCCTTTGCCGTCCTGGTCCTGTGGCGGGGCTGGTATAAGGTTAGGCTGCTGGAGGGGGCCGAAACCTGGGGCCAGATGCTGAACAAGCAGTTCCTGCTCTACGTCGGCTCCCTGCTCCTGCTGGTGGCCTACATGCACCTTTTGAACCTGCCGCCCATCCAGGGCGCTGGCTACATGGCCTTCTATCCGGGGGACAACCCGGTGGGCTTTTGGGTAGGAATCGGGCTTTTCGTCGCTGGTTCGGCCCTCATCCTGGTGCTCCGGCCCCTAGCCCTTAGGAACGAGTTTGAGGCCTTGGTGATGACCATGGTGGGAATGATAAGCGATGCCGAGGAGGGGGTGCGGCGCTGGGCGATGGAGCACCGGATTGGGGCCCTAACTGCTATGCCGGTGGCCCAGAGGGATAGGCAGGTGAAGCTCATGATGGCTGGGTTGGGCCGCCTTCCCCAGGAGAAGAGGGAGGTCATGGTAAAGACCCAGATGGAGATCCTCTCCGAACTGAGCTCTGAGCAGAGGCGACGGATGATGGCGTCTATGGATAAGGCTATGCTAGGGGGTGCTTAGATGTGGCTTCTGTTTCTCTTGCTGGCCGTGATTGCTCTGGCTATCATCCTCTACCTTCCCCTGGGGGCTGGGTTAGGATACCTGGTGGTCATCACCTGGATTGCTCTAATGCTATACCTCGTCTTTTACCGCGAGGACGCGGTTTCTCAAACCTTAGAAAAACGGGTAAAGGAGGTAAAGCCATGAAAGACATGGTGAGGATGCTGGCACAGGCTCCCGAGGAGCAGAGGCGGACCATGATGGAGAAGATGGCCACCCTGCTGGGTTGAGGGAGGGGAGATGGTCACACCTGCTACCGCACCGGCGACCACCGTGGAGTCGCCAGCTCCTGGCCCCTCCGCCTCTATGGAGGGTAGTAGAGGGACATACTACCTGTTTGAAGAGGTTAGCAACGCCGAGGCCAAACGGTTCTGTGGGACCCTCTGGGCCATGGCTACTGCTTTGGTGCAGGTTCCGGAAAGCCGCATCACGGTGCTTATTAACAGCGGCGGCGGCTCGGTCGGGGCAGGCTTTGCCATGATCGAGATGATGTACAAGGTCAAGCGGGAGTTGGGTATCCCGGTTGACACTGTCATCCTGGGCTATGCCTACTCCATGGGGGCCACCATCTTCCAGGCGGGAGACCACAGGAGTATGGGCTACTTCTCCACCATGATGTTGCACAGCTCTTCCTGGCAGGTAAGCGGGCGGGATAGCGAGGTGTTCAAGGACCTGAAGAAGCTCTCCGATCTCTACCAGGGGATGACCGCAGAGCTGTTCTTCCGGCGAACGGAGCTCCATTCCGCGCAGTGGTGGCAGCATCTCATCTACTCGGGCACGGAGCGGTACCTCTCGGCCCAGGAGTGCTTGAAGCTAAGGCTGGTGGACGAGGTGTGCCAGTTCCTGGACGAGTGCTACCGGCCGACTACACCTTCGCCAACAGGGGGAAAGGATGAATAGGCACCAGTTGATGGGGAACATGAGAAGCGCATGAACTGGGCATTGTGGTTTTTGCTCTTGGTACCGCTAGGGATACCGGTTGGAAGCTTGACGATGGACCGAATTCTTGGCATCCCTGCGCGAAAACAGTGGGTTGTGTTAGGGATTCCCAGCCTAGGTGTATTTGTGGGTGCCTTGGTCTATGCCTTTGTCGTGGACGACTCCGTTGCCCGACTCGTAGGCTGGGGCGCGCTGGCAGGGGTGCTAGGCTCGGTAACCCTGGACGCTGTCCGACTCATAGGCGTGCGGTTAAAGGCGTTTCCCCTGGACATGCCAGAGATGTTTGGCATGATTGCCCTGGGGCTGGCACCCAGGTTGCAGCGAAACATGATGAAGGAGATGGTTGCTCACACCGCTGCGTTGTCTGATGGACAACGGAAAGGCATGTTAGAAGCACGCCTTAAGGCGCTCGCGGGGATGCCCGCCCGACGGCGAGAGGTGGTAATGGCAAGTATGATGGCTGGCCTGGCGGAGCTCCCGGAGCAGCGGCGGCAAGCTATGCTGCAGACCCAGATGGCGATCCTTTCCGAGCTCCCGGGAGAGCAGCGCCGTGCCCTCATGGCGACTATGGATGCTGGGATGACCAGGGCAGGGAATGGCACAGGCAAACTACCGAATAGCCAGCCAAGGGGGATGCCGCGTATTCCCATGGCTACCTTCCGCAGCTTGGCGGAGAGAGCTCTGCCCCGCACACGCCAGGAGGCTGGCGTCTCCATTGCTGCCGTTCGGACACTGGGGTACTTGTGGCACTTCGTCATTGGGACCACATTTGGTATCACCTACACGCTCATCTTCGGCCAGGGCTCCTGGGATCTGGCCTTCGCGTGGGGGACCTTTGTCTGGCTGATGATGATGATCCTCATGCCACCGATGATGCCCATGATCCGGTTCCCGAGGTGGTTCCCCGTCGTTCCCTTCATAGCTCATATCGCTATGGCAGTCCCGTTCGCTTTAGTCTCGCTGTACCTGGTCAGCGACACTGCCCACCTGCACAGCTTACTGGGCGCTCTCGGTTAGGTCGGAGGATGCGTGAATGGCCCGGCTAGAGACAGCAGAGACGAGGAGGTGGAGGGCGCCGGTTGGAGAGTATCGCAGAGGGATAGCACATGAACCGGGGTGACCCTTCTGGGAAAGGAGGCAGAGGTGAGAATGAGTGTCCTCCACTGAAAATCTTTGTTACCCAGGCGACAGACTCCGTCAAGGAGTTCCTGCATCATTAGTGAAGAATAGGAGGTGACCAAAATGGCTATGGATATGAAGGACATGGTGAAAGCGCTGGCGGGCATGCCGGAGGAGCAGCGCAAGACCATGATGGGGGAGCGGCTGGAGATGTTCGCCGAGATGACGGAGGCGGACAGGAAGACTGCCATGAGCCAGATGATGGAGGCAGTGGGCACCCTGCCCGAAGCCGATATCCGCAAGCTGCTCAAGACACGCACCGAGATCCTGTTCGAGCTGCCGGAAAGCAAACGGATGGCCCTGATGCAGACCCACATGGGTCTCCTGAAGTCCATGCCCCAGCAAAAGGCCATGATGGAGATGGACATCCTTAAATCTCTAATGCCGGAGCTTAGCATCAAAGCCAGACAAGGGATGATGCAAATGATGGAGACGATGCCCATGCCGGCCATGGCCGAGCCGGACAAACCGGCCGCTACCATGACCATGAAGGACATGGTGAAAGCGCTGGCGGGCATGCCGGAGGAGCAGCGCAAGACCATGATGACAGAGCGGCTGAACATGTTTGCCGATATGAGGGAGAGCGAGCGGGCCGAGGCTATGAAGGCGATGATGGAGGCGGTGGGCACCTTACCCAGGGATAGTGTGCAAAAGCTCATCAAGAGCCGCACTCAGATCCTGTGTGACCTGCCCGATATGAAGCGGATGACCCTGATGAAGACCCACATGGGCCTCCTCCAGGGCATGCCCCAGGCGAAGGCGATGATGGAGATGGAGACCATCAAGTCTATCATGCCCGAGCTCTCTTACCGCCACCAGCAGCAGGTGGAGGAGATGATGAAGATGATGCCTATGCCAGCTATGGCCGCGGCTCCCCGGAGGGAGCCGGTGGAGACTCCGAGGAAACGATGGTGGGAATTCTGGAAATAACGCGGCAACGTGCTCTGGCATGGTCTGAGGCGGCCGTGCCCAATCGGTGACAAAACGAATCTGAATCTGAAAAGGAGGCTACACAGTGACGGAAAAGGTTAGTCTATGTAAGGATGGCCACTGCTGCCCGGCGGTCGAATTAGGTGAGGCCGAGGTGCGCATCGGCGAGGAGGGTAACCTGGTCAAGCTGAGCAAAGAGGAGTGGAATGCCCTAGTGGAAAAGATAAAGGCGGGAGAGCTAAGGCCTCTGTAAGACCTAGGTTGCGGGTCGCTGCTTGATGGATAACAATGTAAAGTTAGGCTTACTTTTTGCCGCCATCTGCTGTAGCGTCCCCCTGCTCATCGTATTGGCATCGGCCTTGGCGCCGCTGGTGGCATGGGGACTAACGGAGGCATCAGTGGCAGTTGCCGGCGCCATCCTCATTGGGGCTTTATTGCTTTATCGCAGGGGAGTCAAGAGCAAAGGAAAATAGCTTTAGAAAGCTTAAATATGGAAGGAGAAAGCTATGGACAGATATGACTTAGTTATCATCGGGGGTGGGGCGGGGGGGTTCGCCGCCGCCACTCGTGCCTCAGAACTTGGTGCTAAGGCAGTCCTCATCAACATTGGGCTGCCCCTGGGGGGCACCTGCGTCAATGTGGGCTGCGTGCCCTCCAAACTCTTGCTGGAGATTGGCAGCGAATACTATAGTCCCCGGCATCCTCGTTTCCGGGCCGTGAGGAATGGCCACTCCGCATCTTTCGACTTCGACACTGCCATGGGGGAGAAGGACGAGATAGTAAGCGCCCTGAGAAAAAGCAACTACATCCAGGTCGCCGAAGGCTTGGGCATCCCGCTGCTGGAGGGCAGAGCCAAGTTTATTTCACCGCGGCGAGTGGAGGTAGCGGGAAAAATCCTGGAGGCGGACAAATTCATCATCGCCACTGGTTCCCGGCCTCGCATTCTGCCCTTCAAGGGTCTGGACAAGGTCCCTTTCCTTACCAATCGGGAGGCGTTAAGCCTGCCTCGGCTGCCCAAATCTATGGTTGTCATTGGGGCGGGGCCGTTGGGTCTGGAATTTGCCCAGATGTATGCCCGCTTCGGCACCAGAGTGACGGTGCTGGAGAGAGAGCGCCAAATTCTGCCCCAGGGCGAGGGGGAGGTGGCCGCCGAGCTTCAAAGATGTCTCCAGGAGGAAGGCATTGAATTCTATACTAGAGTGGACGTGGAGGAAATCCGACCGGAGGCCCAGCTCAAGATAGTAGAGGCGAAGCTGGGCATGCCCCGGCTCACAGTGGCGGGGGAGGAGCTGCTCCTGGCCACCGGGGTGACTCCCAACAGCGACGACATGGGCCTGGATGCGGCCGGGGTACAGGTGGGCCGGGGAGGCTTTATCCCGGTCAATCCCCAAATGCAGACCACGGCGCCCCATATCTGGGCCGCCGGCGATGTGGTGGGCAAGACCTTCTTGGAGACAGTGGCGGCCAAAGAGGGATACATCGCCGCTTCCAATGCCCTAGAGGGGGTGGCCAAGTCTCTGGACTACGATTCCATCCCCAGAGCCGTTTTCACCGATCCCCAGGTGGCCAGCGTTGGCCTCACCGAAGAGGAGTTCATGAGGCGCTACCACGTTTGTAGCTGCCGCACGGTTAGAATAGACCAGGTACCGAAGGCCAGAGCCATCAAAGAGACCAGGGGTCTGGTGAAGATGGTCGTTCACCCGGAGACAGGGGTTGTCGTTGGCGTACACATAGTGGCACCTATGGCGGCAGACCTTATCCATGAGGCAGCCCTGGCAGTGAAGTTCAAGCTCACCATTGATGACATTATCGACACGGTGCACGTCTTCCCCACCATGAGTGAGGCCATAAAGCTGGTGGCTCAGTCTTTCAAACGGGATATTTCCCGGATGAGCTGTTGTGTGGAATAGGGTTTCGCCCAAGATATCAGTTATCGCTGCCATACTTCTAGCTGGTAGCATTTTGCTCTTAGCAAGTTGCGGCGGCACTGCCACATCGGCGGGTATTGGTGCTGGGACTAACCCCTCACTCAGCGAAGTGGCCTTAGAGGTTCCTACTATCTGGTGTTCCGATTGCAAACTCAGGGTCGAGAAAAGCATCAGAGGCGTACCTGGGGTGAAAGAGGTGAAGTTCGATGCCCTGCGGATACAAGTAGTGGTCATTGCTTACGACACAGCGCAAACGACTCCCCAAACTATCGTTGAGGCGATAGAAAGAGGCGGGGACAAGGTGACCCAGACAACCAAGCCATGAAACCAGCGGGTGGCCCAAAAGTGCTGAGTGGCCCTAGCCTTGATGGTTCACCCTCCGGTCAGGAGCGAGATAGACTGGGAATAAAGGACAGGCTGCTGTTGATAGGACAGGGAGCCATGGGAGCGCTAATAGGCAGCGTATGTTGCCTATTACCGGCAGCAGCCGTAGCTATCGGACTAACTGGGGGCTTGGCCGCTACAATTGTTAGCCTGGGTCAGTTTAGACTTTACTGGATAATAGCTGGCCTTACTTTCATCGGTATCGTATCTTGGTTTTCGCTCCGACGGAGCCGAGCGTGTTGCACGGTAGAGGAATACAAACGCCGTGAGATAGTCATACCTTTGACCATGCTCGCCTCCTTTGGCGCGGTTTATGTTCTAATCATGTACCTGATCCTACCTATTATCTATGGGCTGAGTTGACTTGATGAGGAGGGTGTTGTCTTTTGCCCACCCGCCCGCTCTGGAAATTTATCCCCGCCAGATGCAGGGAGGGTGACACCCCTTCGACGGCTCAGAGTAGGCTCCTAGACCCCCGTCCAGGGGGCCCCTTAAAACCCCCGTTTTAGACACCCTCTGGATATAAATTAGACGCCAAAGAGAATGAAGTGTTATGATGTGTTGTGGCTATGGCAATCCAAGAAACAAGCTTCCCCTTTCGGGACGATCCCCTTTGGTACAAAGACGCTATCATCTACGAGCTTCACGTCCGCTCTTTCTACGATAGCGATGGTGACGGCATCGGGGATTTCCGTGGCCTCACCGAGAAGCTGGAGTATCTCCAGGACCTGGGGGTTACCGCCCTCTGGCTTCTCCCTTTCTACCCATCTCCCCTGAAAGACGACGGCTACGACATAGCCAACTACACCGATGTGCACCCCAGCTACGGGACGCTGCACGACTTCACCGACTTCTTGCGCCAGGCCCACCAACGGGGCATCCGCGTTGTCACTGAGTTGGTTCTCAATCACACCTCAGACCATCACCCTTGGTTCCAGAGGGCCCGTCGCGCCAAGCCCGGAAGCCGGTGGCGCAATCTATATGTGTGGAGTGACAACCCTCAAAAATACCAGGAGGCGCGGATCATCTTTAAAGACTTCGAATCATCCAATTGGGCCTTCGATCCAGAGGTAAGGGCCTACTATTGGCACCGCTTCTATACCCACCAGCCGGACCTCAACTACGACAATCCTTACACCCGGCAGGCCATGCTGCGAGTAATGGACTTTTGGCTGCGCCTGGGCGTTTCCGGGCTGCGTTTGGATGCCGTGCCCTACCTCTACGAGCGGGAGGGCACCGATTGCGAGAACCTGCCCCAGACCCACGCCTTCCTCAAGGAGCTGCGCCGCCATGTGGACCAGCGATTCAATAACCGAATGCTACTGGCAGAGGCCAACCAGTGGCCTGATGATGCAGTAGCTTACCTGGGGGAGGGCGATGAGAGCCATATGGCCTTCCACTTCCCCCTTATGCCCCGCATCTTCATGGCCATTCGCATGGAGGATCGCTTCCCTATTCTGGACATACTGGCCCAGACGCCGCCCATTCCGGAGACCTGCCAATGGGCCCTTTTCCTGCGCAACCACGACGAGCTGACCCTGGAGATGGTCACCGACGAGGACCGGGACTACATGTACCGGGTCTACGCTAGTGACCCCCAGGCCCGCCTTAACCTGGGCATCCGTCGCCGTCTCGCCCCTCTGCTGGGAAACCACCGCCGCCGCATGGAGCTGGTGAACGGCATCCTGTTCTCCCTGCCCGGAACGCCCGTCCTCTACTACGGAGACGAGATCGGAATGGGGGACAATATCTATCTGGGAGACCGCAACGGGGTTCGCACCCCTATGCAGTGGAGCGCCAACCGCAACGCTGGCTTTTCCCAGGCCAACCCCCAACGGCTCTACCTCCCAGTGATCATCGACCCCGAGTACCACTATGAAGCGCTCAACGTGGAGATCCAACAGAACAACCCACACTCCCTCCTCTGGTGGGTGAAACGCCTCATCTTCTTACGCAAGCGATTCAAGGCCTTCGGTCGGGGAACCCTGGAATTTCTCCATCCCAGCAACCGCCGCGTTCTGGCCTTTCTGCGTAAGTACCAGGACGAGTGTATACTGGTGGTGGCCAACCTCTCCCGCTTTGTCCAATATCTGGAGTTGGACATGTCTCTATTCAAGGGTATGACACCTGTGGAGATCTTCAGCCAGACCCGGTTTCCCACCATCGGGGAGCTGCCCTATCTGCTGACCCTGGGCCCCCACGACTTCTACTGGTTCGCCATCCAGCCCCAGGGCAGCCCTTCGTCCATGGCTGGATCTGAGGCTCCGGTGCCCACAGTGACGGTAACTGGACCCTGGCAGAATGCCTTCCACGACGCAGCCAAGGAGTCCCTGGAAGTAGCTTTACCCAGTTACCTGAAAGGGCGCCGATGGTTCCAGAGAAAAGCCTTCACCATCCGATCCACCGAGATAACAGAGGTCATTCCCATAACCAGAGAGGCGGACGGCCTGCGGACTTACCTGACTCTGGTAAAAGTGGAGTATGGGGAGGGCGAGCCGGAGACATATCTTATGCCTTTGGCCCTGGCCTCCGGGGATCGGGCCGATGAGGCGCTACGGAAGTGGCCCCAGGAAATAGTGGCTCACCTGGAGGACAGGGACGAAGGAAAGGCGGTGCTTTACGACGCCCTTCTGGAGAAGGGTTTCTGTCAGGCCCTTCTAGAGGCCATCGCACGGCGGCGGCGCTCCAAAGGTTCCCTGGGGAGTGTTTTGGCCTGGCCCGCCAGAGGCGGGGGGTTTCGCCGCCGGTACTCTTCGGGAGGTACCCCCCTGAAGCCCTCCATACTGAAGGCGGAGCAGACCAATACCTCGGTTATCTACGGTGATCGGTTCATTTTGAAGCTCTTCCGTCGTCTGGATGTGGGCATAAACCCTGACCTGGAGATGGGGCGCTTTCTCACTCAGAAAGCCTCCTTCCTTTACAGTCCACCTGTGGCGGGGGCCTTGGAGTATCATCGGGATCATGAGGAGCCTTTGACCCTGGCTATCCTTCACGGCTTCGCGCCCAACGAGGGGGATGCCTGGCAATACACCCTTCATGCCCTGAGCGATTACTTTGAGCGGGTGCTGGCGCACCCCCAGGTGCTAGCGCCACCCGCTCTCCCAGAGTCCCTGCTGGCCGGGAGTGACCAGGCCCCCCTAGCCCAGGAGACCGTGGGCCCTTATCTGGAGTGGGTCCGGCTCTTGGGGCAGCGGACGGCCCAGCTCCATCTGGCCCTGGCCTCCGATGCCGCAGACCCAGGGTTCGCCCCCGAACCCTTCTCCGCTAACTACCAGCACTCCCTTTTCCATGCCATGAGGGGCCTCGCCGTTCAGAACCTGGAACTCCTTCGTCAGAGCCTGGTTCCTGAGGGATCGCGGGAATACGCCCAAAGGGTTTTGGCTCTGGAAGATACCCTCATTGGCCGTTTTCAGGCTTTTCGCCAACAAAAGTTCTCGGCTATGCGCATTCGCTGCCATGGGGACTACCATCTGGGCCAGGTACTTTACACCGGAAAGGACTTTGCCATCATCGACTTCGAGGGCGAGCCGGCGCGGCCCCTGAGCGAAAGGCGCCTGAAGCGCAGCCCCTTGAAGGACGTGGCCGGTATGATACGCTCCTTCCACTACGCCGTCTGCGCCGCCCTGAGCGTACAGTCCCTACCCTCCCTTCGGCCCGAAGACCTGCCCGTCCTAGAGCCCTGGGCGCAACAGTGGTACTTCTGGGTCTCCGCCACCTTCTTGGGTGCCTATCTGGCCACAATGAAAAACGCGTCTCTCCTCCCCCAAAATCCCGAGGAACTGAAGGTGCTCCTGGAGGCCTACCTCCTGGAGAAGGCGGTCTACGAGATGGGCTACGAGCTTAATAATCGCCCCTCCTGGATCAGGGTGCCCCTGGAGGGCATATTGCAGTTGCTGGAAAACCGGAGATGAGCGCCACCCGTCGCATCTCGCCACTCCACCAACTAGCCCGTCTCTACGATGTGCAGTTAGCGTATTACGATGTGGACAGCCGGCGCCAGAGCGCCTCCAGGGAAGTCCTACTTACTGTGCTCAGGCTCCTGGGCGCTTCCGTAGTCACCTTCAAGGATGTCCCCTCAGCCTTGCGAGAGCGTCGGCAGGCCCTTTGGCAGCGGGGGTTGGAGCCAGTGGCGGTAGCCTGGAACGGCGGCCCCCTGGCCCTTGAGGTTCGACTTCCCGCCGCCACCGCCGATGGCCCACTGGTGGGCCACTTGACCCTGGAGGGTGGGGGGCAGGAGAGGTGGGAGTGGGAGGGGGCCGCCTTGCCAGCGGTGGAGGCTGCCCAGGTGGAGGGGATACCATATCTAGTCAAACAGCTTCCGCTGCCCGGCGGGCTCCCCTGGGGTTATCACCGCTTTATCCTGGAAAGCAGGGGGACGCCTTTGGACTCCCTCATTATCGTCGCCCCCGTCGCCGCATTCGCCACCCCAGAGGCAAGAGACGAGCGAGCCTGGGGCGTATTCCTACCCTTATATGCCCTTCACACCAGACGAAGCTGGGGGTGCGGCGACCTTACTGACTTGGCGACTTTCGTTGCCTGGCTGGCCGAGATGAAGAGCGGTATGGTGGCCACCCTCCCCCTCCTGGCGGCCTTCTTGGACGAGCCCTTTGAGGCCAGCCCTTACGCTCCCGCCAGCCGCCTTATGTGGAATGAATTTTACCTGGACGTGACCGCCATCCCTGAGCTAAAGGAGTCCCCCGCCGCCCAGGCCCTGCTTAGCTCACCATCCTTCCAGAAAGAGTTGGACGCCCTGGGTTCCTCGCCCCTGGTGGACTACCGCCGGCAAATGGCGCTGAAGCGCTCCGTCCTGGAAGAGATGTCCCATCATTGTTTCGCGGTGGGTGGAGAGCGTTTTGCCAGTCTGCAACGCTTCGGCGAAGACTATCCGGCAGTGGAGGAGTACGCTCGATTCAGAGCCACCCTTGAGCGCCGGCGGACCCCCTGGCCCACCTGGCCAGCGCCTCTGAGAGACGGCGTATTGAAAGAGGGCGACTACGACGAAGGGGCAAGACGCTACCACCTCTTCGTGCAGTGGCAGGCCCAGGAGCAGTTCCATGCCCTTTCCCGGAAAGCAAAGGAGTTGGGCGTGAAGCTGTATATGGACATGCCCCTGGGAGCTCATCCCGATGGCTATGACGTCTGGAAACATCGAGAGCAATTCGTCCAGGGGGCTTCCATGGGGGCACCGCCCGATACCTACTTCCCCCTGGGCCAGGACTGGGGGCTGCCCCCCCCGCATCCGGAAGGGCTGCGCCGTCACGGCTACCGCTACTACATAGCCTCCCTGCGGCATCTTCTCCAGCACACCGCCGTGCTACGTATCGACCACGTCATGGGCCTCCATCGCCTCTTTTGGGTCCCTTGGGGGACGGAACCCCGCCACGGGGTGTACGTGCGCTACCGCCCCCAGGAGTTTTACGCTATCCTCACCCTGGAGTCCCATCGGCACCAGACCATGCTGGTAGGCGAGGACCTGGGCACCGTGCCCCCGCCGGTGCGACCGGCCATGGCCCGCCACGGCCTTCACCGCATGTATGTGATACAGTACCAGATGAGCCTCAATCCCCAACAAGCCCTTCGCCCCGTCCCTAAGGAGACGGTGGCCAGCCTCAACACCCATGATATGCCCCCCTTTGCCGCCCTGTGGCAGGGGTTGGATACGGAGAACCGGCTGCGACTCGGTCTGTTGGACGAGAGACAGATTGAGCAGGAGCGGGAGGAGCACCGACAGCTTTTATCCACACTGGTGACCTTTTTACGCCGCCGGGGGCTCCCCACGGGAGAGCCCCCGGACCTGGAGACTGTCATCAGGAGCATGCTCACTTTTCTCTGCGCTAGTCGGGCCCATTTCGTTTTGGTAAACTTAGAAGACCTGTGGCTGGAAGCCCAACCCCAGAATACGCCCGGCACCAAAGACACCTGCCCCAACTGGCGTCTCAAAGCCCGCTATGACTGGGAGACTTTCTCTCGCTTGCCTCAGGTGGTAGATGTGTTGCATGAAATAGGCAGGCTTCGAAAGCAGGGGAATAACCCGCCGTGGTAAAAGGGGGTAAAAAAGGAACCGGGGCCACGGCGCCGGCGGTTCGCCACGATGTTACGCTGCTCACTGAGGATGACCTGTACCTCTTCAACGAAGGTTCCCACTACCTCCTGTACCAAAAGCTGGGGGCACACCCTCTGACGGGGGGAACCTACTTCGCTGTGTGGGCGCCCAATGCCAAGCAGGTCTATGTCATGGGTGATTTCAACGGCTGGGACAAGTTAAGTCACCCCCTGCGCTCCAAGGGTCGGTCCGGCATATGGGAGGCCTTCGTGCCTGGAGTGGGCAAGGGTTCTCTTTACAAGTATCATATAGCCTCCCGCCATGGCGGCTATCGGGTAGACAAGGCCGACCCCTTCGCCTTCCATACCGAGACGCCTCCACGAACAGCCTCCATAATCTGGGACCTGGAATACACCTGGGGGGACCAGGCATGGATGGAGCGTCGGCATCGGCACAACGCATTGGGAGCGCCCATCACCATCTACGAGGTGCATCTGGGCTCCTGGATGCGGTCCGCCATAGACGGAGAGGAGGGCGACCGCCCTCTGACCTATCGGGAACTGGCCCCTAAGCTGGCCGAGTATGCTCAACACATGGGCTTCACCCATGTGGAGTTCCTGCCCATCATGGAGCACCCCTTTTACGGCTCCTGGGGCTATCAGATCACAGGCTACTTCGCCCCCACCAGCCGCTATGGAACCCCCCAGGACTTTATGTACCTCGTGGACTACCTGCATCAGCACGGCATCGGCGTTATCCTGGACTGGGTGCCCTCCCATTTCCCCGCCGATGAGCACGGGCTGTGTTTCTTCGATGGAACGCACCTCTTTGAGCACGCCCATCCTCAGAGAGGCTGGCATCCCGACTGGCAGAGCTGTATCTTCAACTACGGCCGCCACGAGGTGCGCAGTTTCCTTCTCAGCAGCGCCCTCTTTTGGTTGGACAAGTGCCATGGGGATGGCCTTCGCCTGGATGCGGTGGCCTCTATGCTCTATCTGGATTACTCTCGAAAAGACGGGGAATGGACACCCAATCCCCAGGGGGGCCGAGAGAATCTAGAGGCCATGGACTTCCTGCGCCGCTTCAACGAGGAGGTGTACCGCAATTACCCCGATACCATGACCTTCGCCGAGGAGTCCACCGCCTGGCCCATGGTCTCCCGACCTACCTACGTGGGGGGACTGGGCTTCGGCATGAAATGGGATATGGGCTGGATGCACGATACCCTGGAGTACTTCGCCAGAGATCCCATCCACCGGAAATATCACCTTAATGACCTGACCTTTCGTCTCATCTACGCCTTCACCGAAAACTTTGTCCTCTCTCTGTCCCATGATGAGGTGGTTTATGGCAAGGCATCCCTCCTTAGCAAGATGCCCGGAGACGACTGGCAGAAGTTCGCCAACCTGAGGCTTCTCTTCGGGTATATGTATGGCCAGCCGGGGAAGAAGCTCCTCTTCATGGGCGGAGAGCTGGGCCAGTGGCAGGAGTGGAACCACAATGCCAGCTTAGATTGGCATCTTCTGAACTATCCTCGCCATGCTGGCCTCCAAAAATGGCTGGCCGATCTCAACCGACTCTACAGGAGCGAACCTGCCCTGTACCAGTTGGACTTTGACCCGGCGGGCTTCCAGTGGGTAGACTGCAGCGATTGGGAGGGCAGCATTATCAGCTTTCTTCGAACAGGACACTCCACCGGCGATATTATCCTAGTTGTCTGCAACCTGACCCCCGTGCCCCGCTTCAACTACCGGCTGGGCGTTCCCCAGAGCGGCTGGTGGCGCGAGGTGTTAAACGGCGATGCCCTGGAGTACGGAGGGAGCGGCCTAGGCAACCTGGGGGGCGTGCCCACCGAGCCCGTTCCCTTCCACGACCGCCCGTATTCCCTGAGCCTCACCCTGCCCCCTTTGGCGGCTCTCTTTCTCAAGAGCGAGGCAGAATCTTGAAATACATCTGCATTCACGGCCATTTCTACCAGCCGCCCCGGGAAAATCCCTGGCTGGAGTCGATACAACTTCAGGACTCCGCCTACCCCTATCACGACTGGAACCAACGCATCACCGCCGAGTGCTATGCCCCTAATGTGGTTTCTCGTCTACTGGATCCCCAGGGGAGAATTGTCCAACTGGTAAACAACTACGCAAAGATGAGCTTCAACTTTGGCCCCACCCTCCTCACCTGGCTGGAGGTCAATGCCCCGGAGGTATACCAGGCCATCATCAGGGCAGATAAAGAAAGTATGATGAGATTCTCCGGCCACGGGTCGGCCCTGGCCCAGGTCTACAACCACCTTATTATGCCCCTGGCCAACCGACGGGACAAACACACCCAGGTTCTATGGGGGATCCGCGATTTCGAACACCGCTTCGGGCGCAAGCCGGAAGGCATGTGGCTGCCGGAGACGGCAGTGGATCTGGAAACCCTGGAGGCTCTGGCTCAACTGGGCATCCGTTTTACCATCCTGGCTCCTCACCAGGCCCAGCGGGTTCGGCCCCTGGAGAGCGGCCAGTGGCAGGATGTGAGTGAGGAAAGGGTTGACCCTACCATGCCGTATATCCTGCTCTTGCCATCGGGGAAGTCCATAGCCATCTTCTTCTACAACGCCTCCATCTCCCGGGCCATCGCCTTCCAAGGACTCCTGAGTAGCGGGGAGGCCTTCGCCCAACGCCTCCTGGGTGCCTTCTCTGAGACCCCGTCTCGGCCTCAGCTCGTCCATATCGCCACCGATGGCGAGACCTATGGCCATCACCACCGCTTCGGAGACATGGCGCTGACCTACGCCAGCCATTACATCCAGTCTCGGGGCCTGGCCCACTTTACTAACTACGGGGAATACCTGGAAAAACATCCTCCCACTCACCAAGTGGAGATAGTCGAGAACACCTCTTGGAGCTGCTCTCACGGTATCGAGCGCTGGCGCAGTGACTGTGGCTGCCACATGGGAACCAATCCCCATTGGAACCAGGCCTGGCGCGCCCCCCTTCGGGAGGCCTTGAACTGGCTTCGGGATGCTCTAATCCCCCAGTACGAGGCAAAAGGGGGCATACTCTTGAAAGACCCCTGGGTGGCCCGGGACGACTATGTCTCTGTCCTCCTCCACCGCTCACCCGACAATATGGAGGAGTTTTTCAACCAGCATGCCCGTCGTTCCCTGGCAGAAGAGGAAAAGGTCATCGCCTTAAAGCTCCTGGAGCTTCAGCGCCACAGCATGCTTATGTTCGCTAGCTGCGGCTGGTTCTTTGACGACATCTCCGGTTTGGAGGCGACACAGATCATGCACTACGCCGGACGGGCGGTCCAACTGGCACAGGAGGTCTTCGGCGACGAAATGGAGTCTCGTTTTTTACAGCTTCTTGAGCGGGCCCCCAGCAATATCAAAGACTTCCGGAATGGTCGGCATATCTTTGAAAGGTTTATAAAGCCAGCGATGATCGACTTGCCCCGGGTGGGCGCCCACTATGCCATAAACTCACTTTTTCAAAATTATCCTCAGCACGCCCGAGTATACTGCTATTCAGCCGAGCGCCGAGATTATCGGCAACTTCAAATCGGCGCTATGAAGCTAGCCACGGGCCAAGTACGTATCACATCCCAGATCACCCGGGAAGGAGCCGAGCTGAGCTTCGGTATACTCCACTTCGGCGACCACAACTTCTCCGGTGGCGTGCAACGGTACCGCGGCAAAGATTCTTACGGGACTATGGTACAGGAGGTAACCGATTTTTTCATGGCCGCCGATATCCCGGAGGTCATTCGCTTGCTGGCCAGACACTTCCGCGGCGTTACCTACTCCATCAAGTCCCTTTTCCGTGATGAGCAAAGGAGAATCTTGAATCAGGTTATGGACTCCACTCTGACCGAGGCCGATGACTCCTTTCGTCTTCTCTATAAGCATCACTATCCTCTAATGCGCTTTATCAACGATCTGGGGGCTCCCATCCCTAAGGCTCTGCGCTCCGCCGCCGAGTTCATCTTAAACACCGACCTGCGCCAGGCCCTCTCCACCATAGCCCTGAACCCGGAGCGCGTCAGAAGCCTCGTTCATGAGGCTGAGGCCTGGAAGGTTGAGCTGGACACCCAGGGTCTCAGCTACCTGTTCCGGCAGAACCTGGAGGGCCTCATGGCCAGCTTCGCTTCTCAACCCGATGATCTCTCCCAGCTACAGAACCTGGTCGAAGCCGTGATGCTGGCCTCAACCATGCCCTTCGAGGTGTACCTCTGGAGGGTGCAGAATATCTACTACGAGATGCTCCCCACTACCTATCTAGACTATCGTCGCCGGGCCGACGAGGGCGACGAACTGGCTCAAGGCTGGGTTGCCCTGTTCACCTCCCTGGGAGAACAGCTTTCCATAAGCGTGCCCTGAAGCCCCCGGGCAGCCAAGAACCACTTGCGGCAAGCCTCTGACCTGCTTGTAGGGATATGATACGTCGTTCTTAGCGAGAACCCCTTTGGATACTTAGGCCGGGTCACCCTTGACGGGGACAATAAAAGGTGTTACAAATGCGCTATCTAAATCCGGGCAGAAGACACTGGTCACCAACGGCACAGAAAGGAGAAAGATACCATGCCCCGCTACCCCATCGTTATGGAGGTTAAAGAGATTCGCGCTGAGCTTCCCCCTCCCTGCCCTATCCATAAAACAGGCGACAAGATGACCATCAACAATGGCTGTCTGGATGGCAGGCTCTGTCTGCCCGTGGCCGCCCAGCAAATGGCCCGTCTTTACGCTCTGGCCAACGGCCTTCCCGCCAAGGACCTGGCCATATATAACTGCCCTGACAGCGGCAAGGTGGTCTTCGAGATTCGCCGGGATAGCACCAAGTGGTGGAAAGACCCCCTCTCCTCTTTAAGCGAGGCTGAGGTGCGGCCAGGAACATAAGGGGCCCTGAACCCCAGGCTTATTGTCACCAAGTAATTAAAGTGCTCTTTTGTCATTCTGAGGGAGCGAAGCGACCGAAGAATCTCTTCATAAGCCTTTGAGGTTCTTCGCCTTCGCTACGCTGCGACGCAGAATCAGTCATGTCGGTTGACGCCGACGCCATGAAGGATGAAAATGTACTCTACGCCCTCACCCCCCTTCGCTCTGCTCAGGGCAAACTCTCGGTCCCCCTCTCCTTGGAAGGAGAGGGGGAGGAATTTTGTGAAATCAGGGGGACACCCCCTGAAACCCCTGCCAGAGGGCGAAGCCCATCTGGACTCCCCCATTTTCGTGAGAATGACAAGCCATTTATTCCGTGGCAAGCGACCAATCTCGTCATTCTATTTACTTGAAAACCATAATCCTGAGTAGAGGAATGCTAGGTACTTTGGTCAAGAAAGGCTGGCCTTTGGGAGCAAGGCATGGAGTTAGACGAGATTAAACAACGGGCCCTGGCCCACCTGGATGACGTGAGCGACCTTCTCGCCCTGGAGGCGTGGCGCGTCGCCTACTTGGGGAAGAAGAGCCCCTTGAGTCAGGCGCTGCGGAGCCTGGGCAGCCTGCCCCTGGAGGAGCGCCGCCGCCTGGGGGCCCAGGCCAACCAGATCAAAGAGCTTTTGGAAAAAGCTCTTTTGGAAAAAGAGGCCGCCCTGAAGGCGGCCGAGGTGGCCCAGACCCTGGGACAGGAAGGGGTGGACGTCACCCTCCCCGGTCGCCGCCCCACCTTAGGCCGTCTCCACCCTACCACACAGATGGTGCGGGCCATCTGCCAGGTCTTCGTCACCCTGGGCTTCCAGGTGGTGGAGGGGCCAGAGGTGGAGTGGGACTACTACAACTTCGAGGCCCTGAACATCCCCCCCGACCACCCGGCCCGGGATATGTGGGACACCCTCTGGATAGACAGCCCGGAGAGAGGGGACAAAGGGGCCATGCTCCTACGCACCCACACCTCCCCCATGCAGATCCGGGTCATGGAGCGCACCCGACCCCCGGTGAGGGTGGTCGTCCCCGGCAAGTGCTACCGATACGAGGCCACCGACGCCACTCACGAGTCCATGTTCTATCAGATCGAGGGCCTGGCCGTGGATAAGGGCATCACCTTTGCCCATCTCAAAGGAACCATCGGGGAGTTCGCCCGCCGACTCTTCGGCGGGGAGAGAAAGATACGCTTCCGCTGCGACTACT
This sequence comes from Chloroflexota bacterium, assembly GCA_016183425.1. GTDB lineage: Bacteria > Chloroflexota > Dehalococcoidia > JACPEP01 > JACPEP01 > JACPEP01. Next base: position 23,644 of record JACPEP010000033.1, read on the forward strand.
TCCCCTTTGTGGAGCCGGGGGTAGAGGTAGCCGTGGATTGCTTCGCCTGTAACGGCGCTGGCTGTCGCCTGTGCGGGAACACGGGATGGCTGGAGATCATGGGGGCGGGCATGGTGCATCCGGGCGTCCTGGAGCAGGTAGGCTACGACCCCAAGGTGTACACCGGCTTCGCCTTCGGGCTGGGGCCGGAGCGAGTAGCCATGCTCCGCCACGGCATCGACGACATCCGTCTCTTCTACAGCAACGACCTGAGGTTCTTGAGGCAGTTCTAGGGGGCCGCTTGAGGAGCAATGGAGTTTGCAATGGGGGTTCCCAGGGGGCGCAGCCCCTTTGGCGGGGGTCTGGGAGCCTGCCCTGAGCCGTTCGGCTGAGCTCACGACGAAGCCTGCCGAAGGGATGTCCCCCAGCTTGCCTACACCTCCCCCTCTCCTGAAAGGAGAGGGGGTCAGAGCCTGCCCTGAGCGGTAACGAGGGGGGGTGAGGTGATAGGTGCTAGACGACGACCGTCTTTGTTCCCAAGCTGGAGCTGGTGGAGAGCGCCTAGATGGGTGACAATCCGCCTCTCCTACAGCAACGACCTGAGGTTCTTGAGGCAGTTCTGAGGGGATGGGAGGGGAGACAATGCTAACCGAATACGTTGAGAAGGCAATGGGGCACGCCATATACGAAGAAATGGAAGGGGGCGGCTTCTTCGGACATATTCCGGAGTTCAAGGGCCCCTGGGCGGACGGGGCTACAAAGGAAGAATGTCAGGCCAGGCTGCGCCTTGTGCTAGAAGAGTGGCTTGTCCTGGCTCTTCGGGAGGATGATGAGCTGCCCGAGATAGAGGGCGTTAGCCTGAACTTTGGCGGCAAACGGTGGCCGAAACGGTTACCCGCCGCGAGCTGATCCGAAAGCTGCGGACTTTGGGCTTTGAGGGCCCATTTCCTGGTGGTAGGCACGAGTTTATGCGCAGAGACAACTTAAGGCTTCCTGTCCCGAGCCGGCATAGAGGAGACATATCGCCGGGGCTGCTGCGTCTCATCCTTCGTGAGGCTGGCATTTCCCTGGAAGAGTGGGAGAGAGCGTGACCGCCGGTCACTTCTACAGCAACGACCTGAGGCTCTTAAGGCAGTTCTAGATGTGTCGCTTGAGGAGCGATGGTGTTTACAATGGGGGTTCCAAGGGGGCGCAGCCCCTTTGCGGGGGTCTGGGGGTGTCCCCCAGCTTGCGTACACCTCCCCCTCTCCTTCCAGGAGAGGGGGCCAGAGGGTGAGGTGATAAGTGCTAGACCAGAACCGTCTTCATCCCCAGGCTGGAGCTGGTGGAGAGCGGCTAAATGGACGACATTCGCCTCTTCTACAGCAATGACCTGCGGTTCTTGAGACAGTTCTAGCCCAACCGGGTGCCTCGACTAGCATGGGTAGGAGGGATATGAAAAGATGGCACGGCAGCGAATTTTGCACGTAGCTGAAGCCCGTTACCGACAACTGAAGGCTATATTGCCCCTTGTGCAATATATTTTAGACGAAAAAGTGACGAAGGAAGACATTGCAAATCTAGTTCTCCAACTCGGTTTTGAGCGCATTCTGACCGACATTTTTGGCGGGGCTGAACGCGAAGCTCTAGTAAAGGCGCAGCTACAAATGGCGGAGGAGAACCCTGAGTTTGTGTACTCATATACTTTGGACCGCTTGCGCCAGGGGACAGAGCTGACCAAGGAAGAGCTACCCTCAGAGAGGCCGATGGGGTTTCTAGCTGGCTGGCAGCGACAAAGAGAAGAGCGGGAGAAGGAGAGCTAACATGAAATTGCTTGATCGTTGCGAAGAATTGCGTCGTCTTTACGAACATCGTCCAGGCCTTCGACCAAGGGTTCGCCAGTTTCAGGTCGTCTTCGAGCCCGAGGAAGAAGGCGGCTATCACGTGTATGCCCCGGCTCTTAAAGGTTGCCACTCTTGGGGCACGACCAAGGATGAGGCGCGCCAGAAGATCCGCGAGGCCATCGAACTCTGGCTGGAAACGGCTAAGGAGAGGGGGATCCCTATATTGGAGACGGAGACGATCGAGGTGCCGGTGGAGTGAGCCAGAGGCTGCCGGCGCTGAGGCCACGAGAGGTGATTCGAGGGCTGGAGAGGGCGGGCTGGGCTGTAGTAAGGCAAAAAGGCAGCCACGTAACAATGGGCAAGGAAGGCATAGCTAGTATCGTAGTGGTGCCTCTGCATGCCTATGATATGCCCAGGGGCACCCTGCGGGGCGTTATTGCTGATGCCGGCCTGACGGTAGAAGAGTTTCTAAAACTGCTACAGAAGATCTCCGTGGCCGTTTTCTATAGCAATGACCTGAGGTTTTTGAGGCAGTTCTAGGGTGTCGGCAGAAGAGAGATGGACGACCTGGTTCAGCGAAGAAGACCGGGCCGAGATGCGTCTCGTTGGGGAAGGCAACACAATCCTGGATTTCTCGGTTCAATATCTGGCTCAAATAGAGCGTCAATGGTATCCTATTGTTAGGTTCGACACTGCTCACGGGCGAGCGCATATGGATATCAGCCGTCCGGACGGAACCCAAGAGACGGTTCCACTGCCATCAGAAGCGGGTTACGCCGATGTGTTCGACATGGCGGTCGAGGACATCCATCGCAGATGGCAATTTTATCGAGAGCGTTACTTGAGGTGGCGAGGATGATGGAAAGAGAAGAACAGTTTCGACGAAATCACGAGTTGTTTCGCATCTTTACGCGGGAAGCCCTAACCAACCCGAACATTAGGGAGCGCATCCCCCAAGATGCAGAGATTATCTTTCTGCCTGAGCACGACCCCGAGCTGAAAGCAGCTAATCTGGAATTGGCCAACAAGCTTTCCGCCGAGGGCAAGAAAGTGACATTCGTCAAGGTGAGCCTTGTGGCCGAGACGATGACCGTCTTTGTCCCCAAGCTAGAGTTGGTGGAGAGCGCCTAGATGGACGACATCCGCCTCTTCTACAGTAACGACTTGAGGCTCTTGAGGCAGTTTTGAGATGTCGCTTGAGGAGCAAGGGAGTTCGCAATGGGGGGTTCCAAGGGGGCGCAGCCCCTTGGCCGGGGGTCTGGGGGTGTCCCCCAGCTTGCGTACCCTGACCCCTCTCCTGGAAGGAGAGGGGTCAGGGGGTGAGGTGATAAATGCTAGACCATGACCGTCTTTGTTCCCAAGCTGGAGCTGGTGGAGAGCGGCTAGATGGACGACATCCGCCTCTTCTACGGCAATGACCTGAGATTTTTGAGGTGGTTCTAAGACTAACCGAAACGGTTAAAAAGGTTAACCGTGAGAAGTGGGGACAAAAAACAGCCATGATGAGCGGTGTGACAGACCTATATGAACGTGTAGTTAATTTATCGAACCGTGTCAAAAGCGCGCGCGACCGCAAAGAGTACTCCATCGATAAGGAGCTTGGTGATGAGTACTTGTCTTACCAAGCAAAGGCCAAGATACTTTTACCCAATGATCAGTACATCCGAAATCTGCCTGAAGCTGTGCCACAAGAAGTTGTGGTAGCCGAACGATTCTCTGGGCGGCCAGACGCTGGACTACAATGGGTCTCCAATAGCGTTGAGAGACTTAAAGAATGCCTGTCAGTGCATGTTGCGTCTACATCGACTCTTATGCCAGAGCAAGAGGAAATCCTTTTCAAGCTTGTCGAAGCAGACCGCAGGGCCCGCCAAACTGGTACGGCTCGGACAATTTTCCCCGTTCGGACTTTTGGCGGAGACAGTTTCCTAATAGGTGGCGAAGAGATTGAAGGTGATTACGATGACTTTTTGGAGCTAGGCAATAAAGGCTACATAAACCTGACCATGAACAGCCGAGGGGAGTATGGGGGGGCAGTAACTACCGAAGGGTTGACATACTACAAGAACAAGAGGTCAGAACTCCCACCCCTGGAGCAGCTAGTAAGAGCGCGGTTTGCCTACCTATCTGGTGAAACTTCCAAGCGACACGCAACCGTAGCCCAACTTCTTAAAGAAGCTGGCAATCTTCTCTGGGACGCAGAGCACGAGTTTGACTTTTCTGCCATTGGGCACAAGTGCCGAGAAGCCTTGCAAGAGTTCTCTATCTCTCTATATCAGGATTTGTGTCCCGATGGGGAATCGTTGCCCAAAGACAAAACGCTCAATAAGATGTGTGCCGTTACTAGCAAACTGAAGCCTAAGCTTGGCGACACCGACTATGGCCTTGCTTCTGCCTTGTTCGGGATGTGGAAGGCAGTTAACTTGCTGGCACAAAAAGTGGAGCATCGCTCCCAGAAAGAAGGGTTGCCCCTTGTGTTCGAGGATGCGGAAAGACTGGTCTTGTATAGCCATTTAGTTGTGACCGAGATTGACCTGTTGGTCGAAAAGACCAAACCATGAAACTTCCCCTCTCCTGGCTCAAAGACTACGTCAATATAGCACTCCCCCCCCAAGACCTAGCCCACCGCCTGACCATGGCCGGCACGGAGGTGAGCGGCATTGTCGTGGTGGGGGGGCGTTGGGATAATATCTTTGTGGGCCGGGTGATCGCCCTCGCCCCCCACCCCAACGCCGACCGCCTCCAACTGGCCACGGTGCGCCTGGACGGAGAGGAGTGGACGGTGGTCACCGGCGCTCCCAACCTGGCGGTGGGGGCCAGGGTGCCCTTCGCCAGGGTGGGTGCCTGGCTCATAGACGGCCACACCGGAGAGCTCACCCCGCTCAAGGCGGCCCGCATTCGGGGCGTCCTATCGGAGGGAATGGTCTGCTCCGAGAAGGAGCTGGGCATCTCGGAAGACCACGTTGGCATCATGATTCTGCCCCCGGACGCCCCCGTGGGTGTGCCCCTGGCGGAGTATCTGGGGGATGTAGTATTGGACCTGAAGGTCACCCCCAACCGCCCCGACTGCCTCTCCGTCCTCGGCATCGCCCGGGAGGTGGCCGCCCTCACCGGGGAGAAGCTTCGCATTCCCCTGGTGGACTACCCCCAGTTTCTCCCTCCCGTCTCGGAGTGGGCCACGGTGGACATCGCCGACCCGGACCTCTGCCCCCGCTACTGCGCCACCCTGGTGGCAGACGTCGCCATCGGCCCCTCCCCGCCCTGGATGCAGGAGCGGCTGCTGGCCTGCGGCATGAGGCCCATCAACAACGTGGTGGATGTCACCAACTACGTGATGTTGGAGTACGGCCAGCCCCTCCACGCCTTCGACTATCATCGTCTGCGGGACAGAAAGATCATCGTCCGCCGCGCTCGTGCCGGTGAGAGCCTTATCACCCTGGACGGCATGGAGCGCCCTCTGGCGCCGGGGATGCTGGTCATCGCCGATGCCCAGGAGCCGGTGGCCCTGGCTGGCGTCATGGGCGGCTCGGGGAGCGAGGTTACGGAGAGCACCACCCACGTCCTCATCGAATCGGCGAACTTCAACCACATCAGCATTCGCCGTACATGCGCTGCCCTGCGCCTCCGCACCGAGGCCTCCCTGCGCTTCGATAAGGGGTTAAGTCCCGAGCTCCCCCTCCCTGCCCTCCAGCGGGCCACCCAGCTTATGGCAGAGATCTCCGGGGGAAAGGCCGCCCAGGGGGTCATCGATGTCTATCCAGGAAAGAGAGAGGCAACCACCCTGCTCTTCTCTCTATCCCAAGTCCAGGAGTTCCTGGGGGTGCCCCTGAGCCATTCCCAGGTGGTGTCCGTTCTAGGGTCCCTGGGTTTTTCATGCTCTCTCCCAGGAGAAGGTGTCCTTCAGGTGGAAGTCCCCTACTGGCGGCAGGACGTGACCCTGGTGGAGGACGTGGCGGAGGAGTTGGCTCGTGGCATCGGCTACGATAGCATCACCGCCACCCCCCTCTCAGGGGCCATACCCCCCTTATTGGCGGAGCCTCTGCCCCCTCTGCGAGAGAGGGTGAAGGACATTCTGGCTGCCTGCGGCCTACAAGAGGTAATCACCTATACTCTGACCAGTGGCGAGGTGCTGGGCTGGCTCTCCCACGCTCCCCATTCTGCCCTTAAGGTCTCCAATCCCATGTCCGCCGAGCAGGAGTATCTGCGCACCTCCCTGCGGGGCGGCCTCCTCACCACCCTGGCCTCCAACGAGCGCTATCAGGCGGAGGGCATCCATATCTTCGAGGCGGGAAAGGTCTATCTGCCTCGAGAGGGCGACCTGCCCCGGGAGCGGGAAATGGTGGCGGGGCTTTTAAGCGGGCGGCGCCAGGAGCGTGCCTGGCTGAGCGACCCCGACCCCGTGGACTTTTATGATGCCAAGGGCGTCTTGGAAGCCCTTTTCCAGAGTCTGGGCGTGGAGGCCTCCTTCCAACCCGCCACCGATCCCCACCTGCTCCCCAACGCCACTGCCCAGGTGCTGGCGGAGGGGGCTGTTGTCGGCCTGGTGGGCCAGGTTCATCCCCAGGTGTTGGAGCACTTCCACATCGAAACACGCCCTGTCTATCTCTTCGAGCTGGACCTGGAGACCATCCTCCCCCACATCCCCCCGGCCCGCCCCTACCATGCCGTGTCTCGTTTCCCGCCGGTGACCCGGGACATGGCTTTGGTGGTGGACGATGGCGTAGCTGGCCAGCGGGTAATGACGATCCTGAGAGAAGAGCCCCTGGTGGCTCAGGTCACCCTCTTCGATGTCTATCGCGGCCCCCAGGTGCCGGAGGGCAAGAAGTCCCTGGCTTTCTCCCTTCTTTATCAGTCTCCAGACCATACCCTCACCGAGGAAGAGGTGAACCGGGCCCAGGAAAGGCTGGTGCAAAGACTGGGGCGGGAGCTGGGGGCTACCTTACGCCGGTAGCCTGTAAAGATCACTCTCATAGAAGGGTGTCTAGAAAGGTCACTCAGAAGAGTCCCCGCTAGGGGTGGTGGGACGGGGAATCTTTGAGATTCTTCTCCGCCTCTGGCGGATCAGCATGACAGGTCACTCAGAAAGGCAGGCTTCAAAATTCACCAGTCTCAGGGGGAGGGTGTTGACTGATGTCGCCGCCCTGATGGTCATCAACAAAATAAGTTGCCAAACGACGAACAACCCACGTAGTCGGGGTCGTCCCTGACCCTCCGCCTCTGGCGGATCGGCCTCGTCCCCGAGGCCGACTACCGTCCTTAAAGGTGCGGGCCGGAGCGATTGCTTTGTCACTATATTTAGTTTGTTACCATAAGGGCGGGTCTAAGAAATGAGCTATAGCACTGTCCTTCCGGGCTTGTCCGGGCTCATTCCGGTGGACGACCTGGCTCTCATATAACGAGGAAAACCTGGTGAGGTCTTACATAATATCGAGAATATCGGGGATATCGAGAACACGGCCTAAGGTTTTTTACGGCTGGTGGATAGTCCTGGCCGGGGCAGCTATCTCCGCCGTCAACGGCGGGGTGTATTTCTATGGCTTCGGCACCTTCTTCACCCCCCTCGTCAACGAGTTCGGCTGGACCCGAACCGCCCTGGCCGGGGCCTTTTCCCTATCCCGGCTGGAGGGGGGTCTTATGGGGCCCATGGAGGGATGGCTGACAGATCGCTTAGGGCCCAGAAGGCTGATGCTATTCGGTGCTGGCATCTTGGGGCTGGGTTTCATCCTCATGAGCCGTGTCAATTCCCTGCCATTTTTTTATGTGGTGTTCATCCTGTTTCTCACTTTGGGCTCTTCCTTCGGCATGGGGGTGACCATAAGCACGGCCGTGGCCAACTGGTTCGTCAAGAAGCGGAGCCGCGCCCTGGGTTTAACCATGGCTGGTTTCGGCGGCGGTGGCCTCATCGTTCCCCTCCTGGGATGGCTCATCGCTGAGTATGGCTGGCGAGCCGCCGCTCAGATGGCGGGCATCGCTGTGTGGGTTGTTTGCATTCCCCTGGCTTTGGTTATGAGGCACAAACCGGAGCAGTACGGTTGTCTCCCTGATGGAGATACGGCGGACACGAGCCCCGCCTCTCCACCCCTCCCCGCTAGAGAGAAGCGCTCCTGGCTACCCTTTATGGCCGCTATCCAGTCCCAGGAAGAGTCGGAGGTGAATTTTACGGCTCGGGAGGCCCTCAGAACCGCCGCCTTTTGGTTGCTGGCCATCACCCTTGGCCTCCGGATCATGGTTAGTTCCACCGTGGTGGTTCACCTCGTTCCTCTTCTCATCGATGCCGGCGTCTCGCCTCAAGGGGCAGCCGTGGTGCTAGGGGCGGTGGGGACCATCAGCGTTGTCGGGAGGCTGTTCTTCGGCTGGCTGGGAGACTTTAGCAACAAAAGGTATCTCACCGCTTTCTGTTTCAGTCTGATCGTCATCAGCCTTTTCGTTTTATCCAGCACGCGCACTGTGGCTCAGGCCGTTCTCTTTGTCGCCATCTATGCTCCAGCCTATGGGGGTACGGTGCCCCTGATGACGGCTTTGCGGGGTGAGTATTTCGGGCGTAAGGCGTTTGGCACCATCCACGGCTTTTCAGGGATGGTTTCCATGGTGGGAACCGTAATCGGGCCCATTTTTGCCGGCTATGTCTTCGATGTCACCGGTAGCTACCGCCTTGCCTTCCTCATTATATCCGTGGCTACTGCCCTGGCCATCGGTCTCGTCCTGGCGGCAAGACGGCCCCAGTTGCGAGAGGGCAACCAGCATACGCTGGAGTCGAGAGATAAGGGCTGGCTAAAGGGCTGACTATATGGAGGCTGGGGTGTATCTGGGGTAGGAGCCGAAGACTTTGAAAAGGGCCACTTTGGCCCTCACCCGTTCCAGGGCCTCAGTGACCACGGGGTCTTGGCGGTGTCCCTCCAGGTCCACTAAGAAGATATACTTGCCCAAACTCTCTCGGGAGGGGCGGGACTCGATCTTGGCCAGATTGATGTTCCTGGTGGCGAACTCCAGCAGGATGTTGCACAGGGCGCCTGGCCGATCCTCCGCCACGGCGAAGCATAGGGAGGTCTTGTCCCTTCCGGTGGGGGAATGATCGGTGGGGGCGATGACTACGAAGCGGGTCTCGTTAGAGCTCTGATCCTGGATATGATGAGCTAAAATCTCCGCCCCGTAGAGGACGGCCGCCCGGGCCGTCCCGATGGCCGCCGCTTGGCCATTGGCCGTCATCATTTCCTCCACTGCCGCCGCCGTGCTTAGAGAGGCCACCGACGCCGCTTTGGGGAAGCAGCTTTCCAGGAAGCGACGGCACTGGCCAAAGGCTTGGGGGTGGGAGTAGATGACCTTTATGTCCTTTTCGGTCACCCCTGGCTTCACCAGAAGATAGTGGTGGATAGGAAGCACCAGCTCTTGGCAAATGGCCAGGCTGGATTCGTGGATAAGGAGATCCAGGGTGGCGCTCACCGAGCCCTCGATGCTGTTCTCGATGGGGATCACCCCCTCATCGGCCATCTTGGTCTCCACCGCTGCCGCCACCGCGGCGATGGTGGAGAAGGGGAGGTGTTGCCCCTGGGGTCGGTAGAGTCGGGCCGCCTCTTCAGAGAAGGTGCCCGGCGGCCCCATATAGGCAATGCCTCCGGCCATCAACTACCCCCCGCCCAGGATGCTACGCAGGATCACCTCTGCCTCGGGCTTGGTCACTGCTACCACCTCGTCCTCCGCCTCCAGATAGGTGTCGCCGGTGGGCAGTATGGCCCCTTTGTGGGAGTTAACCACCAGGCACAAGACACATTCGGGGGGCAGGTTCACGTTTTTTAAACTCTTGCCAATCACTGAAGAGTGGGGCGATACCTTCACCTCCACCAGCTCCAGCCCCAGACCCCGCAAGTTCAGCAGGTGGAGAAGGGGATGGGAGGGCAACTCCTGCTCTATGTGCTCCAGTATCAGATTGGTACTGCTGACAGTAATGTCTATGCCCAGCTTCTTAAAGATGGACTCGTTTTTGGGGTTGTTGATACGGGCGATGGTTCGGGGGACGCCGAACTTGCTCTTGGCTACCTGGCACACCACCAGATTGTCTTCGTCGTCCCCGGTGACAGCGATGGCTATATCGGCCCGCGCCGCTCCCGCATCCTCCAGGGTAGTGGCCTCACAGCCGTCTCCCTGCATGGCGATGCTCCCCATCTCCTCGGCGATACGCTCGCACTTGGAGCGGTCCTTCTCCACCACCAGCACCTCGTGTCCTTCGGTAACTAGCTCCTTGGCCAAGTAGTAGCCTACTTTGCCCCCGCCCACTACGATGATATACATAGCTGGCCTACTTTTTCTCTCCTTCACCCAGCAGTTGCTGCCTCAGACTTTCTGCCGCCACCTTGGTGGGGCTGTACGTATCCAGGCCCAGTTGGTGATACATTTCCTCTCGAATGGGATCATAGATGCGCACCACCACTTTGGGAACGTGAAAGATGTGTTTGGCGATCTGGGCCGCCATGACATTTCGGTTGTCTCCCTGGGTTACCACCACAAAGGCATCGGCCTCTTCGATGCCTGCCTTGCGCAAGACATCCTGGTCGATGCCATTGCCCACCATGGCCTGGCCCTTGAAATCCCGCCCCAAGCGCCGAAAGCTATCTGAGTTGATATCTATGACGGTGACCTGGTGGCCTTCTTGATCCAGCAGCATGGCCAGGCGGGAACCCACCCGTCCACAGCCCATGATGACCACTCTCATCGCACCACCTACGACGGGGTTTCCACAGGGATTGCCTGTCGGCATACCCAGACCTGGCAGGGGGCGTTCTTCAGCACGTAGGGGATGGTGCTCCCCAGATCGAACTCGCCAAAGCGCTTTTTGTAGCCCAGGCCCATAATGATCAAATCCACCCCCTGGGCGACCGCCGCATCCACTATGGCCGACCCCACCTCCCGCGCCTGAAGAAGCTCCGTCTCCACGTCATAGTCCGCCTCCTCCGCTAGTTGCTCCACCTGGCTCAGCACCTCCTCGCCCCGCTGAACCTCAGCGTTTATCTCCGCATCCAGAGGCAGAGTACGGCGCACTTGGATGACGTAGATGACATGCAGCTTGGCCTTGGCCCGTTTGGCTAACATACATGCCACACGGACGGCCTCATGAGATGCCTTGCTGCCGTTTACGGGCACCAGGATCTTGGTGGCAGGCACCGTTCCTCCCACGCCTATTATATCATTCAGGACGGGGGAGCAACTAGCTCGCTACCTCTCTACTCCCCCCGTACCTTCTCTAGTTCCACGATGTTGCCGTCGGGGTCATAGGCGCAGCAGGCCACCCAGCCCACCTCGCTGTGGATGGGCGGCGAGATGAATTTCACTCCCTTGGCCGCCAGGCGCTGATACGCCTCGTCCACATCGAAGGCACGCAGCTCCATCCTCATGGTGCCGATGTCTCCCATGGTGCGCCTCTCCAGATGAGTCTTGGGCAGCGGGGCGAAAAACTCGTGAAGCTCCACCGTCACCCGCCCCACTGGGTCCAGCATCCTGATGTTGCGAAAGTGCAGGGGCGCTACCCCGAAGCAAAGCTCGATGTCCCGGGTGCGCTTCTCCTCAGGATGGGTCCAGCGGTCGTCGATGACCTTAAGGCCCAGGAGGTCCCGATAGAAATACAGGGATGTCTCCATATCCCGTACCGTGAGGGCAGTCATACCGTAGCGCTGAATAAGTCCCTCCCGCTCTATGGGCTCGGCGTAGACCCGCTCGAATTCTACGATGTTGCCATCGGGGTCGTAGCAGCAAAAGGCGGCCCAGTGCTGGCTGAGCACCGGAGTGGAGAAGCAAACCACGCCCTGGGACACCAGCTTGTTGTACATGGCCTCCACGTCCGAGACGCGAAACTCCATCCTCATGGTGCCGATGTCTCCCATGGTGCGCCCCTCGGGGTGGTTCTGAGGGAGTGGAGAGAAAAACTGATGCAACTCTACGGTGACCTCTCCGGAGGGGTCCAGCATCCGGATATTTCGGAAATGCAACGGCGCGACTCCGAAACAATACTCGATGTCTCGAGTGCGCTTCTGATCGGGATGAGTCCAACGGTCGTCGATGACCTTCAGCCCCAGGATATCCCGGTAGAAACCCAGGGCGGTCTCCATATCTCGCACCGTGAGAGCCGTCATACCGTAGCGGCGTATCATTTGTCACCTCCCTGATTAAAATTACGATGCCGCTTATTATACACCCTGGGAATTTGGTGTAAAGCGGGGGGCAGGGCCCAAATCCGTGGATTTTCATTGGGAAGGCACATCTTCCGGGTGTCTTTCCCCTCCCCTGGTGGGCGGGGATTAAGGGGAGGGGGAGTTCACCCTCACCTAACCTCTCCCCTCAAGGGAGAGGCCGAACGAAGGGCAACCTTTTTCCCTCGACAGCGAGAGGTTGATTTTATGGACAAACACCACCCTGCGGCGGGAAATTCGTGCAATTTGAGACAAATTATGGTAAAATAAGGGACGTATTTTTTGGACCATCTTTAGAGATTAGGAGTAGGTCTAATGGAGCAAAGTATTCAGCATTTCCTCAACTACTTAACGGTGGAGAAGGGTTTCTCAGCGAACACGGTGCTGGCATACCGCAACGATTTGCAGCAATTTTCTCAGTTTGTTCAGGGAAACATACCTTCCTCCCAGGAGGTGGTGCCCCAAGTTGTGGGACAACCTCTAATTACGTCCTATCTGGGAGACCTGAAGGAGCGCCGCTATGCCTCCTCCACGGTAGCGCGCAAGATGGCGGCAGTGAAATCCTATTTCGCCTTCCTGGTGAACGAAGGTTCCCTGTCTGAGAATCCGGCCCAAAGCCTCAGCTCACCTCGGGTAGGCAAATACCTCCCCCGAACTCTCACCACCGATGAGGTAGACTGTCTTCTGGAGCAGCCCACCAAACGCTCCTCTCCGGAGAGCAAGCGCGACCGCGCCATGCTGGAGCTTCTCTACGCCACCGGCATGAGAGTAACGGAGTTGGTCTCCCTGAACTGCCCCCACATCAATCTGGAAATGGGTTTCGTCCACTGCACGGGGAAGGGCTCCAAAGAGCGGGTCATCCCTATCCATTCCCAGGCGGTGGAGGCCCTTAAGGACTATTTGGAAACGGGACGGCCCCAGCTCCAGCACAGCCCGGGGCAAGAGGCCCTCTTCCTCAACCGCCGGGGAGAGCGCCTCACCCGCCAGGGTTTCTGGCTCATACTCAAGGCCTACTCCCGGGAGGCCAATATCCAGTTGAGCGTTACCCCTCACGTCCTGCGCCACAGCTTCGCCACCCACATGCTCACCGGGGATAGGCCCATAGACCTGCAAAGTCTTCGGGAGCTCCTGGGCCACGCCAACATCGCCACCACCCAGATTTACACCCACCTCACCACCGATCACCTGCGTCGGGAGTACGAAAAGGCTCACCCCCGGGCCAAATAGCTTATGGGCCGCGCCGCCAGGGGGTGGGGTTCGGCCCTTCTCCTTTTCTGTCTCCTCCTCTACCTCCCTCTGGCCGTGGCCTGCTCCTCCTCGCCTTCCCCAGAGGCAACTCCCTTCATCGTTCAACTGCCCTCGCCATCGCCCTCACCCACCCCTACCCCTATCCCCACCCTCAACCGGGCCCCCTTGGCCATCCCCCGGCCCCCCCATCGGGACCTGTACCGGCTAACCCGGCAGTTGCGCCCACCCCCTTCGGAGCCAGCGCCGATTGCCGTCCCATCTCAACAAGTGGGAGACAGTGAGAGCTTCTGGGTCACTAACATGGAATCCGATCAGCGCTTTATCATAAGCGCCACCCTGCTTCACGTCTCTCCCCATGCCTTCTGGTATGTCCAGGAGGGAACCACCCCCTTCTCCAATACTATTGGCGAAGCGGCCCGGGAGTTCGAGGAAAAAACCTATCCTACCGTAACCCGGTATTTCGGCGCCCCCTGGTCTGACCAAGAGCACCAACGTCTCACCATTCTCCAGGCCAACATCCCCGGCGTAGGTGGTTACTACAGCGGCACCGATAACTACCCTCCTACCATTAACCCCTACAGCAACCAGCGGCCTATGCTATATATCAATGCCACTCTCCGCCCGGGCAGCCGGGAGTACCAGGCCGTTCTGGCCCACGAGTTTCAGCATGCCATCCATTGGTACGCCGACCCCGATGAAGAGACCTGGGTCAACGAGGGCCTCTCGGAGCTGGCCGCCGACCTGGTCGGCTACCCATCCGGATTCGTGTCCGCCTTTCTCGCCTCCCCGGGCATCCAACTGACCCAGTGGCCCCAGGATACGGAAAAGAGCGCCGCCAACTATGGCGCCGCCTACCTCTTTATGAAGTACCTGGCCCAGCACTACGGTGGCTATGATACCTTGAAAAGGCTGGTGGCCATAACGGAGACCGGCACCGAAGGCATCAATGTCTTTTTCCAGGGGCAGGGCTTCTCGGAGGATTTCGACCAGGTCTTCGCCCGCTGGGTGGTGGCCAACCTGGTGGACGGCCTGGGGATTGAGCCCTACACCTATCCCGACGACCGCGTCCAGGCAAAGGTGAACGATGAGATCACCTCTTTTGGCCAAGTCTCTGGCTCCGTTAATCAGTACGCCGCCCGCTACTACGAGCTGGCCCTTCCCACGGGGGATGTCGCCATCATCTTCACGGGCACCGCCACCGTGAATCTCATCCCCACTCGTCCCTTCAGCGGCCGGTATATCTGGTGGAGCAACCGCGGCGATAGCATCGACGCCACCCTTACCCGGGAGGTAGACCTGAGAGGGCTATCCAGGGCCACTCTGCGCTACCGCTTGTGGTATGACACGGAGAAGGGATGGGACTATGCCTACGTCCTCGTCTCCCAGGATGGTGGAGAGCGGTGGAACATTCTCTCCGGCCAGGGCGCTACCACTTATGACCCGGTGGGCAACAGCTTCGGCCCCGGCTACACCGGTAGGAGCACGACGGAAGGCTCAGGCTGGGTTGAGGATACTGTTGACCTCACCCCCGTTGCCGGAAAGAAGGTGCTCCTTCGCTTTGAGTACATAACGGATGAGGCGGTCAACGGGCCGGGGGTGGCTCTGGACGACATCTCGATACCCGAGTTGAGCTTCTTCGACGATGTGGAGGCCGGGGACGGAGCATGGCGAGCTGAAGGTTTCGTCCGCACCGATAACGTGCTGCCCCAGGGCTTTCGGGTGCAATTGGTGGTTCTGACGCCGGGAGTGGAGGTGCGGGAAGTAGCCCTGGACGCTGAGAATCGAGGGCGAATGGAGATCAAGGGCCTGGGCACAGCCGGAAAGCGTGCTGTCCTCATCGTCTCACCCCTCGCCCCCCTCACCACCCAGCCGGCCTCCTACCAGTTCGCCGTGACACCCCTGGGCAGCCGTTGATTGACAAGTTCAGAGGAGGCTTCCTAAAATAATAATGTCCGTGGAACGAAGTAGTGGATGGTCTAAGACCATCCACTACTAAGAGAATGAAATGGTTAGGCGCTGGTAGAGAATCATTTGTTTGAGGAGTGTTTATCGTGCCAAAGGAAAGCGAACTAAGTCTCAGAGATGCCATCACTCAGTTCCTCGCTAGCCTTCCCGCCGCGGAGAGGCAGGAGTTTCAGCAGGAGCTGTTCAAGTTTGTCCGCTGGTGCGGTGGGGAGAGGGACATGAGTCAACTCACTGTCCAAGATGTGGCCGCTTACGGCGAGAGCGTCCTCAAGTCCGCCGCTGATCCGGCCAAAAAGATTGAGCCAGTGAAAAAATTCCTCACCGTCGCCAAGAAAGAGGGATGGATAAAAAATAGCCTGGCGCCCCACCTAAAGTTAAAAAAGCCGGGAAACAAGGAAAGCGCCTCGGTGGCCACCCTGGTGGCGAGAGAAAAGGCAACCTTGACCTCTGATGGCTATTCTCGTTTGGCGCAAGAGCTGGAGAGCTTAAAGCAGGAACGCCCCCATATCGCCGAGGAGATGCGCCGCGCCTGGGCCGACAAGGACGTTCGGGAAAACGCCCCTCTAGATGCCATGCGTGACTACCAGGGCCAGGTAGAGGCCCGCATTCGTGATCTGGAGGCCACCCTCAAGGGGGCCGTGGTTATCAACGCCCGGGTCTCCCAGCACGTAGCTCTGGGCAACACCGTCCGCCTGCGGGACATGGCCTCCCAGGAAGAATTCCGCTATACCCTGGTCCACCCCAACGAGACCGACCCCCTGAAGGGCAGGATCTCCGTGGTTTCCCCAGTGGGCCGGGCCCTCCTGGATCGAAAGCCGGGGGACGTGGTGGAGGTGGCCGCCCCCTCGGGGACGGTGCGCTACCTCATCCAGGGCATCGACTAATCTTCGCCTCCCCAGCGCACCAGGAACACTCATGGGGGGAGGGCACCGCAGGATGGTCCATGGCCGTCCCCAGCGCTGCCAGCCCACGGAGGACGGCACAGAGGGGAAGGCCCACCACGTTCAAGAAGCACCCCACCACTTTCGCCCCGGGGTGAAAGGCTGGATTCTGGATGGCATAAGCCCCTGCCTTGTCCAGAGGGTCCCCGGTGGCGATGTAGCTCACTATCTCTTCTAGAGAATAGGGGCGCATTTTCACCACTGTAGTAACATGCTCAGCAAAAGAGATACCTTGGGGGTGGCGAACCATGGCCACCCCGGTGATGATGAGATGCTCTGCTCCCCGAAGCCTCAGGAGCATCTCCCGCGCCTCTTCCCCGTCCTTGGGCTTGCCCATCACCCTCCCCTGGTGGAAGACCACCGTGTCCGCTGCCACCACCACTCCTTCCCTTACTTCCTCCAGTACTGAGGCCACCTTGGCCCAGGCCGCTTTCTCCACTTTCTGGCCAAGATCCTCCCCCGGAGTTATGGCGGCCTCATCCTGGTGACTCACCACCACGTGGAAAGGTACACCCAGAAGACCCAGAAGGTACTGGCGACGGGGAGAGCGAGAAGCCAGAAAAAGGGGGACGCCGCCTGAAGTCATGATGTCCTTAGGGAAAAACCTCCATATCTCCGTTTTTGGATCTTTGTCGGTGCCGCTACCGGAAAGATTACTCCACGGTGACCGACTTGGCCAGGTTCCGTGGCTGATCCACATCGCAGCCTCGGCGCACGGCGATGTGGTAGGCCAGAAGCTGGAGGGGCAGGACGGTGAGGAGCGGTGATAGTAGATAGGATACCGGGGGAATATTTATAACGTGGTCCACCCGGGAGGCCAGGTTTTTGTCCCCTTCGGTGGCCAAGGCGATGATGGTGCCGTCCCGGGCCTTGACCTCCTCGATATTGTTCAGTATCTTGTCGTAAACCCGGTCTTTCAGGGCGATGGCCACCACCGGCATGTTCTCATCGATAAGGGCGATGGGCCCGTGTTTCATCTCTCCGGCGGGATAACCTTCGGCATGGATGTAGCTGATCTCCTTCAGCTTCAGGGCCCCCTCCAGGGCCACCGGATAGTTGATGCCTCGCCCCAAGTATAGGAAGTTGGAAAGGCGAAAGTAGCGTCGCGCCAGGGGCTCGTATTCCGCCTCCCGCGCTAAAAGTTCTCCCAGCAGGTGGGGGATGCGGACCATCTCTTGGAGGAGGTCCCCCAACTCTCGCCCAGAGACGATGCCCCGCAGGTATCCCAGGTAGGCTGCCAGAAGGTAAAGGGCCGTCAACTGGCAGGTAAAGGTCTTGGTGCTGGCCACCCCGATCTCAGGTCCGGAGCGAGTATGGATGACCCCGTGGGCAAGACGCGTCGCCTGGGAGCCCGCCACGTTGCAGATGGCCAACTCCTTGACATTTTGGGCCCGCCCCGTTTCCATGGCGGCCAGTGTATCCACCGTCTCCCCGGACTGGGTGATGGCCACCAAGAGGGTGTCCGGGTCAAGAATGGGATCTCGATAGCGGAACTCGGAGGCATAGTCCGCCTCCACAGGGAGGCGAGTCAGCTCCTCCAAGACGAATTTTCCCACCAGGGCGGCGTGGTAGCTAGTGCCGCAAGCCACCAAAACGACCCGCTTCTTGGCCGCCAGCTCCTGAGGGCTCAGCCCCAACTCCTCTAAATCGACCTGAGGTGGCTCCATGTTCAGCCGTCCCCGAAGGGTATCCATCACCGCGTGGGGCTGTTCCCACATTTCCTTATGCATGAAGTGCTTGTATCGCCCCTTGGCCAGAGCCACCTCGTCGTAGGGGAGACTTTCGGTGGTTTTGGTCACCGGTGTTCCTTGCTCCGAGTAGTAGGTCGCCCCGTGGGCCGTTATTACCGCCATCTCCAGATGGGACAGATACACTACGTTGCGGGTATAAGGCACTAGGGCCGGCGGGTCGCTGGCCAGGAACATCTCCCCCTCTCCGTACCCCACCACCAGGCCGCCGGCGTTTCCTAGCCGGACTGCCACCAGTCGATCCGGCTCTTGCCGCCGCAGGGCCACAATGGCATGGGCACCCTGGATGACAGCCATGGTTTTTC
Organism: Chloroflexota bacterium; assembly: GCA_016183425.1. GTDB lineage: Bacteria > Chloroflexota > Dehalococcoidia > JACPEP01 > JACPEP01 > JACPEP01. The sequence goes on from JACPEP010000033.1 coordinate 41,828, forward strand.
TTACCGCCTCCGCCAGGTCGGCGCCCTGGGCGAGAAAACTTTCGATTAGGTGAGGTAGCACCTCCGTATCGGTCTGAGATACGAAGGTGTGGCCCTGGGCTACAAGCTCTTCTTTTAGAGCCAGGTAGTTCTCCACAATGCCGTTGTGGATGACCACCACGTCGCCGCTACAGTCTTGATGGGGATGGGCATTGTCCAGGGAGGGGCGGCCATGGGTCGCCCAACGGGTATGGCCGATGCCCAGGTTGCCCGAAGGGATCTCCCCCTCCACGGCCACCCTTAGGTTGCTCAGTTTGCCCACCGCCTTTCTTATCACAAAGGCCCCCCTCTCGTTGACGAGAGCCATCCCAGAGCTATCGTAACCCCGATACTCCAGCCGCTGTAGTCCCTCCAAAAGGATGGGAGAGGCGGGACGGAACCCTACATAGCCAATTATGCCGCACATTGCTCTGGTCTCTAAGCCTTCTTCCTACATAGCTCCTTCAACCGCCCCACCACCGCTTCCACTGCCTCCTCAGGGGTTGAGGCCCCGGCTGTGACGCCCGTACGGCACCGCCCCTCCAACCAGGAGGTCTGGATCTCCTCAGCCCCCTGGATATGGTGCGTTTCTACCCCCATATCAGCACAGATCTTCGCCAGATGGCGGGTGTTGGCACTGTTGTGTCCCCCCACTACCAGCACCAGATCCACCTCTCTTGCCAGGGCGTGGGCCGCCTCCTGACGCTGAGACGTGGCATGGCATATAGTATTTACCACCCTGAGCTCCTGTAGCGGAGGCATGACCTGGGCCATAAACTGGGCGACGAACTGGGCAAAGTGCTGCGGGTTCTGGGTCGTCTGGGAGAGGAGGCCCACCCGTCGCGGTAGTGCCTTCCCCGTGAAAACGCCCGGGTCCAGGGTCGCTATGGCCTTCTCGCCAGCCCATGCCAACACCCCCTGTACCTCAGGATGGTCCCCTTCGCCAAAAATGATGACGGTAAAGCCCTCCGCCGCCAGCTTTTGTGCCGCTCGCTGGGCATTTTTGACAAAGGGGCAAGTGGTATCCACTACCCACAACCCTAGCCCCTCCGCCTCCCGATAAACCCCGGGGCCGGCGCCGTGGGAGGTGATGGCCACCGTGTCGTCCGCGGCTTCCTGGACGCTGTCCACCACCCGCACCCCAGAGTCAGATAGCCTCTTCACCACCTGGGAGTTGTGCACGATGGTTCCCAGGCTGGATATTCCATGATGTTCCTGGGCTGCCCGCTCCATTATGCGTATAGCCCGCCTCACTCCGGAGCAGAAGCCCATGACCCCCGCTTTCTTAATGTCCATGATGCCCTTCCCGCCTGGTGGTTGCCGCAAGGGGCTGCCTTTCTGCCTCCCCCTGAGGATATCCCGGCAATGATGAGATGGGGGGCAGGAGGCGGGCGATGCTCTCCATTATCTCCTGGGTCAGCCGCTCCAGGGATGGCTTCCTCCCCCCCTCCCTCTCCAGGGAGAAGGGCTCGCCGACAGAAACGTTGACCGTGGGACGGTTGAATAAAGATGCCACGTCCCGAATCTGGTGGGTGCCCCAAAGCCCTACGGGCAGGATAGGCGCTCCCGTGTGCAAGGCCAGGAGAGCCGTGCCCGTCTCGCCCGGCTGAATTCGGGCCGTCGGGCTTCGCCTCCCTTCTGGAAACATGCCCAGGACTCCCCCTGCTTCGAGAACGGCCTGGGCCCGCCGCAGGGCCTCCCGGTGGGGACGACCCCGCCTCACCGGAAAGACCTCCATAGCCGTGAAGAAAAGACGGCTGGGAGGAGAGCGAAAAAGCTCCTCCTTCCCCATAAAGGTGATCCGTCGCGGCAGACTGGCGGCCAGAATGGGAGGGTCCACGAAGCTGACGTGATTGGCCACCAGGATAAGGGGTCCTCGCCGGGGCACCCGCTCCAATCCCCACACCCGCCACCGGGCCAGCGTCCGCAGCACCAGACTCATCAAAAAGGCCCCGGTATCATACGAGAGGTGCATCTTCCCGTCGGGCGCCCTCATTTTATCAGTGCCTTTATCTGCTCCACCACTGCCTCCGGAGACAGGTCGTCGGTGTCCAGCACGTGAGCGTCTGGGGCTGGCTTCAGAGGAGAAACAGCGCGCCTACTATCGATGTCGTCGCGACGCTTCATATCCTCCGCTACCTGTTCGTAGCTGACCGGTGTCTCCCGGGAGACCAGCTCCCGATATCGCCTTTGCGCCCGCTCCTGGGGGGTAGCGGTGAGAAAGATCTTGAGATGGGCATGGGGCAGGACCACCGTGCCGATGTCTCGCCCGGCCATGACGATGCCCTCACCGCCGGCCACCTTCTGTTGCTGTCGCACCAGGGCCTCCCGTACCCCCGCCACCCGGGATACGTGGGAAACCCATCGCTCCACTACGGGGTGGCGCAAAAAAGGGGTAAGGTTTCGGTCGTCTACGGTTGTATGGTAGTCTCCATCAGTTGGCCTCAGCTCCAAGGGGACCTCCTGGGCCAGTCGGCTGAGAGCCTCCTCATCTTCAGGGGAGACGCCTTTCTCCAGGGCGAGCCAGGTGAGGGCGCGGTACATGATGCCTGTGTCCAGGAAAGGATATCCCAGGCTCTTCGCCAACAGCCGCCCCACGGTGCTCTTCCCCACACCGCTGGGCCCATCGATAGCCACCACCGTCCCTTTCAGCACGCCCCCGTTCTAAATCTGACCCGTCACTACACCGCTCAACTTCTTCTATTGTAGCAGGAGGCGACCATTGAAATCTACCTGGAGCGAAGGGTGTAGTGTCCCAACCTGACGCACTCAAAAACCCTTGACAAAAAAATCTGGTATATTACTATACCTACGTGATACGCCCCGGTGTTCCTGCGGGGATGCCGGGTTGTTTATGGCAAAAGCGGCGTGTAATCATGCGCCGCTTTTTCTTGCTTGGAGCGGGACACCAGTCATACAGAAATCTGCGCCTCACTTCTCGTCGTCTTCGCCGACGATGCCAGGTTTCCTTAGTTGATGGGCGCTTGAGCCAGCCGCTTCCCCTCCAGATAGAAGGCAGCCTCTGCCCCCGACCCGGAGTTGTACCCGTCCGCGACTCGGGGCACAATGTAATACTGCTGCCAGATGGGCACCATTACGCTGGGGGCAAGGTAGTTGACACGGCGGGCCGCCGTGGGGCTGTCTGCCTCAAAAGAGGGAGGGGGGCGGAGGGGTACCCATGTGAAGTTGGCGAAGGCATAGTCAATGAGGGGGATAGTCGCGTCCACCCGGCTCTGGCTTCCCATAGCCACCACGATAACCTGGTGACCCTCCCGGGTAACGGAGGCCACCAGAGAGTCCCCGGCGTTATCAGTGAGGCCCGTTTTGACACCATTCACCCCCTTCACATCGGGGCGGCGAAGGAGCTGGTTGGAGTTCTCCATTATCATAGGCCGAGGGGTCACCAACTGATGGCGGTTAGTGGCCACCATTTGGGCAAAGAGAGGCCTGTCCAGGGCGTAGCGGGTCATGGTGGCGATGTCCTGGGCGGAGCTATAGTGGTCGTCTTCGTCCAGGCCGTGGGGGTTCTCAAAATGGGTGTCCTTCAGCCCCATCTCCCGAGCTTTCTCGTTCATCATATCCACGAAGCGCGCCACGGAGCCTTGCCCCACCAGCCTGGCAGTGGCCATGGCAGCGTCGTTACCAGAAGGAAGGAGGAGCCCCCACAGCAAATCCTCCAAAGCTACCCTCTCTCCCAGCCATAACCCCATCACCGATCCCCCCACCAGATCCTCCCCCTTTACCACCACCGTCTGCTTCAAATCCCCCTTCTCCAGGGCGACGATGGCGGTCATTATCTTGGTGATGCTGGCCGGGGCCACCCGCTGGTAACCATTCCTCTGATACACCACCATTCCCGTAGCCCGATCCATGATGAGCTGAACCTTGGCCGAGCTCTTCGCCGATGCCGCCTGGAGGATAAAAGGCACTTGAGAAGGATAGACGGGGAGGCGCCCAGCGTCAGATTCCAAAAGTTTGGGAGGGCCAAAGGCCAGAGTAAAAAGGTGAAGCCCCAGGAGAAGGGGCAGCACCCTTTTGAGGCTTGTTCTCACCCCGCCGTCCTCACTAGTTCCGCCACGGAGAAGGTGCCCCCCCACCGAAGTTGATGCCCGTGAGCGCTATATCGTATATGTCCACCCGGCCGTCGCCGTTCACATCCAGCGCCAGACCGGATGGCGAGGGCTGTCCCAGGTACGCCGCCTCCAAAACCAGGTCCTCCAGACGGATGACACCATCGCCATCTCCGTCTCCTCCCAGAAGGAGGACCGGGGGCAAGTCTAAGCTAGCCTCGGAGGTTACGGTCACACTTCTGTAAGCGGACAAGTAGCCCGGCGCCGAGACGGTGATGGTAAAGCTCCCCGGCATCACCTCCGCCAGGGAGAAAGCGCCATCGGGCGCCGACATAACAAGCTGGCGTCCCAGGGCCACCTGAGCCCCGGCCTGGTTGGTGCGTCCCTGGAGTTTCACCTGGCCCTGTATTTTATTGTGGGGCTCCCCCAAAAGGGAGAAGGTATCGAAGTAGGCGACGCCCGGCTCTGCCCCCGTTGCCAGCACCCCTTTGGCCCGGACGGTAGTCGTCGAAGCGGGGGCCCGCACCGGGTTTGTGCTTAGAAGATGATAGCGCCCATCTGCTTCCAGGATTCTGCCGGTAGACTCCACTTGAAGCAACGGATAACCCGCGCTATTGTAGAAGGCAAGCTGTAAAAAGGCCGAAGGGGAGCTTCCCCCACCCAGTTGCCCATATCCCCGCAGGGTATAAGTTATGGCGGGAATGGCAGGCGTTGTCTGATATATCCAGCCTGTCCCGGCGGTGCTGGTGAAGGCGGCGGCGTAGCTCCCTTGCTCCACAGGCGCCGAAACCCGACTCAGCGTCCCACCATAGACCGACCAGGCCTCCGGTATTCCCCCTGTCGCCACCTCGAAATCACCGTTGGATAGCACCTCTTCCGCCACCAGAGAGACGGGAAACAGCCACAAAACAAGACAGGCTACCGCCACCACCGCCTGGAAAAAGGCACCCCTTCTGACTCCCATGGGACGGCGGCACGGTCAAGATTTCCGGGTCGCCTCCCGCTGGTAACGAAGGCTGGCCTCCATGGAGCTCTCGGAGCCGCAGATGCTTCCCGTCTTCAGGCTGGCCTGAAAAGCGCAGGCCTCGCTACAGTAAGCCTTTCCTTTGTATAAAATAGGCTCCGCCGCGAACTCCTCCCGGCAGTAGGCACACTTAGTAGCCCCTTCCATGGCTCCTCCTTTGTCCTGACACCGATTATTCGCTAATATCTTACCTTTCCTGGCCGAGAAGTCAAGCCTATCGGCCTAAGCCTGCTTATTTGCCGAGCCGAGTCATGGAGGTTCCGGGGGCCACGCCCCCTGGCGGGGGTGGGGGGCCTGCCTTGGGCCGGTCGAATGGGTGTCCCCCCTACGAATCTCCCCCTCGGGCGCTGAACTTGACACGAGCCTTATACTTGAGGCGCAATTGCCCAAATGGGCGCCCACGCTGTGTCCGCCCCGGGCGGAAGGCGTAGTTGACAACCAGGGACGGAGGAACATGGTGGAACCTCTTGGCATAGCGCTGGCAGCAGCCGAGTTCGCATTGGAGCTTGCGCCCCACTTGCGGGACAAAGCCCAGAAAGAGAGCCTGGAGGAAGTCTACACGCAGGTGGCTAAGCGAACCATCCAGGAGTGCGAGCGGCGCGGCTTTTGGTCGCCCTCCCCTGTCTGGAACGAGCTAACCGGACTTCTGTACACCGAGGGGCGCGCCCGGCAACTGGCGCAATTGTTCCTGCGGCCCAGCGACCCCCTCACGTCTCCCCCGCTAAATGGCCTCAGCGCAGAGGTGCTCAAACTTGTCCAGTGGTTCATTGGTGAGCTCTACGGACGAATAAGGGGACTCCTGTCCGACGAGAATCGAGCAATAGTTGACACAATTATCGGAACTCTGAATGCGAGACTGTCCGAAATGGAGGCCAGGCTGAAGGAGGCTTTCAAATCGGGCCCTGAGCTTACACGCTACGAGGGGCGGCGCATCGCCGATCTCTCCCGAGGCGAGGCGGATTTCCTGGGTGCCCACGCCATGTCCATTCAGCTCGTGGGACGAGACCATGAGATGGAGGAGCTGCGGGAGTGGGCAGAGAGCGACAAGCCCATCTCCATCCGCGTCTTGGTCGGCCCAGCCGGGTCAGGCAAGACCAGGCTCGCCCTGGAGCTGTGTGAAAAGGCCACTAAGCTCGACTGGGCGGCTGGCTTTGTGCCCACGGAGCAGGTGGGCCGGCTCACCGACCGGTGGCGCTGGAGCGGGCCGACGCTGGTGGTTGTAGACTACGCCGCCGCCAAGGCCAAGCCTCTGAAGAATTGGTTTATGGCCCTGACGGGAGACGCCTGCCAAAGTCACGTGGGCGATACCGCCCAGCGGGGTGCCCGGAGGCTCCGGGTGCTGCTCCTGGAGCGGGGGGCCGATACCGGGGGCGGCTGGTGGGTGGAGGCCTTCGGCGGGGGCGGCGGCGACGCCCGGGCGGTGCGCCGACTTCTGGATCCCGATGCGCCAGTGCCGCTCACCCCCCTGGGGGAACTGGAGCACCGGCGGCAGATACTGTCCGATACCATGGAGCGGGCGGGGGTAAGGATTCGTCCCCCCGGGCCGGGGGAGGACCCGTACTTCGACCAGAAGCTGGCCACCGCGGACTGGGGCGAGCCGCTGTTCCTCATGATGGCGGGGCTGGTGGCAAGCCGCATTGGCCTGAGCAATGTCCTGACGTTGTCCAAGACCGACCTGGCCTTCCACGTGGCAGACCGAGAGATCGAGCGCATCGAGAAGATAGCTGAAAGCCACGCCCTGGAGCCGGGGTTTCTCACCCACATGGCCGCCTATGTGACTCTGTGTCAGGGCCTTACCCAGGATGAGGTCAGCCAGGCAATAGGTGAGGAGCGGGCGACCCTTGGATTCGCCGCGGGCAGCACACCCAAAGTGTACGACTGTCTCAAGGCGACCCTACCGAACCTGTCTGGCGAAGGAGGTGGCGTAGCGCCGATACTGCCGGACATGGTGGGTGAGGGGGTCATCCTCAGGGCCTTAGGCAGATGGAGTAGCACACAGAGCTCCGGTTGCGTGGCCCGGGCCGCCAGGCTGAAAGTGGCCCGCGTGGCGGAGGCCGTCATGCGGGCCGCCCAGGACTACGCTGGTGACAAGAAGTACGCCGCCACGCCTATCCGGTGGCTGGACCGGCTGCTTGAGGAGAACACCGGGAATCTCCTTGCGCTGATGGTTATCTCCGACCAATTGCCCCAGAGCTCGGTGGCCCTCCGGGAGAAGGCTGCCGAGCTTTCTACGATGATCGTTGGTAGGCTGCGCAGAGATAGCGGGGAGGGGAACCAGCCCCTGTTGGCCATGTCCCTGAACAACCTGGCCAATCGCTTGAGCGAGGTGGGGCGGCGGGATGAGGCCCTGGCACCGGCCCAGGAGTCGGTTGCCATCCGCAGGGAGCTGGCGGCGGCCCAGCCGGACGCCTTCCGCCCGTACCTGGCCACGTCCCTGAACAACCTGGCCGTTCTCTTGAGCGAGGTGGGGCGGCGGGATGAGGCCCGGGCACCGGCCCAGGAGGCGGTGGCCCTCTACCGGGAGCTGGCGGCGGCCCACCCGGACGCCTTCCGCCCCAACCTGGCAGGATCCCTGAACAACCTGGCCATTCGCTTGAGCGAGGTGGGGCGGCGGGATGAGGCCCTGGCACCGGCCCAGGAGGCGGTTGACCTCTACCGAGGGCTGGCGGCGGCCCACCCGGACGCCTTCCGCCCCGACCTGGCCATGTCCCTGAACAACCTGGCCAATAGCTTGAGCGAGGTGGGGCGGCGGGAGGCGGCCCTGGAACCGGCCCAGGAGGCGGTGGCCCTCTACCGGGAGTTGGCGGCGGCCCACCCGGACGCCTTCCGCCCCTACCTGGCCGTGTCCCTGAACAACCTGGCCAAGTTCTTGAACGAGGTGGGGCGGCGGGATGCGGCCCTGGAACCGGCCCAGGAGGGTATCCAGGCGCTCCGGGAGTACTTCCTGGCCGTGCCCGAGGCTTTCGCTCCGAGGATGGTGATGCTGCTTCGGACGTACCTCCGTCTTTGCGAGGAGCTTCAGGTGAAGCCAGAGGAGGCGCTACTAGCGCCTATTGTGTCGAAGATGGCCCAGCTTCAGCAGCCTTCGGGGTGATGGGGCGACCATTACGCCAGAGGCGTACTTGCGGGGGAGACCACGAAATGACCTGAGACCCTTCGCTACGCTCAGAGTGACAGAATGGGGATTGTCATTCTGAGCCGAAGCGTAGCGGAGGCGAAGAATCTCGGTTAGCACGCCGATTTATGCAACTTAGTACTGATGTTTACTCCCCCTCTAAAAGGGGGGCCACCGCCAGAGGGGTGTAGATGGCCCCCGAGGGCGTCAACTGGCTTCTCATCAGGGTAGCCTCCGTCACCCGCCAGAGGGTCGGGCGGGGGAGTTGAGCGGCGGCCACTCCCTCCCCCAGGCGGCGTCGGGCCGCCGGAGTGGCATCCTCCCTGACCCGGCCCAGGGTAAGGTGGGCCGTGAAGGGGCGACCCTCCCGGGGAAAGCCCAGGGCCGCCAGGTTGGCCTCCACCCTCCCCTGGAGAAGGGCCAGTATCCCCTCCTCACCTCCCACCCCCACCCATACCACCCGTGGCCGCTGTACGCCGGGGAAGACGCCGGTGTCCTTCAGCTCCAGGGAGAAAGGACGTACCCCGCGGCAGGCTCCCTTCACCGCCTGGGCGATGGCCTCCACCTTCTCGGTGGGGACGTTGCCCAGGAACTTCAAGGTCAGGTGGATGGACTCCATTCCTACCCACCTCACCTGCCCGTCCCCCTCCTTCTTGAGGCTGTCTTGCACCTCTCTCAGCGCCTCCTTGACCGGCGCCGGAAGTTCGATGGCCACAAAAGCCCTCACCGTCGCCATCTCGCCTACTCTCCGTCCCCCCATAGTAGGCGGTGAGCATTCTGGCCCAGGATGCGGGCTTTGCTGGCCTGGGGCAGGGAGGCGATGGACTCCAGGCACCGCCTCTGGGACAAGAGGGGGAAATCGCTGCCGAAAAGTATCCTGTCGTCGCCCATTATCTGCGTCACTATGGAGTAGATGGTGCGGCGGTAGAGGAAGGGAGAGGCGGCGGTGTCGAAGTAGACATTCCCCAGAGCCCGGGCCACCTCCGGCATAAGGGCGTAGAAGGGAAGGCCCCCGCCCCAGTGGGCGCAGATCAGGGACAGGCCGGGATAGCGGTGAATGAAAGGATAAAGCACCTCCGGAGTGGCGACCCCCTTGCCTGGGTAGTGGTGTCCCACCGGCTCCGAGGTATGAAGGAGGAGGGGAAGCCTATACTCCAACGCCTTCTGAACCAGGGCGGGCATAACCGTCTCATCCATCAAGTCGAACCCCTGGTCCTCGGGCCTCAGCTCGCCGATGCCCCTGGCCCCGCCCCCGGCGCACCGCTCCAGCTCCACCAGGGCCGCCTCCCCCACCGCCGGCTGAAGGGAGCAAAAGGCTACCAATCGCTTGGGGTATCGCTGCGCCGCCTCTAGCAGATAGTCATTGCCTTCCCGGCAAAGCTGGTGGCTCCTCCAGCCGAAGCTGAGGACCACCGACACATCCACCCCATCTCTGTCCATGGCGGCCACAATCTCCTCTGCCGTGGCTATCCTGGCCCTGGGGTGAGAGTAGAGGCGGGCAAAACCCGTGTCCTGGCGCAGGTAATCCTCTCGATTGTTCTTTATCCAAAGGGGAAAAGCGTGGGTATGAAAATCGATGATCACAAACCGGATTATAGTTTCCCTCTGCGACTACGGTCAAGGGCGATACGCTGAGGCTGTTTAATATCGCCCCCAAACCCTCTCCAGGGGGCCCCTGGCAACCCCCGTTATCAATGAGTCTCACCTACTGCCCCATTCAGGGAGATATAGACAGAAAATACCGTGATAATGTATAATCTCCTCTGTCGAGGGGAAATCATGAGTTCATTTTCTGCTTCAGGGGGGATGACCACCACTTCAGCCTCGGCCACGGAAACCGAGGCCGAGGCGTCTCCGAACACAAAACTGCCTATTTCGGCGTTGCCTGAGATGGCGAGAACTCTTCGTCGCCATATCGTGACTATGATCGGCGCCGCCGGCAGTGGGCACCCGGGAGGCTCTCTCTCGGCGGTGGAGATCGTCGCTACCCTCTACTTCCACACCATGCGCCACGACAAAGCCAACCCCCACTGGCCCGACCGGGACCGTTTCATTATGAGCAAGGGCCATGGGGCTCCCCTCCTCTACGCCACCCTGGCCGAGGCCGGATACCTCTCCCTCTCTGAGCTGTCCACCCTGCGCCGTGCCGGTAGCCGTCTTCAGGGCCATACCGACATGACCCTTACCCCCGGTGTGGAGATGTCGGCGGGCTCTCTGGGTCAGGGACTCTCCTTTGGCCTGGGAGTTGCCCTGGCCGGACGCCTGGATGGGCGTGATTACCGGGTTTACGTCCTCACCGGCGACGGAGAGTGCGACGAGGGCCAGATATGGGAAGCGGCCATGGCCGCCGCTCACTTCAAGGTGGACAACCTGGTGGCTATCGTCGACCACAACGAGCTGCAGATCGACGGCTGGGTGAGGAACATCATGAATCTGGAGCCTCTGGCCGACAAGTGGCGCGCCTTCGGCTGGTATGCCATGGAGGTGGATGGCCATGACCTGGGACAGATCATCGCCGCCCTGGAAAGGGCCAAAAGCGTCAAGGGTCAACCAACCGCTATTATCGCCCACACCATAAAAGGCAAGGGCGTCAGCTTCATGGAGAACAATGTGGAGTTCCACGGACGCGCCCCCACCCAGGAAGAGGTAGCTCGAGCCCTGGCGGAGTTGGGTTAGCCACCTTCAATGACATTCCAATGGTCTTCTAACCACGCTTCTAACTATGTTAGAGTGCAGCGAAGCATCTAGCCTTGCCTGGGGCGAGACCCTTCTCCGCCCCTGGCGGATCGGGGTAACCGGTTGGAGTGTCATTACCCTGAAAATAGCCCACTCGCCCTTCGACAGGCTTCGTCGTGAGCTCAGCCGAGCGGCTCGTGGTGAGCGGGTAATGATACCACTCGTGGTGAGCCTGTCGAACCATGAGCGGATATTTTTGTCCTCCGTGGATGATTCTGATCTCCGCCTATGGCGGGGAGAGGAATCTCCCGGCTCCCTGGAATGTTGCGGGATACCATCCACAATACCCTCCAAAGGCGAGGGGGTAAAAAGTGCCCCTTGAGCTTTCCACCCGCGAGGTCTACGGCCAAACCCTGGCGAAGCTGGGGCGGGAAAGGCCGGATATCGTCGTCTTGGACGCCGACCTCTCCAAGTCCACCTACACCAGCCTCTTCGCCCATGAGTTCCCCCTCCGCTTCTTTGACTGCGGCATCGCCGAGCAGAACATGATGGGCATCGCCGCCGGGCTCGCCGCCTCGGGCAAAACGGTCTTTGCCAGCACTTTCGCCGTCTTCGCCACCGCCCGCTGTTTCGATCAGCTCCGCATGAGCATCGCCCAGCCCGGCCTGAACGTCAAGGTGGTGGGCACCCACGGCGGGATAACAGTGGGGGAAGACGGCGCCTCTCACCATGCTGTGGAGGACCTGGCTCTGGCCTGTGCTCTCCCTGGTTTCCGGGTGGTGGTGCCCGCCGACGGTGTGGAGGTGAGCCAGGTGGTGCAGGTAGCAGCGGAGACCCCAGGCCCCTTTTACATCCGGTGCAGCCGCCCCAAGACGCCCGTGGTCTGCGACGATGGCTATCGCTTCCAGCTAGGCAAGGCGGCGGTCATGAGGGAAGGCCGGGATGCCACCATCATTGCCACGGGCATCATGGTGCCCCTGGCCCTGGCCGCCGCCGAGACCCTGGCTCTAGAGGGGATTGCCTGCCGCGTGCTGAACATGTCCACCCTCAAGCCCCTGGACGAAGGAGCCATATCCCGAGCCGCTCAAGAAACGGGGGCCATCGTCACTGCCGAGGAGCACCTTCTGCAGGGAGGCCTGGGGAGCGCCGTCGCCCAGGCGGTGGCCGAGAGCCATCCCGTGCCCATGTCGTTCGTCGCGCTGAGGGATACCTACGCCAAGTCAGGCTCGCCCGACGAGCTCCTCCGCCGCCATGGCCTCACCGCCGAAGATATCGCCCAGACGGTGCGGGGGGTGGTGGGGCGGAAGGGGAGGGGCCGATGATCAGGCAGAACCAGGATGCCCCGGCTTAGTGATGATTGGGCATGGCGGGGCGCTTGATCAGGATTTTGCCTTCCTGACCAAGGAGTCAAGCAGTAATGGAACACTACCAGCACTTGCAAGTGTGCTCGACTTTGTTCGGATAAGGCCCTAGGAAAAGCCCGATGCGGGCGCTGCAACGAATACGGCGGGCCATTCGCGAGCAGCGCTATCGAGTAAGCTCACATGCCAACGAAGAGATGGCCAAAGACCATCTGGTGGCCGATGATGTCGAGAGTGTTATTCTCACTGGCCAGATTATCCGGGAACTCACTCGTGACCCCCGGGGCACTCGCTATGACGTAGGAGGCACCACTGGGGACGGACGATGAGCCTCGGTGGTGTGCCCGCTTTCTATCTTCGGGGGTATTGCTTATAATCACAGTGTACGCAGATGAAGAGTAGCGGCGAGGAACGGCGAGGGGGTTAGGGATGGGAAAGCACGAGGCATGTGAGTTTTGCAACGGCCAGGTTGAACAGAGTGTCATCCGAGTCCAGTTTCACTTCATGGGTGAGACCATCTATGTGGAAGGGGTTCCTGCCTGGGTATGCGCCAAATGCGGCGAGCAGTATTTTGACGCGCCGGTCTACAAACGACTGGAAGACATCGCCCGGCACCGGAGCCGCATTCAGAAGACGGTCTGCTTCCCTTTGGCTGAGTACGATGCGGCGCTTGCTTGAGGTCGGCGACCTACGGTTGCTCCACCGCTACAGCCTCACCGCCGAAGACATCGCCGTGGCGGTGCGGAGGGTGGTATTGAAGCGGAAAACATGAAACCCTCTTTTACAGCGGTAGTCGGCCTCGTCCCTGAGGCCCCGCCTGTGGCGGGGGGTCGTCCCGACCCCGACTACGAAGGGTACCCCATATTTTATTAAGAAGGCAGCTTAATGCAGACGCCTAAGCCCAAAGTCGCCGTCATCTATACCGCTCCCCAGACGGTGCTCTCGGATATAGGCTCCGTCATGGAGTTGGCTGGCTACCGAGCCGCTCTGCCTCCAGATGTCCCCACCCTCCTTAAGATCAACATCTCCTGGCAGCGCTACTACCCCGCCTGCTCCACCACCCCCTGGCAACTGGAGGGGGTCATTCAGACCCTTCGTCAGGGCGGCTATCGGGAGATCATTCCGGCCCAAAACGGCACCGTGGTGGTGAACTCCTACGAGGGAGAGCTAAAGAATAAGCACCTGGCCGCCCTGGAAAAATGCGGCCTCAAAAGCGTCCACCTGGGAGACCCGGGGGTGGAGTGGGTGAAGTACGAGCCTCAGGGGAAGATGCTGGTTCTGGACAAGGTCTTCCCCAAGGGAATTCGCATCCCGGCCCTCTTCAAGGGGAAGAATATAGTTCACCTCCCCACCATGAAGACCCACGTCTTCACCACCATGACCGGCGCCATGAAAAACGCTTTCGGCGGCCTCCTCAACGAAAGGCGTCACTGGACCCACTCCGTCATCCACGAGACCCTGGTGGACCTTCTCACCATTCAAAGGGAGATCCACCCCGGCATCTTCGCCGTCATGGACGGCACCTTCGCTGGCGACGGCCCCGGCCCCCGGGCTATGCGCCCCTTGCTCAAGAACACCCTCCTCGCCAGCGCCGACCCGGTGGCTATAGACGCCGTGGCGGCCAAGATTATGGGGTTCGATCCAATGTCTCTCGCCTTTCTGCGCCTCGCCCACGAGGGGGGACTGGGCTGCGCCGACCTGTCTCAGATAGAGATAGTGGGAGAGGACATATCAAGGGTGAATTGGCGCTTCCAGGGTGCCGAAGAGACCCTTGCCAGCCGGGGCCAGAAGCTCATCTACCACGGCGCTCTCCAACCCCTGGAGCATCTCCTCCTGAGAACCTTCATCGCCCCCTGGAGCTACGCCGCCTCTCGCCTCTACTTCGACTTCTTCTGGTACCCCTTCGTCGGCCGGGGGCGGGTGCAAGAGGCTATGAAAACCGGGTGGGGAAAGCTATTTCAGAGCTATTAAGCCCTCTGTAAAAGTTGGTAGGATAGGTGTAGCGCAGCGGCACCCACCTTTGTTCAAATCTCTGGGGGTGGGTTGCGTTTCACTTCACCCACCCTACGACTCACCACCGTATCAAGTTTTTCGGGTCTTACGGTGACTCCTCCAGGTGGCTGCCGTTCTCTCTCTCTTCCTCCTCAAAATCCTCATCGGAATATATCCCCAACTCTTTGCCTCGGTATACTGTGACCACAAAATCCTCCCGAGAGCTCTGGGAAGACATCACTAGCTCCTCGTCCACCGTCTCGATATACTCCGCCACCTGCTCATCGGACACCGCCTCGTCCAGGCACAGGGTGGCATAGACCACGCTGGGGGTAAAATGCAGGTCTACCCTGCCCGCCCGCTCATCATCCCGATAGATGACGTAGGCCTCAGAGTAAGGGGTGCGGCACTCCCGCTCAAAACGGTAAGCGTTGGTCATAGTAGCCCTCCTGTTATAAGGGACGGGTATGCCCGTTGCCCATGATTATCCACTTGTAAGACGTCATCTCCCTGAGCCCCATGGGCCCCCGAGCGTGGAACTTCTGGGTGCTGATACCCACCTCCGCCCCCAACCCGAACTGGCCGCCATCGGTAAACTGAGTACTGGCGTTGACGTACACCGCCGCCGCATCCACCTCGTCTAAGAAACGCATGGCCGCTGAGTAGTCCTCGGTGATGATAGCCTCCGAGTGACCGGAGCCGTAGCGCTGAATATGCTCCAGGGCCTCCTCCAGGGAGTCCACCACCCTTACCGCCGCCACCAGAGCCAGAAACTCGAAGCCAAAGTCCTCGGGGCGAGCGGCCTTGAGCTTCCAATCGGCTCCCTCGCGCCGGGCCACCCCCTCCAGGAGGCTCAGGGCCCGCCGGTCGCAGTGCATCTCCACCCCGGCCTTGCCCCACTCCCGGGCGATGGCAGGAAGAAAAAGGGGGGCTATCTCTACGTGAACCAGAAGGGTGTCCAGGGCATTGCAGATGGTGGGCCGACGCACCTTGGCGTTGTTGACCACCGCCACCCCCTTCTCCACATCCGCCGCCCGGTCAACAAAGGTATGGCACACCCCGACGCCCCCCGCCACCACGGGCATGGTGGCGTTGCGGGCCACGAACTCGATGAGCTGGGCGCCGCCTCGGGGCACCAGAAGGTCGATATACTCCCTCATTTCCAGCATCTGGCTCACCAGCTCCCGCTGGGGGTTATCCACAAACTGAACGCTGTCCTCGGGCGCCCCGGCCGCTCCCAGAGCCCGCCGAATAACCTTCACCAGGGCCTGGTTGGAGCGCAGGGCCTCGGAGCCCCCCCGCAGGATAACCGCGTTGCCCGATCTCAGGCACAGGCTGGATATATCCACTGTCACGTTGGGACGGCTCTCGTAGATGACGCCGATAACCCCCAGGGGAACCCGCCGCCGCCCCACTATCAGGCCGTTGGGGAGGGTGTGCATGTCTATCACCTCCCCCACCGGATCCGGAAGGGCAGCCACGGCTCTCACGTCTTTGGCCATGGCCTGGAGGCGCTGGCTGTTGAGCATAAGGCGGTCTACCATGGCCGCGCTCAGGCCCGCCGCCTCGGCGTCGGCGCAGTCGGCGGCATTTGCCGAAAGGATAGCCGCCTCCTCATCCAGGAGCCCTTGAGCGATATTGCTCAGGGCCTGGTTCTTCAAGGTAGTGGAGAGGTGCGCCATCTTCTGTGAGGCCACCCGGGCAACCTGGCCTATGGATTCCAGGGTGATCGTTGCCATCCTTCCGCCTCCGGGATTGTATCCCACAATTACGCCGCTAAAACCCTTCATAGCATTTTAACATATGTATTGTCGTGAGGCGAGGGGAGACGACGAATTGGGTGCCGGTGTCACTCTTCGCCCGCCTGAGGCAGGCGAAGGGCCTCCCCTCTCTTACTTTATCAGCCGCCGCCGCATGGTGGCCAGGGAGACCAGGAAAACGATGGCCGTTATCCCCAACACCCAGGCTCCGTGCCACACCAAATCCCATCCCATGGGCCCGTTTACCAACCCCCGGCTGAGGCGCGCCATGTGGGTGAGGGGCACAAACCAGGCTATCCTTTGCACCACCTCCGGCAGGCCCGACAGGGGGAAAAAGATATCGCCGGCAAAGAACATGGGGGTGATGAAAAGGGTAAAGTAGTAGCTGAAGCCATTAATGGAAGGAGTCACGGAGGTGAAAAGCATGGCAAAGGAGCCGAACATCAACCCCTCCAGCCCGGCCACTACTATCGCCAGGGGCGCCCAAGGCTGCCCAACCAACCCCAAGGCAGCGATCACCACCAGCACCGCCCCTGCCGTCATGGCCGAGCGGGTGCCCGCCCACAAGATCTCCCCAGCGATGACATCTTCTATGCTCAGGGGGGTGGCGATTATGGCATCGAAGGTCTTCTGGAGCTCCATCCGGACATAGGAGCCGTAGGTGCACTCAAAGGTAGCGCTGAACATGGCATAGCTGGCGATAAGGCCTGGGGCCAGGAACTCCAGATAGCTCTGTCCCCCCGCCAGGGCCACATAGGCTCCCAAACCAAAGCCCATGGCCACCAGGACGAAAAGGGGCTCTACCAGCATGGGCAGCGTCTCCGAAAGCCAGAGACGAAAGTAGACATCCCGGTTTCGCTGCCACACCCGGTAGGCTCGATAGGAGGGAAGGATCATTCCTGAAGCCCTCGCCCGGTGAGGTGGAGGAAAACGTCCTCCAGGGTGGCGCGGCGGCGCACCAGCTTCTTCACCGCCACCCCCAACTGGCGGGGCAGCCCCTCCGAGTCTCGGCTGAAGACATAGAGAACGTCGCCTACGTCCTCCACCATCAGAGGCCTCTTCCCCAACTCCTGAAGAACGGCGGCCTTCTGCCCCGGCTCCATGTGGAGCTCCAAGGCTTCCGCCCCCACGTAGTAGCTAATCAGCGCCTCAGGGGTCCCCCCCGCCAGCACTTTGCCCTGATGTAGGATCACCAACCGGTCGCAAAGATGACTGGCCTCCTCCATGTTATGAGTAGAAAGGATCATGGTGATGCCCTGCTCTTTCAGAGAGCGCAGCTTTTGCCACACCAGGTGTCGGGCCTGGGGGTCCAGGCCCGTGGTGGGTTCATCCAGGATAAGGATGCGAGGTCGGTTGAGTAGGGCCCGCCCGATGACCAGGCGCCGCTTCATTCCCCCCGATAGTGCGTCCACCCGCTCGTCCTTCTTATCCACGAGCTGGAAAAGCTCCAATATCTCCTCGGCCCGGCTCCTGGCCACCGCCGGCGTAAGATCGAAGTACCGGGCATAAACCAAAAGATTCTGAAGCACGCTCAAGTCCGGGTCCAGGTTGTTCTCCTGGGGCACTACCCCCATGATGGCTCGAATGGCTCGACCCTGGATCACGACGTCCTTGCTCTCCACCCGAAGGTATCCCGCCGTCAAGGGAGAGACACAGGAGATCATCCGGATGATGCTTGTTTTGCCGGCGCCGTTGGGGCCGAGAAAGCCGAAACACTCCCCTTCCTCCACCGAAAAATCCACCCCCGCCACGGCCACCAGGCTCTTGTATTTCTTTACCAGACCCTCAGCCTCAATAATAGGCATCTTTCCCTTTCTCATTGCCCATCATACCAACAGAAAGCAGAGGGTAGCAACGGGACGGTAAAGAAAAGGGCCGGGCGTACGCCCGGCTCATCCCCAAAGGCTGCAGATTCGCCCTACTCCTCCTCTTCTTCCTCCAGTTCGTTCACTGTTGCTGGGCTCCCCGGAGTCTCTTCGTAAAAGCCACTCTCTTCCAGGGTGGGTTCTGCCTCCTCCCATTCCTCGGACTCCTCATCGTGCTCTTCCTCCACCTCGTATTTCAGGACGCTGTCCTTTATATACGACCGGAAACCATCGTGTCCCCGGGAGGGAAAGGAAAGCCGGCCCATCTGGCTGGGATGCTGGTATGTCTCCTTAATGATAATCTTCCAGTTGTCTTCCCCAAAGCTGGTGAGGGCAGCGGCGTATTGGTTGCCCCCCTCTATCAGTTTGATGAGGCGCAGGGCCAGCTTGGGCTCCACCTGGCCCAGATACTCCCCTTGGCTATCCTCCACCAACAAGCTCTTGCCTTCCACCCTTAGAAAAACCGGTTCCCCTGCCGTCATCTTGGCCAAGGTCTCCTTACGGCCCAGATTATGGAGGATGGTCACTCCAGTCTTACCCGTTTCCTCGATAAAAAGGTGAGGGTCCACCCTGGTCCGCTCCTCCTTCACCGCCATAGCAGAATCCCTCAGATATGCCAACCGGCTCAGGTTCTTGCGGGCAATGGTGTTGGTGGGGTCGATCTCCATGGCCCGGCTATAGGCCTCTCGAGCCTCTTTGAAACGACCCATCTCGGTAAATGCCTTTCCCTGCCTATTATAAGCATCCACGTCCGCGGGGAAGACCTCCAGAATAGTCCGGTTAGCCGTTATTGCCTCCTCCCATCGGCTTTGCATAGCAAGGGAAATGGCCAGCTCAGTGAGTTGCCGCCTCAGCCTCGCTTTGTCTTCTGTTTTGAACATTGCCGTATTACAACCTCACTATTGCTAGAATCTCCCTATTATAGGTGGTGCTGTAAAAATATTCAAGGGTAAAAACATTCAGGGGCTACTTCAATAAATAACATTTACTTTTAGCGAAAAACATAGTATTATGTCTTCTGATTCTATTGCTTGTAGAATATAGTAGTAGTTAGAAAGTGCGCCGGCAGAGCGAAGAGATGCTTGGGATCATAAGGGTAGGGAAGGGCAGCCATGACCGCCCATTTTGATCACTTCCTGGCTGCTCTGCGCTCCGCCGACTTGGTGCGAGCAAACCGTCTGGTGCTACAGGCCCTGTCTCAAGGTATGTCTAAAGAGCAGGTCATGGACCAGGTGGTGGTTTCCAGTCTCGAAGCGTTAGGGCGAGGCTGGGAGGATGGCTCTATCTCACTAACCCAGGTGTATATGGGGGGGCGCATCGCCGAAAAAGTGGTGGGAGACCTCCTTCCCAAAGGCACTTCATCTGAACCTCCCTGGGGAAAGGTGGTTATCGGCACTTTAGGTGACCACCACGGGTTGGGCCAGCGTATCGTGGCCGCGTATCTGGCTCTGTCAGGAGCCCAGGTAGTGTCCCTGGGTCTGGGCGTCGATCCGGAAACTTTTGTTCAGCGGGCCAGAGAGGAGAAGGCCGACCTGGTAGCCATCTCTGTGCTGATGTACCCCTCGGCCCTGCGGGTGCGCCGGGTGCGGGAGCTTTCAGACCAAGAGCGGTGCCCTATTCCCCTGCTGGTGGGCGGAGCGCCTTTTAACCAGGACCGGGCGCTTTGGAAGACGGTGGGCGCCTCCGCTATGGGAAGCAACCCCGCTGAGGGTATAGCTACCGCCAGATGGCTCATCGGGAGAGGGCAATGAACGAGGCGGTGACGTCTCTACAGCGAGTATTGACGGCTTTGGGTCACCAAGAGCCAGACCGCGTGCCCGTGTTCCTACTATTCACCATGCATGGAGCCAAGGAGCTGGGCCTGAGCCTATCGGAATATTATGCCAATCCGATGAATCTGGTGGAGGCTCAGCTACGCCTGGCCCAGAAGTTTGGCCATGATTGCCTGTACGCCTTCTGGTACGCAGCCAGCGAGGCCACCGCCTTCGGTTGCGAGGTGATCTTCTATAAGGATTGTCCGCCCAATGTCGGCGCCCCGGTGGCCCGCCAATCTATCGACCTGCTGTCTCGACCTCTACCCGACCCAACTGCTGTGTCTCCCCTGAAGGATACCCTGGAGGCTATACATCTCCTGGCAGAGCGTAATCAGGGCCGCCGCCCCATAATAGGCGTAGTCATGGCCCCCTTCTCTCTGCCTATTATGCTCCTGGGTCTGGAGCGCTGGATTACTCTCCTTTATGAGGAGCCACCGGTCGCCCATCGGCTGTTGGCCTACCTTAGCGATTTCTGCGTGGCGTGGGCCAATGCCCAACTGGCCGCCGGCGCCCACGCCATCGCCTTTTTCGATCCCATGGCCTCTGCCACTATGACAACCCTGGAGCAATTCCAAACCTTTGACCTGGAAGTAGCTCGCTCCACCATCGCCCGCATCAAGGGGCCTTGCGCATACCATTTTGCCAGCGGACGGGCCGGGCCGGTATTGAACCTCGTCCCGCAAACGGGAGCGGCGGCTGTAGTCGTTGGCGTCCAAGACGACCTGAAGGCGGTGAAGACCAGCTTACAGGGACGATTGGGCGTCATGGGTACCCTCAATGGCATCGAGATGGTCCGCTGGACTCCCGAGGAGGCTGAAGCCGCCGTGAAAGCCTGCCTAGCAGCGGCCGGTCCCGGCGGCGGCTTTATACTTACTGACCAGCATGGCGAGATCCCCTTCTACGTGCCGGACGAGACTCTGTTTGCCATCATAGATGCAGCGCAGCGATGGGGTCAATACCCTCTGGAGTGGACGAGGAAATATGACCCAGCCTGACCACGGTGCCATAGCGCGTTTGGAGCGGCAGAATACCGAGTTCGCCCTGGTATCGGACCTCCTCCTGACCCTGGCGCTCACTTTAGATCCCGCGGCTATCCGCCGACAGGTTTTAGCGGTGGCCTTTGACCTAACCGGAGCCCGCCGAGTGCGTTTGGCGGTTAGGTCAGGGGATGGTTGGGAGACCACCACACTGGTCGGCGGGCAGGCAGAGGAAGGGGGGGGACCCTCGGCCCTGGCGCAAAGGTTGTTCGTAGAAGGCAAGCCCTTTTTTCTGCTGGGCAATACCGCCGAGGCGGGGTCGTATCTGGGGATACCTTTGCGCCATCAAGCCTCTGTCGTAGGCGTTCTGGAGGCGGAGGACCTGCCGTTGCCGGACCGCCTGGACGACTATTCGTATACCCTCTCCCTTGTCGCTACTGCTGCCTCCTTGGCCCTGGAGAACGCCCGCCTTCATGAAGACGTGCAGCGGGCGAACAGGGTGCTGGCTGCCGAGAGGGAGCATCTGGCGGTTACCCTGCGCAGTATAGGGGATGGCGTTATAGCCACCGACGCCCAGGGGAAAGTGACATTCCTCAACCGGGTCGCTGAAAACCTGACCGGTTTCGTGCAGGAACAGGCGTTGGGTAGGCCTATGAAAGAGGCCTTCCCCATCATAAACGCGGAGACCCGCGAGCCACGCGAGAATCCGGTGGACCAGGTGTTACAAACGGGGGAGATAGTCGACCTGGCTAACGACACCGCCCTCATCGCCAGGGACGGCACCGAGAGGAGCATTGCCGACAGCGCTGCGCCCATCCGAGACAGCCAGGGCAACATCGTGGGCGTGGTCATGGTCTTTCGCGACGTCACTGAGCAGAAACGCAACCGAGAGGCGCTGAGGATCGAGCGGGAACACCTCCAAACCTTAGTTGACACTTCACCGGTGGGGATCCTCTTTGCCGACTCCGCAGGGCGCATCGTCACGGCCAACCGCGAAGCGCAGCGCATCCTCAGATTTGACCCTCTATCGGAGTTACCGCTAGATTGGCGCAATCAGAATCTGGTCTACCGCCGGCCCGATGGTCGTCTATACGACCCAGAGGAAATTCCCCTACTACGGACCCTCAATAGCGGTGAGACAATAATGGCTGAGGAAATCCGTTTCCAATTCCCCAACGGACATTCGGTGCTGACCCTGATGAGTGCCACTCCCCTGGGCTCGCCCCAAGAAACCCCTAGAGGTGCTATCGCCGTCATCCAGGACATCACCCCCCTGGAGGAAATGGAGAGAGTTCGCAGCGAGTTCTTGGGAATAGTGAGCCATGAGCTGAGGACCCCCCTGACCGCCATCAAAGGGGCAGCAGCCACCGCCTTAGGTAGTCGACGTCCCTTTGACTATATGGAGAGTCAGGAGCTGTTCCAGATCATCGACCAGCAATCGGACCGCCTCATTGAATTGGTGAGCAACCTCACCGACATCACCCGCATTGAGGCGGGGATGCTATCCATAAGCGCTGAGCCTGTGGATTTGAGCTCCGTTATCCGTGAAGCCGTGGATACCTTCCGCCGCACCAATCCCCGGGATGTGAGGCTGCTCCTCCCGGACGTTCTGCCCATGGTCATGGCATCCCGGCAACGGATCGTCCAGGTGTTGTTAAACCTCCTGGGCAATGCGGCCAAGTTTTCTCCCCTTACCACCCCCATAGATGTGGAGACAGAGTACGACGCTGCGTACATCACTGTCCTCGTGCGAGACTACGGCCGGGGTATCGCCAAGGAAAAGCAGCCTCAGCTCTTCAAGAAGTTCTCCCAGGTGCACGAAGATAGTAGAAGCGCCGGCGGAAGCGGCTTGGGACTGGCCATCGTCAAAGGCATCGTGGAGGCCCACGGAGGGCGTATCTGGGCCGAAAGTGGCGGGGAGGGCGCGGGGGCCACCTTCAGCTTCACCCTGCCGGTGGCCCACGAAGCACCTCAAGGGGTTGTTGCTGAAAAAGAGGCCACGGCCAAGCGTCGCGATAAAGTGACGCGTTCTGGGCAGCGGGCGCGCATACTGGCCATCGATGACGATCCCCATGCACTGCGGCTTCTACGACGAATCCTGCAGGAGGCGGAATATCATCCCATCTTGAGCAGCAACCCTGCTGAGATGATAATGCTTATGGAAAGGGAGGAGCCCGACCTGTTGCTGCTGGACCTTATGCTTCCCGGGACCAGTAGCTTCGACCATCTCCAGCGCATCCGCGAGTTTTCGGGGGTGCCCGTGATCTTCCTCACTGCCAGCAGCACGGAGGAGCACGCCCTTCAGGCCCTGGAGATGGGGGCCGATGACTACATAACCAAGCCCTTCTCCCCTTCTGAGCTCCTCGCTCGTATCAAGACGGTCCTTCGACGCCGCGTCCTGTCGGATGGGGGGGAGGTGTAGCCACCTTTTGTCCTGCTACCCTCAACCAACGCAAATGTTACCATAACACCCTCACACTACTTGACAACTCCTAAATGACTATATGTTATAATTCAACCATATACTTGCACCACGGACAGGTACAAATGGTTTTTGCAGACAGGTTGGAGATATTCTAGCCCCGTTCTATCAATTTTTAGGAGGTGCACTCCATGGCAATGAAATTGAAGAAACAAAATCCCGCTATGGCAACAGTACTTGCCAGGTCTACCATTGATGAGAAATTTCGTTACCTGGCAGCCATCGTCCAGTCCTCCGACGATGCCATTATAGGTAAAGACCTCAGTGGCCTAATCACCAGTTGGAACCCGGCGGCAGAAAGACTCTTCGGGTATAGCGAGAAGGAAGCCATAGGCAAACCTATTTCCATACTTGGTGTGCCGGGCCGTCTTGATGAGTTTAAAGAGATTATCGAAACGGTCACGAAGGGTCTAAAGGTAGAACGCTACGAGACCCAGCGGAGAAGGAAAGACGGAACCCTTGTCGATGTCTCGGTAACGGCATCTCCGGTCATCGATGAAGAGGGAAACCTCATCGGGCTTTCGGTAATCGACCGTGACATCTCGTCTCAGAAGCAAGCCTCGCAATATGCCCGAAGCCTGATTGAAGCCTCCCTTGACCCCCTGGTTACCATCAGCGCTGACGGTAAGATCACCGACGTTAATGAAGCTACGGTCAAGGTCACCGGCGTACCGCGGGAGAGGCTGATCGAGGCTGACTTCTCCAACTATTTTACCGAGCCGGAGAAGGCCCGGGAAGGCTACCAGCTAGTCTTCTCCAAAGGAACGGTTACCGACTATCCCCTGACCATCCGCCACGAGGATGGGAAGCTTATGGACGTGCTGTACAATGCCTCGGTATATAAAGACGTAGCCGGCAATGTCCTGGGCGTCTTCGCTGCTGCCCGTGACATCACCGCTCAGAAGCAAGCCTCCCAGTATGCCCGGAGTCTGGCGGCCATCGTCCAATCATCCGAAGATGCCGTCATCAGCGAAGCCCTGGATGGAACCATCACCTCCTGGAACCCCGCTGCCGAGAAAATGTTCGGGTACAGTGAGAAGGAAGCCCTGGGCCAGCCCATGTCCATCATCGCTACGGCGGGCCGTCTCGATGAATATAAAGAGATTATCGAACGGGTCAAGAGCGGCATAACGGTGGAACGCTACGAGACCCAGCGGAGACGAAAAGACGGGACGGTGGTCGACGTTGCCGTAACTGTATCTCCGGTCCGAAATGAAGAAGGTAAACTGATCGGGCTTTCCGCCATTGACCGGGACATCACGGCGGAAAAGCAGGCCTCCCAATATGCCCGGAGCCTCATTGAAGCCTCCCTTGACCCCCTGGTTACCATCAGTGCTGACGGTAAGATCACCGACGTCAATGAAGCTACGGTCAAGATCACCGGCGTACCACGGGAGAGGCTGATCGAGGCTGACTTCTCCAACTATTTTACCGAGCCGGAGAAGGCCCGGGAAGGCTACCAGCTCGTTTTCTCCAAAGGAACCGTTACCGACTATCCCTTGACCATCCGCCACGAGGATGGCAAACTTACGGATGTTCTATATAATGCTTCTGTATATAAAAACGTAGCCGGCAACGTGCTGGGCGTTTTCGCCGCTGCCCGTGACATCACCGCCCAGAAGCAAGCCTCCCAGTATGCCCGGAGTCTCATTGAAGCCTCTCTCGACCCACTGGTCACCATCAGTCCCGATGGTAAGATTACCGACGTCAACGAAGCCACCATCACCGTGACCGGAGTTTCCCGAGATAACCTCATCGGCACTGATTTCGCCAACTACTTTACCGAACCTGAAAAAGCGCGGGAGGGCTACAAGCAGGTACTGGCTAAAGGTTACGGCACGGACTACCCTTTGACCATCCGTCATAATGGAGGAATGGTGACCGACGTTCTGTACAATGCCTCGGTGTATAAAGACGTAGCCGGCAATGTCCTGGGTGTCTTCGCCGCAGCCCGTGACATCACTGCCCAGAAGCAAGCCTCCCAATACGCCCGGAGCCTCATTGAAGCCTCTCTTGACCCACTGGTCACCATCAGCCCCGAAGGTAAGATCACCGACGTCAATGAAGCTACGGTCAAGGTCACCGGCGTATCCCGGGAGAGGCTGATCGGGGCTGACTTCTCCAACTATTTTACCGAGCCCAGTAAAGCCCGTGAAGGCTACCAGCTAGTCTTCTCCAAAGGAACGGTTACCGACTATCCCTTGACCATCCGCCACAATGATGGGAAGCTTACGGACGTGTTGTATAATGCCTCGGTATATAAAGACGTAGGCGGTAATGTCCTGGGCGTCTTCGCCGCCGCCCGTGACATCACCGCCCAGAGAAAAGCTGAGGCGGAGGTGGCAGAGCAAAGGACCAAGGAACTGGAGAGACTGGCAGAATTGGAAAGATTCCAGAAGCTAACAGTAGGCCGAGAGCTAAAAATGATAGAGCTCAAAAAGGAAATTGAGGACCTAAAGAGAGGGCTCGGTGAAACCCCATGATTCAGAAGAAAAAGAAAAGGGAAGAAATACCGGTATCGGCAGAGAGGCTCGAGACCTTACAAGAGACCCAGTTGGCCACCCTCAATATTCTGGAGGACTTCAACACGGAAAAGATACGGCTGGAGGATACCCAGCGGGCCGTCCTCAATATCCTGGACGATTTCGCCGCCGAGAAAGAGCATCTGGAAGGCACCCAAAAAGCCACCCTCAATATTCTGGATGACTTCAACACGGAAAAGACGCGGCTGGAGGATACCCAGCGGGCCGTCCTCAATATCCTGGACGATTTGAACAGCTCCAATGAAGAGCTGAAAAGGGCACATGGTGTTCTAGAGGCCCGTGTTACGGAGCGCACCACTGAACTGCAGCGGTCCTACAAGCTGCTCCAGGATGAGATTGAGGAGCGTAGGAGGGCGGAAGAGCTGGTCAAAGCCTCCCTTACCGAGAAAGAGGCCCTTCTCAGGGAAATACACCACCGGGTCAAGAACAACCTCCAGATCATCTATAGTATGCTCAACCTTCAGTTGCCTCAGGTCAGAGACGAGCAATCCATCGGGCTGTTCAAGGAAAGCCAGAACCGGGTCTACACCATGGCCCTTATCCATGAAAAGCTGTACAAGTCCGAGTCCATGGCAAGAATTGACCTGCCAGAGTATATGCGAAGCCTCGTCGCCAACCTGTTCCTGTCCTACGGGATGACTGGCAAAGCCATAAAACCGAAAATAAATGTGGAAAACGTCTCCCTTGATGTTGATACGGCCATCCCTTGTGCTTTAATCGTTAATGAACTGGTCTCAAATTCCCTCAAACATGCCTTTCCGGGCTACCGAAGCGACGACCGGGGCGGCGAAATCTGTGTTAGCCTACGCCGTGATGCCGACAGTAGATTCACTCTGACCGTTAGCGACAACGGTAGCGGCTTCCCCGAAGACTTTGAAATACAGCGAAGCGACTCACTGGGACTGAAATTGGTTAGCGCTCTGGCAAAGCAGCTTAGGGGTACCGTTAGAGTCAGTAGGGACAGTGGAACAGCGCTGGTGATTTCATTTCCGGCCAAGGGCGAGGAAGGATTCTAACAGCATGCCCCGTGCGAGGATATTGATTGTTGAAGACGAAGCCATCGAAGCTATGGACATTCAGCACCGGCTGGTAAGCCTGGGATACCCCGTGTCCGATATTGCCCAATCCGGAGAGGAAGGCATCAGAAAAGCGGAGGAGACGCAACCCGACCTGGTGTTAATGGATATCATGCTGCCCGGGGAAATTGATGGCGTAGTAGCCGCCGAACAGATTCGCTCCCGTCTCCACATCCCGGTTGTATACCTTACCGCCTATGCTGATGAAAACACGCTTCAGCGTGCCAAGATAACGGAGCCGTACGGCTATATCGTCAAACCTTTCCAGGATAAGGATCTGCACATAGCAATCGACATGGCACTGTACAAGAACAAGATGGAGAGGAAATTAAGAGAGAGCGCAGAGTGGTTCTCAACCACCCTCAGGAGTATCGGGGACGCGGTTATCGCCACCGATGGAAAAGGCCTGGTAACGTTTATGAACCAGGTGGCCGAGAACCTGACGGGCTGGCCGTGGGAAGAAGCCGCTGCCAAAAAGCTGACGGATGTGCTCAAAATAGTGAACCGGAATACGCGTCAGCCCGCCGATGACCCCGTAGCCAAGGTATTACGTACCGGCAACATCAAAGGCTTGGCAAACCATACAATACTCATCGCCAGGGATGGTACCGAAAGGAGCATTGTTGACAGCGCTGCACCCATCCGAGACAGCCAGGGCAACATCCTGGGCGTGGTCATGGTCTTTCGCGACGTCACTGAGCAGGAGCGAAACAGGGAGGCGCTGAGGATCGAGCGGGAACACCTGCAAATCTTAATTGATGCTTCACCAGTGGGGATCCTCTTCGCCGACGCCGCAGGACGCATCGTCACGGTCAACCGCGAAGCGCAGCGCATCCTCAGATTTAGTACGGAGCTACCGCTAGATTGGCACCACCAAAACCTGGTCTGCCGCCGGCCCGATGGTCATGTATACGATCAAGAGGAAATTCCCCTACTACGGACCCTCAATACCGGTGAGACAATAATGGCTGAGGAAATCCGTTTCCAATTCCCCAATGGACATTCCGTGCTGACCCTGATGAGTGCCACTCCCCTGGGCTCGCCCCAAGAAACCCCTAGAGGCGCTATCGCCGTCATCCAGGACATCACCCCCCTGGAGGAAATGGAGAGAATTCGCAGCGAGTTCTTGGGAATAGTGGGCCATGAGCTGAGGACCCCCCTGACCGCCATCAAAGGGGCAGCGGCCACCGCCTTAGGTAGTCGGCGTCCCTTCGACTATATGGAGAGTCAGGAGCTGTTCCAGATCGTCGACCAGCAATCGGACCGCCTGATTGAATTGGTGGGCAACCTCACTGACATTACCCGCATCGAGGCGGGGATGCTATCCATAAGCGCTGAGCCTGTGGATTTGAGCTCCGTTCTGCATGAAGCCGTGGATACCTTCCGCCGCACCAATCCCCGGGATGTGAGGCTGCGCCTCCCGGACGTTCTGCCCCTGGTTATGGCATCCCGGCAACGGATCACCCAGGTGTTGGCAAACCTCCTGGGCAATGCGGCCAAGTTTTCTCCCCTTACCGCCCCCATAGATGTGGAGGTAGAGCACGACGCTGCGTACATCACTGTCCTCGTGCGAGACTACGGCCGGGGTATCGCCAAGGAAAAGCAGCCTCAGCTCTTCAAGAAGTTCTCCCAGGTGCACGAAGATCGGGGAAGGATGGGCGGCAGCGGCCTGGGGCTGGCCATCGCCAAGGGCATCGTGGAGGCCCACGGGGGGCGTATCTGGGCCGAAAGTGGCGGGGAGGGCGCGGGGTCCACCTTCAGCTTCACCATGCCGGTGGCCGCCGAAGCACCCCAAAAGGCGATGGTAGAGACCGAGCACCAAGATAAGGTAACGCGGTCTGGGCAACGGGCGCGTATCCTGGCCATCGATGACGATCTCCATGCGCTGCGGCTTCTACGACGGATCCTGCAGGAGGCGGAATATCATCCCATCCTGAGCAGCAACCCCGCTGAGATGATAATGCTTATGGAAAGGGAGGAGCCCGACCTGTTGCTGCTGGACCTTATGCTTCCCGGGACCAGCGGCTTCGACCTTCTCCAGCGCATCCGCGAGTTTTCGGGGGTGCCCGTGATCTTCCTCACTGCCAGCAGCACGGAGGAGCACGCCCTTCAGGCCCTGGAGATGGGGGCCGATGACTACATAACCAAGCCCTTCTCCCCTTCCGAGCTCCTCGCTCGTATCAAGACGGTCCTTCGACGCCGCGTCCTGGCGGATGGGGGGGAGGTGCAGCCACCTTTTGTCCTGGAAGACCTTACCATAAACTTTGCCGAACGTCTGGTGACCAGGAGTGGCAATCCCGTCTCCCTGACTTCCACGGAATACAAGATCCTCTACCTTCTGGCCACCAATGCCGGGCGTGTCATTACCCATGACCACATACTGCGCAAGGTTTGGGGCCCCGAATACTCCGGAGAAACGGGGGTGCTGCGCTCCATGATGCGCAACCTGCGCCAAAAGCTGGCCGATGATGCCCGGCAGCCGCGCTTCATTCTAACTGAGTCTCAGGTGGGGTACCGGATGCGAAAGCCTTAGGTAGGTGTTTCGGCGCCGCCCGGGCCGCCTCCGTAAATAAGAAGCGTCCCTGGAGGGATTCGAACCCCCGACCCACTGCTTAGAAGGCAGTTGCTCTCTCCTCTGAGCTACAGGGACAGCCCGTCTTGTTCTTTTTGATCTTCTGATGCCAACGATACAAAAGGCGCGCTTCTCTGTCAATCCTTCCCTGATCAGGGTGTTGTCTTTCGCCCACCGGCTCTGGGAAAGCGTGATACCCCTCTAAGTGGGGGGTATCGGCCTATACCCCCTTCAAGGGGGCTCTGGGGAACCCCTTTTTAATCGCCCCCAAGCAAAAACCCCTTGCGTCGCAACCCGGCCTTTGCTACTATAATACTGGCTGCGGGGCGCTTAATGGGGCTGTAGCTCAATTGGGAGAGCGTTTGTCTGGCAGACAAAAGGTAGGGGGTTCGAATCCCCCCAGCTCCACCAGCAATACTTGAACTCTCGAATCTGGAAATTAGGGAGCGCTTACGATGGTAAGAAACGAGCACGACATTATGATTGACCCCCCGACAGAGCGCGTTTTTCGGTTCGTAGCCAATCTCGAAACCTGGCCACAGTGGCATGGATCGGGCCAGGAGGTGGAGAAGACCACTTCAGGCCCCTTGGATGTCGGTACAACCTGGAAGGTAACCGGCCGAGTCCAAGGCCAACCCATGACGATCACCATCGAGGTCACCGAATACGAACCGAACAGCAAGTTTGGGTTCAAAACCACGTCAGGGCCAATCCAGGCCCAACAGGTGTTCTCCCTTGAGCCCATTGCAGGGGGGACAAGGCTGACCACTGCCGTTGAGCTTGCGAATCCAGAGTTTGCCGCGCCCGCACGGCAGCAGTGGGACAATGATCTGCTCATCCTGAAGGAGGTACTTGAAGCAAAGACACAGGGCAGACCCCGATAGCAAAGGAGGTAGATGATGAGTAGCTTCCACAAAATGGGCGGCGTTGCCGCACTGGTCCAGGCGGCGACCTTCGTCGTGGGTGGCGCGCTGTTTCTCGGCGTATTGGGCTCCGCCGGTTTCTACGACGCGGGCATCGACCCTGTACAGAAGGTGGCTATCCTCGCCGACAACCAGGCCGTCGCGATGGTGGGGTACCTGACCGCCTTTGTGGCGTGGGGCGTCTTTCAGGTCGTCCTGGCGCTGGCGCTCTACGAGCGGTTGAAGACTGGTGCGTCAGGGTTGGCACAGACGGGGGCCGCTATCGGGCTGATCCTGGCTGGTGTGGGCATCGTTTACGGCATGATCGCCATCGTCGGCATTGAGAGCGTCGTCGGACTCCAAAGTGCCGACCCGGAACGAGCCGGGACGGTCTGGCTGGGGGTTGAATCAATCGAATTAACCAAAAACGAGATTCTGTCCGGTCTGTGGCTCCTGCTGGTGAGTTGGGCAGCCTTGCGTGTCCATGAGCTATCCAAGGTACTGAACGCTTTCGGCGTGGTGCTGGGTGTATTAGGCATACTCACGGTGATCCCAGTTTTCGACGTGCTGGTGTATGCGTTTGGGCCAGGAATCATCGTCTGGTACGTCTGGTTAGGGATTCTCATGCTGCGCAGTTTACCAAGGCACGAAAGTCGGAAGCCGGCGGTTCTCTGAGATTAAACGTGCCCTCACGCCCGATGGTCTCTACGTCCTTATCGCCCACGACGGCTATGGCCGCACGACTGGCAAGTGGTTCGGAAGCCTGCCCAAGGTCTTCGGGCTCATGGCCAGAATCCCCTTCGACCGCCATATATCTAGGTCAAGCTTCTCCTCGCCCAGCAAGAAGGAGACGATCACGTTCCTGCGCGAATTGATCGAGACAGGCAAGGTCATGCCGGTCGTTGGCAAGACGTTCCCCCTGGCCGAGGCGGCGCAAGCGATCCGGTACTTGGCGGACGGCAAGGCCGTGGGCAAGATTGTGCTCACGGTGTAACGAGGCGCTACCGAACGGCTGGCGTCTCAGCGCCTTCCAGCAGAGCCTGGGCCATGTGGATGGCCTGGTGCATGTCCCTGATGCAGTGGGACAGTCATGCGATAACCTATCTTTGAGCCAATAGCTCCCTGAGCCTGGGCACCAGGTCAGGCCGCAAGAAGTTCGAGTACTGTCCGCTGCGCCCCACCACTGCTTGCAAAAGTTTAGCAAAAGTTGGCTAACTCTTCGCTACGCTCATAGCGATACCGGAGTTACCCAATTTTTGGGGCGCAGATATGAGAGCGCACGGTTTTTGCCTCCGCTTCGGAAGCTGAAACTCCAAAACTGCGCAACTCCCAAATTATTTAGCCTCCAGCCAAGCAATTGGGACAACAGAAGCAGCTTCCAGATGCTTGAACTCTGGGTCGCCGGTGACGATGGTTGCGCCTTTAAGTTTAGCCAGAGCTGCCACAAAACAGTCCGCATAGGCGATAGGCCACTGTGCTTTAATATGAGCCGTAGTGAGGGCATGAGCCCGATTAACATCAATCACTTTAATAGGAAGCTCATCGATGCGGGCTAAAACTTCCTGCGCTTTGGGCAGACCTCTCTCCCGCTCGGTAATATACAAGACCTCCCCGAGGTTGACAATGCTCATGAATAGTTCGCACTGACCAACGAGAGCCTTTTGCAGAAGTTCCCCTACTCGCTCATGTCCCTCTGCGCCTTCTAGAAGAGCCAATACGGCATAGCTGTCAAGAACAAAGCGCTCCGATTGCAATCTATTTACCTCTATTTGCATCTTCTTTTCGGGATTGAAGGAGAGCTTGGACAAGAGGAGTGTCGCCTTTTAGGGTGCCCGCGGCTTCTTTCAAAGGCTCTTTAGAGACAGGCACAATAGCTACCACGCCGCCATAGTCAACGAAGTGAACCCTGTCTCCTTTCTTGAGCCGGTAGCGCTCCCGCAGTTCTTGAGGTATAACAACCCATCCTTTAGCAGACAAAGTTCCAGTGTTCATGTGCTTAAACCTCCACACTCATTATAGTATATATTTTGGCGCTATCAATATATACCGAATTGTTGCCAAATGATTGCCATACTGTGCGCATGAATTTGCATAATTGAGGTATAACCAAACCCGCTAAGCTAAGTTCCAAGCCTGAAGGCCAGACTGAAAGTTCTTAATACCGTCCACGGGGCTCCACCACTGCTTACAAAAGTTCAGCAAAAGTTGGCTAACTCTTCGCTACGCTCATAGCGATACCGGAGTTACCAAATTATTTAGCCCCCAGCCAAGCAATTGGGACAACAGAAGCAGCTTCTAGATGCTTGAACTCCGGGTCGCCAGTGACGATGGTTGCGCCTTTAAGTTTAGCCAGAGCTGCCGCAAAACAGTCCGCATAGGCGATAGGCCACTGTGCTCTAATATGAGCCACAGTGAGAGCTTGTGAGGAAATTGGTTTTGGGCATCTGTCCAAGGGGTCAGCCAGATACAAAATCATGGTGTTCGAGGCACTCCCCCGCGAAAAACTCACAGGCTCTGTGGCTTGCGATGACCGTTTTAGCCGTCATTCCGAGGCCTCGACCCGCAAACACAGTGAAGCGGAAGAGGCCGTGGGAATCCGTAACCCCAGGTGCGTTGTGACGGATTGCCACGCCCTTCTGCGGAAGGGCTCGCAA
>JACPEP010000035.1 GCA_016183425.1 Chloroflexota bacterium
TATCGTGGCTGTGGGCCGCAAGCTCCTTTCTGTCATCTACGCCGTTCTCAAAACCGGTAGACCCTATGACCCTCACCAAGAGATGCCTCGCCATTTCGCCCTCGCTAGACCTTGACTTCCATATAGTAATCAGGCTCAGGGCATGGCCAAGGGGATGCCTTTCACAACCAGTGGCAGTCTTATCGAACTAGAAAAAGCCCTACCTTACGCCTGGTGAGCGATCCTCACCATTATACCAGCCCTGGCTCTCACCCCATCATGGTCAAGGTGATAGACATCTTCGGCAACGACACCACTCAGTTGCTGGAGGTGACGATACCCTAGTGCTTGTCTTTGTCGATGAGTCCGGCGACCTGGGTTTCAAGTTTGACCGTGGCTCCACAAGGTTCTTTACCATCGCCCTGGTGGTCTTTGAAAATGGGGAGAAAGCGCTGGCTTGCCAAAGGGCAATCGAAGCCCTACGAGAGAGGCATGGCTTACTCACCGATTGCGAATCCGAGGGGTAAAGATCAGCCGCTCATCCAGCGATTCCTTACTCCAACTTGCGGACTACGTTGCGGGGGCTACAAACCGGCTCTACGAGGAAAAGCCTGGAGCGGAAACCTATGAAACCTACCTGAGGAGGAAGAGGCGAAGTCAGAGGAAATGGCCCCAAAAAAGCGATGCCCGCCGCCTATCCGTTGCGAACGGAACGCACACCTCAAGGGCGACAGTTCGGCAAGCGGGCCAGTTCCATATGTATCATCAACCGTGGACGTGGATTTGTCAATACCATTTTCGCCGCCAGTCTTAACAAGCCAGTGGATCAAGTGAGGTGATGATGCCGTGAACCGCCTTCTGCCGCCCTATGTGGTGCCCCAAGAGCGCCGCCCCACCCGGGCGGCTCTGGTGCCCAAGATTCGCCCCGCCGTAGACCAGTGGCGGGCTGGTGGCTACCCCGGCGTCACCGATACCACCCGGCGACTTCTTCAATACTGGTTCCAGGAAGACCACAGGGTTAGGCGTGGAGGTAAGGCCCAGGAGTTCGGCTATTACTTCTGCCAGAGGGAGGCCATCGAGACCCTTATTTACTTGCTGGAGGTGCGGCAGCTCCGCTCCATGTATGAGTTGGTGAGAAATTTTCCTCCAGATCACCCCATGCCCATTGACCCGGCCCAAGACCTCTTCCCCCGCTACGTCTTCAAGATGGCCACTGGTTCGGGCAAGACCAAGGTCATGAGCCTGGCCGTGGTCTGGTCTTACTTCAACGCCGTTTTCGAGCCGAACTCGCCTTTGCCCCGGACATTTCTCCTCATTGCCCCCAACGTCATCGTCTACGAGCGTCTGAAGGTGGACTTTGAGGCTGGCCGAATCTTCAATGAAGACCCCATTGTCCCCCCCGAATGGAAGGCCGACTGGCAAATGACAGTAGTTCTTCGGGATAGCCCCAGCCGCTCTGCCACGGTAGGGTCTCTCTACCTCACCAATGTCCAGCGCCTCTACGATGCCCCTCAAGATCGGTCGGCAAGGAACGAAACGCCAGAAATGATTGCTATGCTGGGGCCCCGAGTGAGAGAGAGCGCTTCAATAACAGGAGAAGCATTAAGGGACTTAGTGCTGGGCCACAGGGAACTGATGGTCATCAATGACGAGGGTCACCATCTCCACAACGAAGACTTAGAATGGCACAAAGTCATCGCTGGCCTTCACGACAGTTTGCAGGCTAGGGGACGGCCCGGGCTTGCCTGTCAACTGGACTTTACTGCCACGCCTAAGCACCAAAACGGCGCTCTTTTCCGAGAGATTGTGGTGGACTATCCAGTGGCCCAAGCGGTGGAGGACGGGATAGTGAAAAGGCCGATCCTGGGAGAACTAAAAGGCGCCGTTGAATACACGGGCAAGAAAGCCTCGGTGATATACCGGGATCGACTCACTGCTGGGGTTCAGAAGTGGCGGGAATACTGGGAAAAGTTCCAAGAGACACAAAAGAAGCCCGTGCTCTTTGTTATGGCCGAGGATACCGAAGCTGCGGATGATATAGCGGGATGGTTGGAGCAGCAAAATCCTTTTGCTGGGCACGTTCTTAACATCCACACCAATCGGTCTGGGGAGATCAACGAAACCAAAGGAAATCAGTCTTTGATAGAATATTTGCGGGACGCCGCCCGAAAGGTGGATGGAGATGACAACCCCTATCGGGCCATTGTGAGCGTCCTCATGCTTCGGGAGGGCTGGGACGTGCGCAACGTGGTGGTCATTGTCCCCTTGAGGCCGTATACGGCCAAAGCCCAGATTTTGCCGGAGCAAACCCTGGGGAGGGGGCTGCGCCGTATTACCTTGCCTGGCTCTGGTGTAGACGAACGGGTCATTGTAATTGAACACGAAGCCTTCAAGCCCTTCTGGAAAAAGGAGCTTGACGAGGAGGGATTGGAAGTCGAGTGGCAGCCTGTTGAGGCCGTCCACCCCGATTTCAAGACCGTTTACGTGGACAAGACCAAGCTCCAGTATGACATCTCGGTGCCCTTGCTCAGCCCTGCCCTTGTGACTACCACGGAAGGACTGGAGAATCTCAGCGTCTCGGACCTGGCGGTTAAGACCGTATCAGCACCGCAGCTTCACCTTATTAAGGAGGACACCTTCGAATACACTGGAAGAGACATGCTCACCTTGGAGGTGGTGGATAGAGATCAAATTGAACGCAGCTTTCCCGCCGACTCAGTCGGCTATGTGGTCGCTATGTGCCATCTTATTGAAAAGGAGTGCCACCTAACGGGTCATTTTCATCGCCTGGCGGGGCTAGTCAAGGAGTATATCGAGACAGTTCTATTTGGCGAAAAGGTGGACATGGAAAATGAAGAGGCGCTCGTGCGGCTGAACAAACCAGACGCAAAAATTGCCATCTTTGAGGCTTTTGTTCAAACAATGCGCGGGCTCAGCGTAAAATCCCAGATTGTCCAACCTACCGGTGAAGAATTGCATTTTAGCAACACCGATGGGTATGAGTGGAGCCGGCCAGTGTATTCGGGGCAAAAGACCATTTTCAATCTGGTTGCCTGTGACGTTCAGTTCGAGACCGAATTTGCTTCCTTCTTGGACCGGGCCAGTGATGTTGCCGCCTACGTCAAGAACAATATGAATGCGCACTTCTCCATTGAATACCAAAGCCGAGATGGAGGCATTAGGCTTTACTACCCCGACTTTGTGGTGCGGATGGTTTCTGGTGAGATGTGGTTACTGGAGACCAAAGGCGTCGAAGACGTGGAAGTGGCCCAGAAAGACGCGCGAGCGGCGCAATGGTGCAAGGATGCAACCATTGCTACGGGAATTTCCTGGGACTTCGAGAAAGTGCCGTACGCTGTGTTTCAAGGTTCTAGTGCT
Organism: Chloroflexota bacterium; assembly: GCA_016183425.1. Taxonomy (GTDB): domain Bacteria; phylum Chloroflexota; class Dehalococcoidia; order JACPEP01; family JACPEP01; genus JACPEP01. The sequence continues at coordinate 3,358 of JACPEP010000035.1, forward strand.
TCCACTATTGAGGAGCTGATAGCCGAAATAAAGTTAAGGAATAGAAGCTAAGTCGATTCAAATAAGTCGCTAAGCAACCCCCCGTATCTTCCTGTCCTTCCCCCCCTGACACCCCCCCACAAGAGCCTTAAAAGCACAGCCATCGAGAGACAGACGAGTCTCACAGGGAGGAGATTTATGAGCGTAGACCTGGTGGTCAAAAACGGCACCGTGGTCGCCCCGGATTTCTCCTATGAGGCTAACGTGGTTATCCATGGGGGCAAGTTCGCCGCCATCACCCGGAGGCATCCCCACACCGTAGAGAGAACGCAAGCCCTCTTTCTGCTCCGCCAGGATGAGGGATCGGGCCTTTAAGGCTTGGAGCTGGCCCGGCTGCTCAGAGGTGAGCCGCTCTTGCCCTTTCAACTGATGGGCACCCGATAATCCGCCTCTGGCGGAGAGACCCAGCAGATTTTTGGTACGCTGATCCATAGGCGGTATCGGTTATTCCTCCTTTCTTTTGATAGATGCCTCAGGGTGATCATACCGCCGCGCGCTCTTTCACACATTTCGTTATCCAGCCCGCCGGACATTGACTCCGGCAAGGAAAAAGGTTAGAATTAAAGAGAATACTAAAATACTTAAGGATTATGGTCATGGACGATGTGGTGAAAAGGCTGTTTCAACGTCATGCCGAGATGTGCAAGGTCTTTGCCAATCCCCTCCGGCTCATGGTCATCGATGCCCTGAGAGAGGGAGAGATGAGCGTGGGGGAGATGGCGCAAAAGCTGGGGGTGACCATCGGCAACCTCTCTCAGCACCTGGCCATCATGAAGAGCCAGGGCATATTAACCACCCACAAAGAAGGGAACCTGGTCTATTACCGCATCGCCAACCCAAAGCTCCTGGACGCCTTCAACCTCCTTCGGGAGATCCTCCTGGAACAGATTCGGGGGGAAGGAGTCCTGCTCCAGTCTTCTCTTCATGGTTTCAAAGAGGAGGAGGCGCGATGATCCTGACGCTCTTCCTCTCCACCTCACCCTACAGTTCCGAGAACTCCTCCACTGTGCTGAGGCTGGCGGAAGCAGCCCTGAGCAGGGGGCATCAGGTAAATCTTTTCGCCTCCGGGGATGGGGTACACAATTTTGTGTCGGGACAACACCCCTCAGGACTCCCTAACGCTCCGGAAGGTTTTGAGCGGCTCATAAGTAAGGGGCTGCGGGTGGAGCTATGCGGCACCTGCCTCCGCTTCCGTGGCATTAAGAAGGAAGACACCATCCCTGGGTCCGAACCCAGCTCCCTGGCTGGACTCATGGCCCTCATCAAGGAAAGCGACCATTTCCTCACCTTTGGTTTCTGAAGAAAGGAGATGCTATGCCCTTGTTTGAATATCGGTGCCAGGATTGCGGCGAAAGGTTCGAGAAGCTGATGCCTTTGGCGGCAGAGCCGGCCCCTATCCACTGCCCCAGATGTGGGGGCGAATCCGTGAAGCGCTCCATTTCCCTCTTCGGAAGAATAGCCAGCGGAAGAAGTGACCTTTGGTGCCCACCGGGAAAAGGGTGAGGGGTCTAGTGGTGACCGGGGGCCACCCAGTTAGCCGTGGCTGATGAGGAAATCAGCCACCGAAGAACACTAAATAGAAAGACCTGCACTGAAAAGAGAGAGCATAGGAGAGACAAATTGGGAAGGAAAGTTCGGTTCTGTGCTCTATCTCTTGGACTAGTGCTGGCCTGGGCTGCCTGCTCCCCTATGGGCAGTGGGGCTTGGTTTCCCGCCGGCACGTCGAACTGGCCGTCATCGGGGGGGCCGGGGGGCATGATGGGGGCAGGGGGGATGATGGGTTCTGGCGGTATGATGGGTCAAGGTGGCATGATGGGCTCAGGAGGGATGATGGGGGGCTGGGGAGGCTATAACCCGGCGGCGACCTCCATGTCCCTGGACCAAGCAGCGGAGGCCGCGGGGCGCTATCTGAAGACCTACGGCCCTAACCTGGCCCTGGAGGAGGTCATGGAGTTCGCCCGGAACTTCTACGCCGAGGCCGTAGAGGAGGATACTGGCCTTCACGCCATGGAACTCCTTGTCAACAAGAACACCGGACAGGTCTACCCGGAGGTGGGCCCCAACATGATGTGGAACACCAAATACGGTATGATGGGCCAAATGATGGGGGGTGGCTATGGCCCCTGGGGGGTAACGGCTTCCATGCCTATAACCCCGAAACGGGCCCAGGTTCTGGCCCAACAGTTCTTAAACACTTTCAGCCCCGACCTTAACGTGGCTGAGGCGGACACCCTTTATGGATACTATACCCTGCATACTCTTCGGGGAGACCAGGTGGAGGGGATGCTCTCCGTCAACGGTTATACTGGCCAGGTATGGTACCATTCCTGGCACGGCTCCTTCATTGGTATGAAGGAATTTCATCACGGAGACGCGGACTAACATTGAAGAGGGAGAAATACGGATGACGATAGCAACCTTCTTCACGAGAGAGGAACTGCAGGCCCATCTGGAAGAGGCCCTGGCCGCTTTGGAGGACCTGGAGGAGGAGCGGCGGCGGTTCCTGGGACAAACGGGGGTGCATATCGGAGTACGGATTATCCAGAAGATGCGGCGTCAGTTTGAGCGGGAGGAGGCGGAGCTTCGGGAGCGTATCCATTTTTTGAAGGCATCCCTGGAAAGCCCAAAGGAAAGAAGGGAAGGTGAGCTAAAATGAGGCAGCGGATCGTCATTCTGGGGGGTGGAGTGGGGGGAGTGGTGGCCGCCAACGAGCTGCGGCGGCGTCTGCCCCGGGAGGTGGAGATTTCCGTCATCGACCGGGAGCGGAGCCACGCCTTGGCGGCCTCCTTCCTGTGGGTGGTCATGGGCTGGCGGCGGAGCCAGGACATATCCCGAGACCTGGACCGTCTCCAACGAAAGGGAATCAATTTTATCAATGCTGAAGTAGCTGGCCTGGATCTGGAAAACCGAGTGGTTTTCGCCGACGGTAGAAGCCTGGACTATGACTACCTGATTATCGCCCTGGGGGCGGAGCTGGCACCGGAAAGGGTGCCCGGTTTCTCCTCGGGGGCGCATACCTTCTACTCTCTGGAGGCGGCGCAAAAGCTGAGGGAGCGGCTCCTGAGCTTTTCCGATGGCTCCGTGGTCATCCTCATTTCCAGCACCCCCTTCAAATGTCCGGCGGCCCCTTATGAGGCTGCTCTTCTTTTGGATAGTCACTTTCGCCAAGGGCGGAGCCGGGGCCAGGTGGAGTTGCAAGTTTTCACCCCAGAGGCCCTTCCCATGCTCTCCGCCGGGCCGGAGCTGGGCAAAGCCGTGGTGGGAATGCTGACGGGTCGAGGCATCGCCTTCCACCCCAACACCAAAGTCTCCCTTGTTGACCCGGAAAGGCGAGAGGTCATCTTTGAGGGTGATGAAAGGGTTAAATACGACCTTCTCATCGGCATCCCGCCCCACCACGCCCCCACAGTGGTTCACGAGGCCGGGCTCACCAACGAAAGTGGCTGGATTCCGGTGGATAGCCACACTCTGAAAACGAAGGTAGACCGGGTATATGCCCTGGGGGATATAACCTCCATTCGGCTGCCCTCGGGGACGCCGCTGCCCAAGGCCGGGGTCTTCGCCCATGCCCAGGCCAAGGTGGTGGCCGAGAGTATCGCCACCGAGCTTACCGCCCAGGGCCATTCCAAGGCCTTCGATGGCCGGGGCTCTTGCTTCATCGAGATGGGGAACGGCATCGCCGCCTACGCTAGCGGCGACTTCTACGCCGAACCCAGGCCGGCCATCAGTTTACATCCTCCGGGACGGATGTGGCACTGGGGGAAGGTCTTCTTCGAAAAGTACTGGTTCTGGCGCTGGTTTTAGGAGCAATATGGCCGACTCTCTGTTGATTATCGTTAGACGGGGTCCCTATGGGACGGTCAATGCCGCCGAGGCGCTGCGGCACCTCAATGGCAGCCTGGCCCACGGGCTTCCGGCCCAGGCATTGATGATAGACGATGGGGTATATTGTGCTGTGGCTAACCAAAAGGTAGATGAATCAGAGTGGGTCTCCCTTTCTAAGACAATGGAGTCTACCCTGGCCCTCTCCCAAGGAAGAGACCAGTCCCTGGTCCTGGCCCATATTCCCTCCCTGACGGCCCGAGGCCTGGAGGTGTGGGATCTGGTGGAGGGGGTACGCCTCATCGGGGAAGAGGAGGCCACCCGCCTCTTGGCGGAAGCCGGGGCAGTGCTCATATACTAAGATGGCTCAAGAATCCCATTTGTTTTTGATTTCCAGCCCTACCTCTAGCCAGAACTTCACCACCGCCCTCCAACTGGCGCAGGGGCTGCGCCATCAGGACCATCAAGTGGCCCTGGTTCTTCTGCAAGACGCCGTTCTGGCCGCCGTACGGGGTCATCGGGAAGCTGAGAACCTCTTGAAACAGACCCTCAGGGATGGAGTCCGCTTTTTCGTACTGGAAGAGGATCTTCGCTTGCGGGGATTTCACCCCCCGCAACTCCTTCCCTTTATCCACTCTATCAGCTACCCCGGGCTGGTGGCCCTTATGGAGGACAGCCACTGGACCCGGGGTGTTTTTTAGCTTCGGTGTAAAGGGATGGCCCCCGTGCTTTTCCGGCTCGAAAAGTGCCAGCCCCAACGCTGTGTGGGGGGTCTTTGTCAGGCTAGGAAGGCCTGCCCGGTGAAGGCCATCTGGCAAGAAGCCCCTTTCGAGCCGCCCTACCTGAACGCTGGACGGTGCCATGGCTGCGCTAAATGTGTGGGTGCCTGTCCTCTCGGAGCAATCCACATGGATTGAGACCGGGGCAAAGCCAATGGCCCCTAGAGCACAAAATGGACATCTTCCATTCATACCTTTTTCACAATTCAGTGATAATATATTTAATGGGGAGCCAGGAAGTATTACTTATGAAACGGGAGGGACGAGCATGAATAGGGACCTAAAGACCGCCACTGTTCTCGGCGCTATTGTGGTGGGCTTGTTCGTCGCCCTGCCTTTGCTGGGCCGGGCTTTCTGGGGCCAGCAAGGGGCCTGGGGGGGGATGATGGGTTCGGGGATGATGGGTTCGGGGATGATGGGTGGCTTCGGCTGGGGGTGGTCCATGTTTATCTTCATGATCCTCTTCTGGGTGCTGGTCATATGGGGCATTGTGGCTCTGGTGCGCGGCCTAAGCCAACCCAGTGGCCCCAGTGGCCGCGATTACGGCCCCACCCCATCCGAGACGGCTATCGACATCCTCAAAAAACGATACGCTCGGGGCGAGATCAACAAAGAGGAATTCGAGGCCAAGAAGCGAGACCTGGTCTGAAGGGCTGACCGGACCCCCTGGCAACCCACCAAATTCCTACCCCCTCCGGGCTCCCTGTCTAAGAAGCCCCGGCCCCCCTATTAAACACACTTGGTGCCGGTTGTTGACTACCGACGCAGGACTTGGTAACTTGTTCCCAACGCTGGGGCGGGCAAGCCAAGAGTGAGGAGGGAAGCCTTATGTCAGACAGAGATGTTGTTCAGTTGGAGGCGGGACAGGCTCCCCATATCATAAAGGCCGTGGCGGTGAGGACCGCCGACGGCATTTCGGTGACCCTTACCGGCGGCGACATCCCCCACATCGGGGCGGTGGCCGTGGCCGTGCCCCGGCCCAGCCTCACCGGCGACGGCTCTATCAGCGCCACCGTCTCCCTCATCACCCTCATCGGCCACAAGGACGATGAGGTCGCCCGCCCCGCTGCCCAGCGTCTGGCCAGGGCCTTGAATCAGCCAGTGGTAGTGGCCGCCGGCATCCACGTGGGGCCACCCCACCAGTACAACATTCCACCCGAAGACATCGCCAAAGTGATGGAGAACTGCCAAGAGATTTTGGGACGCCTTATTAAGGAGATGCAGGCCTAAAGACTGCTATACCCCAAGATCGAGCCAAGGGTATAGAAAAGCCTGAGACCACGTAGTCGGGGTCGTCACTGACCCCGACCGTCGGCCTCGGGGACGAGGCCGACTACCATACTCCCTAATCGCCGCCATGAAGGGTGTGCCTAGGGCGGGGGTTGCCCTACCCTTCATAGCCCTGCCCTTCGGGGCAGTGAATTGCTCAAGCAGGCAAAGTAGGTGGAGCGGATGGACGGTGTCAGATTGATCGTGGCGCATTGTGTGCTCAGATGTCGACCAGGTATCGGTTGACACCATCGAGCTTGGCCTCCCTGAGGTCGGCCCAGCTGAGGTCGGCCCCGCTGAGGTCGAGGCGCTCTTCTGGGTGCTGCTTCCGCCAACGGGCTATAGCCCTCTCGCCCAGCAGTACCAGCTTCACATGTTCTTGGTTGGCCATGGCTATCCCTCCTTCTACCCTTGTCGCCCTTGCTTCTCCCGCAGCGCCCTCAGTACCCTGCCCGGCGTGATGGGCAGATCTTTTATGCGCACGCCGATGGCATCCTCCACGGCGTTGGCGATGGCGGCGGCGGTGGGGGCCAACCCCGGCTCCCCCAGCCCCACCGCCCCGAAAGGTCCCTCGTAGTGGGGCGTCTCCACGATTATGGGCTCCAACACCGGCGCGTCCATGGCAGTGAGGACCTTGTAGTCGGCAAGACTGGTGTTGAGGGCCTTCCCCTCTTGGACAACCACCTCCTCCGTGAGGGCGCCTCCCAGGCCCATGACCAGAGCACCTTGGATTTGCTGCTGGCAGTTAACGGGGTTTATGGCCCTGCCAACGTCGTGGGCTGCCACCAGCTTCAGCACCCTCACCTGCCCTGTATCCGTATCCACCTCCACCTCCGCCCCCTGGGTGGCATACATCCAGTAGGCAGTGGGCTTGGCCCCCTGGCTCGTTTCTAGATCCAGGGGAGTGGCCTCGCTGGGGGCAAAGGTGCCCTTGCCCAGAATAGGCCCGCCTCGGGAGCCAAAGCGTCGTCGCATCACCTGAGCGATGGTCATCCCTCGCTCCGGCGCCCCCCGGACAAACACGCGGCCGCCCCGAAACTCTATATCCTCCGGGTTCGCCTCCATGGCCTGGGAGGCTATCTGAACCAGCTGCTCTCGGGCGTCCGTAGCGGCTGTCTTTACGGCGTTGCCCATATGGAAGGTGGTGCGGCTGGATGAGGTGGTGGGGTCGAAGGGAGTGACGTCGGTGTCGGCGAAGGTGACCGCCACGGCGTCCGCCTTTATCCCCAGCACCTCGCCGGTGATCTGGGCCAGCACCGTCCTAACCCCCTGGCCCGCCTCCACGGCGCTGGTGAGCACCGCTACCGTGCCGTCCTCGTTCACCTTGACAAAGGCCGAGGAATCTGAGGGAGCGCGGGTGGCCTTGTGCATACAGGCGATGCCCTTACCCCTTAACTTATTGCCCTCCGTCCGCGGCTTGTCCCAATCCAGGCTCCGGGCTGCGGCATAGATGGTCTTCTTCAGCCCCACCACCCGCAATACCTCCCCGGTTGCGGTGACGCCCCCCTCCTCAAAGGCGTTGCGCAACCGCATCTCCAGGGGGTCGATGCCCAGCTTCCGGGCCATGATGTCCATTTGAGACTCGTAGGCCCAGGTAAGCTGAGAGACGCCGTAGCCCCGAAAGGCGGCGGCGATCACCTTGTTGGTGTAGACGCAGTAGCCGTCTATCTTGACGTGGGGAATGTTATAGGGGCCGGGGGCGGTGTAGCCGGAGTTGCGACTCACTGTAGGCCCCGTCTCGGCGTAGGCGCCGGTATCCCAGATAACCTCTATCTCCCGGGCCACGATGCGACCATCCCGCTTCACTCCTGTTTTGTGGCGCAAGATGGCCGGGTGGCGCACCGCCGCGGAGGTGAACTCCTCCTCCCGACTGTAGGCCAGGCGTACCGGGCGATGGTTCGTTCTCAGGGCCAGGGCCACCGCCCGAGAATCGGCCCGAGGCGAAATCTTGGCCCCAAACCCACCCCCCACCCAGGGGCAGATGACCCGAATGTGGGTCATGGGCATGCCCATAGAGTCCGCCAGCTCTCGTCGCACCACGTAGGGGGCCTGGGTGCTGGACCACAGGGTTATCTTCCCCGTGGCATCCACCTGGGCCACGGCCACGTTAGGCTCCAGGGAGCAATGCTGCACCATCTGGCTGGTAAAAGTATCCTCGAAGATGAGGTCCGCCTGAGCAAAACCCTCGGCCACGTCACCGTGGCGCAGGGTGAAGTAATGACATACATTGGTGCCCGGAA
>JACPEP010000036.1 GCA_016183425.1 Chloroflexota bacterium
TTTCGTCTTGAATTGCGGCGACAAAAGTCTCTGCATCTGGAATGCTTATCCTTTTCATTGGGAGCAACCTCCAAACAATCTTTGCTCCCAATATAACTCAAAATATCATAATGCGCAACTACTTGTGTCGTTACATATAGCACAGAAACAAGGAGTTTGAAAATGATGAGATTGGACAGGGCGCAAGGTGTTGCTAGGTCTGTATCCAGACCTCCCTAAAGTTCCACCGGTTGTCATTAAACCAGGGGATGTAGTTCTTAAGCCGCTTATTGTAAGCCAGACGGGTGCTATTGTAGACGATAGTCATAAAACCGACCACATCCTCAGTCAAATACTTGTCTACCTCAGAGTATAGTTTTCCCCTCTCCTCCTGGTCATATGTTTGGTCGGCCTTCAGTATAAGTTGCCACGCCTCAGGGCTCACCTTAGCGCCCTTATATGTAGACTCAGGGTGCAGGTACCAAAAGACATAGGCTTGCGGGTCAGCCCCTGTGCTTGTTCGGCCGATGACCATATCATAGTCACCCTGCTTCCAAAGGTTCGCATACTTTGCTTGCTCCATAGACTGAATCTTTATACGCACTCCTATCTTGCTCAACATGGCCTGGATAGCCTCCGCTACAGGCATCAGGTCCGGATAATCGGAGCGGATGATAGCGGTCACTTCGAACCCGGTTGGATACCCCCCCTCCGCCAGTTTTGTCCTTGCTTTTTCGAGGTCTAATGAATATCCTTTGACCTTCCCGTAGAACCAGTATGGAGGCCCAAAAGTGCCTTCGGCCGGCTGGAATTTGCCCCCGTAGACAGACTGCGCAATAGCCTGGCGGTCGATGGCGTAAGCAATGGCCTGCCTCACCGCTTTCTTGTCGAAGGGTGGCTTCTCCATATTCATCTGTATTCCCCTGATTCCCATGGCTGGGGTGGATTGCACTTCCAATTGCGGCGATCCCTTCAACTCGTCTAGGGTTGTCACACTCAAGTCGTGGGCGAAGTCGACCCCGCCTGTTTGAAGCATAATTTTTCTCGTTGTTTCCTCAGGGACCACCATAGTCGATATCCCGTCGAGGTAGGGAAGACCTTTCTGCCAGTAGCCGTCAAACCGCACCATTTCCTGACGCTCACCCGACAACCACGCCTTGTGCTGAAAGGGACCGGTGCCCACACCGTTCTGTGTCAAGTCATTCTTGAACTTTTCAACAGCCGCTGGTGAGACCATAGCCCCTGCTTTATCGGCCATTGTGTTCACCAGAAAGGATGCCGATGGGGCCTTCAAGACGTACATAAGCGTGGACTCGTCAACCGCTTGAACCGACTGGACAGCTAGCTCTAGGTCGCGTCTCGAGCCTGCCTTGGTGTCTGGACTGAGTTGCCGGTCATAGTTTACCTTACCAACTGAGGCATTGAAATCGCCTCCGTCGTGAAACTTCACGCCCTGTCTAAGCTTAAAAACGACCTTGGTCGGTTCTGGTGTCTCCCAGGATATGGCCAGCTCGGGCCGTAACCTTGCCTTTTCATCAAGGAAAATCAGATTATTGTACATCTGACCGTTGGCGATGTGATCGAACGCCCCCGATAAGCTGCGGGCGGGGTCTTCGCCGGGCATGGCCCCGATTGCCAGTCGTAGAGTTCCTCCATAAACTGGCTTAGCCGCTGGGGTTACCCCTGGCTTCGGCGTAGTGGGAGCTTTCGTGGGAGTGGCGGCAGGGGCAGCGGCGCAGCCCAATAGGGAAAGCCCCCCCACGCTCATCCCAACTCTTAGGGCGAGTCCCACCGCTTCCCGTCGGGACAGCCTCCGCCCCAGCTTCTTTGCCCAATAGGTCTGATCCTCTCCCACGTTATCTCCTCCTTTTCACTCTTGACCGGCACCCACCAGCTTGGTATGGCAATAATTGTATCAGTAGCGGAGCAAACAATAGGCGGTTTTCGCGGTCATGTCAAGGGTGATACCTTCAAGCCGTTGACAGGGGATGCCATAGGGCACTATAGTTCCTATGCCACAAATGATGAAAGGTCAGCACTATCTCTGATATTGGTCCCGTCCTCACGTTTCGTGAGAAGAGGCCTTGGGCAGCGGGTCCGCAGAGCTACATTAGGAGGATTTCTATGGTAGAGGACGCAACAAAAACAAAGAGGGGGGGAAGGGACTATCAAGATTTGCGGGAATGGTTGGCACTAGTGGCGGAAATCGGCATGCTCAGGGCGGTTAGAGGTGCTGATTGGAACCTGGAAATCGGTACCCTGGCCGAGCTGAATGCCAAAAGAGAAAGGGCGCCCTCCCTTCTCTTCGATGAGATCAAGGACTATCCACCGGGCTATCGGGTAACCACCGGTGCCCTGTTGAATGCGGCCACACTGGGGCTTGCCCTCCGCCTGCCCACCGAATACTCGGATCGGGAGCTGGTGGAGGCCTTGCGGGAAAAGATACCGGAGTGGGAGGCAAAGGCGGAGGAATATCCGCCGCAGTTCGTGGAGAGGGGTACCGTGACCGAGAACATGGATGTCGGGAAGGCGGTGGACCTCTTGAAGTTCCCCGCTCCCTTTTGGCATGAGCTAGACGGCGGACGCTACATCGGCACTGGCTGCGCCGTCATCACCCGAGACCCGGACACCGGGCTGGTGAACCTGGGCACCTACCGGATAATGCTGCATGACAAGACATGCGTGGGATTCTATGCCTCGCCCGGCAAGCATGGCAATATCCATCGCGCCAAGTACCACGCCCGGGGAGAGCCCTGTCCGGTGGCCATATCCCTGGGGCATGACCCTCTATTGCTGGCGGTAGGCGCGGTGGAGATACCGTTAGGGGTCTGTGAGTATAACTACGCGGGGGCCATTCGCGGTAAGCCAATGAGGGTTATCAAGAGCGACGTTACCGGACTGCCTATCCCGGCCGATGCCGAGGTCGTCATCGAGGGATGGTGTCCCCCCAGCGAAGAAAGGCTGGAAGGGCCCTTTGGGGAGTGGACCGGCTACTATGCAGGAGGGCGGGAGCCAGCACCCATCATAAACGTGGCGGCGGTTCGCTACCGAGATAGTCCTATCATCTTAGGCTGCCCCCCCAACCGGCCGCCTAACGACCATAGCTACCTGACGTGTGTGTTCCGCTCGGCGTTGCTCCACGAAGCCCTGGTCAAGGCCGGTGTCCCTGATGTGCGGGGGGTGTGGCGCTGCGAGGCGGGAGGGTCGCGCCTTTGGGTGGTGGTATCCATCAAGCAGCGCTATGCAGGACACGCCCGTCAGGCCGGCTTCGTGGCCGCCCAGTGCCAACAAGGGGCCTACCTGGGCCGCTACATCATTGTGGTAGACGAGGACATCGACCCCTTCAATATGAACGATGTTATCTGGGCCCTGTCAACGCGCTCCGATCCCGAGAAAGATATAGACTTTGTTCGGCGCGCTTGGAGCAGCCGGTTGGACCCCATGATCCCAAAGCCCGCCGCTGGCTACTTCAACTCCCGGGCCGTGATCGATGCCTGCCGTCCTTTTGAGTGGATGAGAGACTTTCCCAAGGTCTCCGAGGCCAGCCCAGAGGTGGCGCAGCGGGTACGAGAGAAGTGGCGGGAGGTGCTCTCCTAAGAGGCACATATTTCGGACGCTTATTGAAGAAGTGGTGGTGCGGGCATGGCCATAGTGCTGCGGCGGGTGCGCACCTTCGATTCCATTCAGCGGTATCCGGACTACCGCTGGCTGTGGTTGGGATCGATGACAGAGCACGCCGGCGAGTGGATGGAGACCGTGGCCCTGGGCTGGCTCATGCTCCAATTAACGGACTCTGCCTTCCTCCTGGGTCTGGTGGGGGTATGCCGGATGGCCCCCCGGCTTTTCTTCCCCTTGCTGGGCGGGTTAGTGGCAGACCGAGTGAACCGGCGCAACCTGCTTATGGCCAGCCTTCTCGCCTTCTCTGTCTTGGCCTTTGCCTTGGCAGCGCTGGTGGCCACGGGCGTGGTGCAGGCGTGGCACGTTCTGGTGGTGGTCACCCTGGGCGGGGTGTCCATGTCCTTCAACCACCCAGCGCGCAACACAATCCTGCCCAACCTGGTGCCCCGGCAGGACTTGACCAACGCGGTGAGCCTGGACATCGCCTCGGTAAACGGCTCTCGTATCCTGGGGCCGCCCCTGGCGGGCCTTCTTATTCCGGTTCTGGGCACCCCCGCCGTCTTTGTGGCCCGAGGACTGGGGTGCATCCTGGCCGCCTTCTGGCTATTTCACATTAAGACGGACATGACCCCCATCGCCGGAGACAGAAAGGTATCCCTATTCAAGGATTTTCGGGAAGGGATTAGCTACCTCCGCCTTTCTCCTTCCCTTCTTCAGCTAACCCTATTATGGGGTATGCTATACACCGTTGTTCACCCTTACACTAACCTGTTGCCCATCTTCGCGCGGGACATCCTTCACGCTGGGCCTCAGGGTCTGGGTTTTCTGGTGGGGGCAGCCGGCGCGGGAGCTCTGGTGGGAACCTTGGGGCTGGCCTCTATGGCCGGTTTTCGCTCCAAAGGGAAACTCCTCTTTGCCACCGGCATTGCCGTAGGCATCTTCATGATCTTCTTTTCTTACTCGCCGTGGTTTCTGGTGTCCTTGGGCCTGGTCGTTATCATGGGGGTTACCAACTCCTCTTACATGGCGGTGAACAACACCCTCATCCAGCTTCATGCCACCGATGAGATGCGGGGGCGGGTAATGAGCGTTCGAGAGGTGACCATGGCCATCAACCTGTTTGGCAGTTTGGTCATGGGCGCCCTGGCCGATGTAAGCGGGGCGCCCTTGGCGGTGGCCGTCTTTGGTGGAGTCATGGCGCTGACCAGTGGTTGGTTTCTAGTCCGGATGTCCGATGTGCGGAGGATGGAGTAACCTTGTTTGAAGTGGTCTAAGTCGGGCAGCTTGGGGGGTGAACCCCGGAGAGTCTTATCTGGGTCAGTGTTCTACACTCGTAGCTATGGAGAGGAGTGACTAATGAGTTTTCCAGAGCTAATTAACAGGCGTCACAGCGTACGGTCTTACAAGCCTGACGATGTGGAGCCAGAAAAGCTGCTCGCCGTGCTTGAGGCGGCCCAGCTCGCTCCTACGGCGGCCAACCGGCAACCCTTCCAGTTCATTGTGACCCGTACCACCGGTAGGGAATCAGAGCTCAGGCGCATCTACGACAGGCAATGGTTCGTTCAAGCGCCAATGGTGATCTGTGCCTGTACCGTTCCTGCCCAAGCTTGGGTACGTAGAGACGGTAAGAGCTACGCCGATGTAGATGTGGCCATAGCCATGGATCACCTGATTCTGGCTGCCACTGAGCTGGGACTGGGCACATGCTGGGTCGCCGGCTTTGACCCGGCGGCCGCGAAACAGGTCTTGGGCATACCCGAGGATGCGGAACCGGTGGCTTTTACACCCCTGGGTTATCCCAGTGACGAGCCGAGGCCAAAGAGACGCAAATCTCTCAACGACATTGTTCGTTACGAACAATGGTAGACTTCTGTACACCCCCAACGGAGAGGAGAAGAACTACGAGCCTGACTTCCTTGTTCGCCTCCGAGACCCCCAGGGCGAGGAGCTCACCCTTATCATCGAGGTGACTGGCGAGAGGAAGAAGGGCAAAGAGGCCAAGGACGGATTGCCACGCCCTTCTGGGGAAGGGCTCGCAATGACAGGTTATAGGAGATGAGGTAGAGATGACACAGAATTTGGCTGTCATTCCGAGGCCTCGATACGCAAACGCCCGCAAACGCAGTGAAGCGGAAGAGGCCGTGGGAATCCGTAACCCTGGGTGCGCTGTGGCGGATTGCCACGCCCTTCTGCGGAAGGGCTCGCAATGACAGTGTGGATGGTGACGGATTGCCACGCCCTTCTGGGGAGGGCTCGCAATGACAGGTTAGGAGATGAGGTAGAGAATGGGGGATTTAGGGGGTTGAAAAGGGGTTGGCAAATACTCTTCCTAAGAAGATAAACGACGGACTTTCCTCATCGCCGCTGCGATCTTGTCGACCTCAAGGGCTATTTCCATCAACCCTACCTGCTCTTGGTAGACCTCAGGATCGACCTGCTCCTTGATCTCCGGCTCGGTGATGTGATATACGGGCAGTCCTAACTCAATCCCTGCCAAAGCGCCCGCGTAGGATGGGTCACCTTTGGTAACTGTCTCGGCGTAGATCTCGGCGCTGTCAGCATCTGGAGAACCCAGCACTACGATCATATTGTCTCGGCCGTGGGCTTCAACAGCTCGTTTTATGGCTTCTTGACCGTCCAGGTCAAGGGCTCCGGCGGCGGTTCAGACAAAGCACTGAGTTTGTACCAGAACCACTTGGGCTTGGGCGCTGAGAAGGCATTCGGCGATAGAGGGCCCTTGGACTCCATCTCGTTCTCCGATGACTATCGCCTTCTTACCCTTCAGTTGAACCATTTCCTCCTCCTTCAGACACCAGTATTGATCTCACCGAGTCTATTATGGCTTGTTTTTTGACATCGCCAGTCAACCGATTTACCTCTTGCCCCCCGACAAAGAGGAGAAAGGTCGGCAGGCTCATAACCTTAAGGTTGATGCATAGCCGGCGGTTGTGGGAAGCATCCACCTTCGCCACCTTTAACCGACCGCGACAGCTTTGGGATAGCTCCGCCACAAAGGGCATCAGGGCCAGGCAAGGCACACAGCTTGGCCCCCAAAAATCCACGAGCACAGGCTCCCTTGCTGCCAAGACCTCCTCATCAAAATTGTCCAGGCCGACCTCGACCGGCAGATTATCCATCTCCCGAATTCCTTTCCAGCAAAAACGACATCCCGTCAGACAGTTGAGTCATCCTCCCCAGGAAAAGGCTTCCCTTGGCCAAGAACATGGCGTTTGCCATCTGCCCGGCCCTAATCTTGGTTAGGGCATGACCCAAGAAGGGAATGGCCGAAGCAATATGACCCTGGGTTGGGGAAAAGCCAGGCATGCCGTGCACCTTAATGAAGTGATCCAGATCCCCCCTTTCCATCTCCCCTCGGAGCACGGCGAAGCTGCCGATGGTACGATAGTTGGTGCGGGGGACATTGCCGCTGCCCGCGGGCTCGGTGATTTCAGGGTTATGCATCTCGGTAGCATATTTGTTCACCTGCGCTAGCTTCAGCCCCAGCCGGTCCAGGGGCTCCACCACTAGCTTCTCGATAATGGCTTGCTGGCTAGAGCCAGAGCCGACGTCATGCTTGCCGATGGAATCAAGGCGGATGACCGGGCTCACGCCATCGTCTCGGCCGACCAGAATGGCGACGGCGGCCAGCACGTCTTCCAAGATAGGCATATCGTGACGAAGATGGCCTCTAAACTTCATCCCCAGCTTGGCGAAAGAGCCGCCTCCTACTACCACCACGTTCTTGAAGATGCCTGCGGCCACGAGGCTTCCGGCCAGGACGATAGCATGAATGGGCGCGCAGCAGAAGGCCTTGACATCGGAGCCGGTGGCCGCGGTACAACCGCATAGCTCACCAATAGCCTTGGACAGGCTACCTCCACCCCTATTATATCGGTCCCCCACCGCCTCCTCACCACAACCAAGAAGGTACTCAATCTGGGGGACGGTGGCAAGCCCATGGAGCATGAAGCGAAGGGCCATCACGCCCGAGGCCCGTGCCGCTAGATTCTCGATAAGCACCTCTGGTATCAGAGACTGATCCTCCTCATGTCCCCGCTGAAGACAGCCCACTAACCGGTTCCTTTGATCATAGAGAGGCAGAGCCTTTTCCTCATGTACCTTTTCTTCGATTCGGCTCTGGGGAACCCCACTGCCCAGCCTCCTAATATCTTGAGATGAGAGGAGAGGGTGCCTTTCCAGAAGCAGAGCCACTTCTTTGACAATACCTTCTTCCAGAAGCAGCAGGTCAAAGTCATCGCAGATTTTCATCACGCCATAGAATTCCTCTTCGGGCATAATCTCGCCGAAAAGCCCCCTCCGATGGCCATTGGAGGGAGGGTTCCGGTACCACGGCGTCTCGATGTGCCAGAGGTCGTCCGGATACAGGTTGCCTATGAAGGCCTGGTGGGGAGGATAGGCAGCAGCAGCTTCAAAACTGCGCAGGCGCTCCAACACCTTGACCAGAAGAGCCGGCTCCTTGGATATCTCTCGAAATGGCTTGGAGCCATAACGAACCATGCCGGGCACGTGGGCCAGGAAATAGGCTATATCCTTAACTACGGGTGCTACCCGTGGACTCGCAAAGGAATACAACTTCCTCGGCCTTTCCTTAAAACTCCTGTGCGGCGATGGTGTTAAAGCCGATTCGGTTGCATGAGGCCAATAGATTGAGCATTCGAGTCGAGATCTTCCCTCGAGGGTCGCTGCTAAGAAGAGTGACCACCGATTCCTCTGTCTGGTAGAGAACCTCACCACCGATCACCCTTTTCATGGGAGGTAACAAAATAGTTTCTTCACGGTTGCCACAGCTAACAATAGCATCAGCTTCGGGAGTGGTAAAAACAAGGGATTGATCGTCACCTTGTGGCCCTGCCAGCTCTTCGATGACAAGAGCAGTTTTTATTCCCCCTTCTTCGCACTTTTTGCATATCATCATGAGATTGACCTGGGACGAGCCTCCGTAGTCCCAACCGACGACAGCACCTTGGGCTCCCAAGAAGCGAGCCAACTTTACCGCATATTCCGCGTTGCGTTCCTTTTCTTGCTGAGAGCGACCTGGGCTGCCGCAAATCACTACCCCAACGAAGTCCAAAGTCTTTCTGTGTTGATCAAAGAGCGCTCGCACTACCGGAGTATTGCATTGTATGAGGGTCACATTTCGATCGGCGGCATACCTCCATGTAGTATTCACCAGAGCACCGTCTAGAATCTCGTTGGGATGGAGGACCGTGGGCGTCAGGCCAAGAGGAAGCCCATAAAGGGCACCATCATCGGCGGCAACCCGTATGTAGACTACTTTGGGAAGGGAGCTCTCTGCCTTCCCCAGTTCAAACACGTCCCACTGGTCCGGTTCCCCCGTGGCGGCAACTCGTCCCAAGTATTCCGCTGCCTTCAATCCCGCCTGGAGAAGAGCCGAGTCACAAACCTCCACGGAGATGCCCCCTGTCGGGCGAAGAGCCAAGACTATATTGACAGTCCTGGAAAAGGGGCTCCACTGGGCACCAGGTCCTGACATGTCAATAATAGCCTCTCCGATGCGAGTTTTAACCGTCCTGTCCAGGAGCTCTGCAGCCAGGACCACCGTCACGCCAGCCAAGCGATGGGTGCGGCCATCGCCGCAAGTATAAGCCGGGCCTAAAAAGCCGGGAAAGACGCTGCCCCTGCCGCTCACCTTACACCGCGGTTCGATAACGTCTAGAACGTGGATAATGCGAGCCTCCTCTCCCGGGCGAACGATCTCAATGTCTGCCTTCTCAAGGTTAGGATCTTGGAGCAATAGAGCGCGCAATTCCTCCCTATTTATATGAAGCGTTTCATGGGCCAACTTGGTCTGATCCGAAAAAAGGACGTCCTTTACCCAAAATGTCCCCAACTCTAGACGCATGATGACACCTCCTATTTAGGGCTGAGCTCTACCGGATTGACCTACTTCTGCTTCCACACCCAGTGTAAATACCAGGACGTATCTGTCCGAGACAGCTTAAAGCCTTTAACCGGCTTATTGTAAGCCACAAAGTTAGTGCCATGGAGAATGGGAATATTTAGGTATGCCTCTTCCAACATTCGGCGGTCTAGCTCATTGTAGAGATGCCCCCGCTCCTCCATGTCATAGGTAGTATTCCCCTTTAACATCATGGCGTCCAGCTCGGGGTATGGGTCCGCAACGCTCTTAACCCGTGGCGCATAGCTGATAAGATTGGAAACCACGGTTCGGTGGGGGTCGAGGCCAGTAGTGGTCCGGAAAAAGCGCAACTGATAGTCGCCCGATACCCCCGCCTGGGAGTGCACGGCGTTTTCTACATTCTTGAGCTTGATTTTGATGCCCACCTTGGCCACCTGGGCCTGAACCGCCTCAGCTATGTTGTCCAGCCCTGGAATCGCTTTGGTTGTCAGCCCTTCGCATTCAAAACCATCGGGATAGCCCCCTTCTGCCAGCTTGGCGCGCGCCATTTGGGGGTCATAGGGATAGCCTTTGATATTGGGGTTGTAGAACCAGTAAGTGGGGTTGCTGCTAAAGAAAGACTCGGCCAAAGGCCAGTCTTTAAAGAGTGATTGCTGAATAGCCTTTCGATCTATGGCATAGGCCACCGCCTGGCGCAGAGCCTTGTTTTTGAAGGGATCCTTTTTCATATTCAACACAATGCCCCTGAGCACTGGTACTGGCCCACCTTCCACGATAATATTCTCTGTTCTCCTAAGGTCGTCCAGTACGTCTTGGTCTACATTAGCTATGAAATCGACCTCTCCGGTTTGCAACATTGTTTTTTGCACCATCTTGTCAGGGACAATTTGAATAACAATTTTGTCAAGGTACGGATACCCCTTCTGCCAGTAGTCGGGAAAGCGTACCATACTGACGCGGGCATCTATTCGAAAGTCTTCGTGCTGAAAGGGCCCGGTGCCAACGCCACTCCGTCTCAGATCGTTGTTGTACTTTTCAACTGCTTTGGGGGATACAAAGGACATTAAGGTTTCACCAGCAATAGCCATCAAAAAAGATGCCGAGGGGGCACGTAACCGATAGGCTACAGTATAGTCGTCAACAGCTTCGACGGCTTTCACCTCCTGATTAAGTATGTCCATTCTATCGGACTTGGTCTTGGGGTCGATGACCCGTTCATAGTTGAACTTAGCAACGGAGGCGTTAAAGGCTACCCCGTCGTGGAATTTGATCCCCGGCTCCAGCTTAAAGATAAACTTGTCGGGCTCCGGGATCTCCCAGGACTTGGCCACCCAGGGGCGCGGTTTACCTTCCAGGTGAACCTCCACCAAATTCTCGTAAAGTTGCCCCTTGGTCAGCCCTTCTATACCGCCACCCATAGAAATAGCCGGGTCCTCGTACAACATGGCCGGAGATCCTATCGTTAAAGTGCCGCCGTAGGTGGCCTTAGCGGGGGTGGGGGTGGGCTGTGGCGCCGTAGGTGTGGCGGCGGCCGGGGCCTTGGTGGGGGTGGGGGCGGCACAGCCCAGAAGGCTGACTCCGGCTACACCCAGGCCCGCTCGGGCGGCACCCCTCAGTATCTGACGGCGGGACAACCTTTCCCGAAAAACACTTGCCCAGTAATTCTTCCCCTCTTTCATGGGATACCTCCTGAAACAACTAACTTTGCAGAACACCGCCCCGTTCTCGAAAAACGGGGTAGAATCATACCACAACCCCCAGTTTATTTAACAGTGAAGACCGTCGGCGTCTTCACCTCGGTTTGAAGAGCCAGCAGTGCCGTTTCCACGATCTGCCTGCGCAGTCCCCTTTCTTCCGCCGAGGAAATACTGGGGTCGCCACAAGGGTAAGCCATGGCAGTGCCAATTACGATTCGACTCGCTCCTATTCGTTGCGCCAGATCGGGAAGAGCTGTTATGGTAGCGACCGGCAATCCGCTCCGTTCCATTTCCCTTGCCATCGTTGCGCCGCAACGAGTCCCCGTTCCTCAGGTTCCAGTGAGCACTACCGCATCCACCCCCTGGGCCAGGAGCTCTTTGGCGATTTCATGTGCGTATTTGGTAGCGCTCTCGACACTGGTTCCATTGCCCACGGTAACGTAATAGTGGTCAAGGAGCTTCTTGAACACATTCTCTTTTTCCATCTCCCGCAGAACATCCAAAGGGAGCAACCGGTCAGGGTCTTCATCGGCAAACTTGCCGGCCGCCATCCCGTGGGCTGACGTATAGGCGTCTCCGGTGAGATCGTCTATGCCAGCAATGTCATACTTGATCCATTTCGTTGCCCGGGTCCATTCTAGGCGATCGGGGTTCCCTTTCGGTACGACGCCGGCTTCTGTTACCAAAGCGAGAACGGCGTCTCTGAGATCGTGGATTGCCGACGGCGGCGGCACAGGGGAGAAAGTGGGCAAAGGCAGCTCAGTGACAAATGATTCACCTTTGAGCTTTTTAAGCAACATCTCCACCGCTCGCTGGCCTGGATTCTTGTCGACAAGGACGTTTCGCCGAACCCCTCGAGGTATATATCCTTCTGCTGCCGGAGGACCTATTTGATCGCCTCGGCCTAGCTTCAGAGCCAGCCCAGCCATCACCGCGGTGACTCGGCGCATGGCGGCCGCCGATTCTCCGCTCTCGACGATGTAGGTCAGGCGCCGACATAGCTCCACGCCAGGGTTTTGGAGGTGCATGCCGCTTACGACTGGGATGTTTAATCTCTCAGCAACAGTGGTGCAGACATGGGCGCAAGCCAACCCATAGCGGCCAGCGTCGAAGGCTGGCCCGGCTACCAAAATATCCGGGGATGCCTGGGCAACAAAAGAAAATACCTGTTCCTTTGCCTTGTCCAGGTTTTGATTGAAGTAGTTGTCGCCGCAAAAGATAGTGCTAACTACCTCTCCTTCCTCCCCTAGGGCTGCCTGCAAGGCAATCCCGGGCCCGATGGGTCCGTAACGCCAGGCAGGGCCAACGTCAGTCTTCTCTTCACCTCCTATACCAGCAAAGAACTGATTGATATAGTGAGCCACTTTTATCTTGTCCACTTACCTCTCCTCTCTGTTTGAAACAACTGGTTCCCGAATCCAGGTCCCTCGAAAGGCTTCCCGATCAAAACTCCGAACTACATCAAGGCCCGCTCTTGGCAACGATGAAGACCGTTGGCTCTCCCACTTCAGTTTGCAAAGCCTTCAGTGCTGTTTCCACGATCCGTCGGCGCAGCGCTCTCTCCTTTTCAAGGGGTAGCGACGGGTCTCCCACGGGGTGGGGCATGCGAACTCCAGCGACGATGCGATTGGCGCCGACGCGCTGGGCTAGATCGGGCAAGGCGGTAATCAGGACGCCAGGAATGCCCGCCCGCTCCATTTCTTTGGTAAGCGTTGCCCCGCAACGCGTGCCGGTTCCTCAGGTTCCAGTTAGCACTACTGCCTGCACCCCCTGGGCCAGGAGCTCAGTGGCGATTTCCTTGCCGTATTGTCGACCACTTTCCACACTGGTGCAATTACCCACCGTCACGTAGTAGTGGTTAAGGAGCTGCTTGAATCTTCCTTCCTGCTCCAGCTCCCGCATCACATCCAGGGGCACCAGGCGGTCGGGGTCCTCGTTGCCAAACCGGTTATCGTAGCCCCCATGCGCGCTCATAAACTCTTCGCCAGTAAGGTCAGCCTTGCCCCTTATATCGTATTTGATCCATTTGCTGGCCTGGGCCGATTCCAGGTGATCCGGGTTGCCTTTAGGGACGATCCCGCTCTCGGTCACCAAGGCCACAACGGCTTCTTTCAAATCCTTCACAGCCAGGGGTGGCTTAACGGCGTCAACGGTGGGCAAGGGCAGCTCGGTGGTAAAGAGCTCTCCTCTAATCTTTTGCAGGAGCATCTTCACTGCCCGTTCGGCACCGTCCTCCCCTACAAAAACATTGCGTCGCACGCCCCGCGGCAGGTAGCCTTCCACCTCAGGAGTACCCAGAGTTTTTCTCATTGCCAACTTCCAGGCTAACTCGGCCATGGTCGTAATGGCCTGGCGCATCCCTGCTGTCGTCTCGCCTGTCACCACAATGTAGACCTGCGAACGGCATAGCCCCACTCCGGGATTGTCCGGATGCTGCCCGCCCACCGCCGGGATCTTCAACCTTTGAACCGCATCCAAACATACGTGAGCGCAGGCCAGACCGTAGCGGCCGGCACTGAAGGCTGGCCCAGCAACCAGGACGTCCGGGCGATAGCCGGCTATGAGATCGAGAACCTCCCTTTTAGTCCTCTCCAAATCCTCGTGGAAATAGTTATCGCCGCAGAAGACGGTGCCCACAATCTCCCCCCGCTGGCCCAAAACCTCCTGGAAAGCCTTCCCTGGGCCCACCGGGCCATCCCGAGATACAGGAGGCGTGCCAGCTTTCTCTTCGCCACCAACCCCGGCGAAAAACTGGTTTAAATAATGAACGACCCGAATCTTTGCCATAACCATCCCCCTCTCTGTGCGCTTGGCATAGATTGCCTTAAGATTGACGAGCGGTAAGGCAATGGAAACCCAAACGGTTTGTAGAAGCCATCAAATAGCGCACCGGAACCTCGAGCCTCCCTTTGGCCTCCCAACCCGTCTTGTAAAGAGTCTCGCCGCCGATAACCCGCTTCATTTCCGGCAGCTCAACGACTTCATCAGTAATACCTGGACTGACGATAGCATCGGCTTCCGGCGTTGAGAAGATCAAGGACTGGTCCATCTCCACCACAACGAGCACCGTCTTTATCCCTAGTTTCTCACACTTCTGACAGGTGAGCATCAGGTCAAACTGCGAGGAGCCTCCCCAGTCCCAGCTTATGATAGCCGCCTCCGCCCCCAGAAGTCGCGCCAGCTTCGACAGATGCTCGGCGTTGCGGTCCTTTTCCCATTGAGAACGCGCCCCGCTGCCAGACATTACCACACCCACGAAGTTTAAATCCTTCCCGTGATGCCGATAGAGGGCTAAAACCTCCGGATTGTTTAGTTGTACATACGTAACATTCCTCTCGGAGGCAAATCCCCAATTCAGGTTCACCACGGCGCCATCCAAGATCTCGTTAGGATGAATCAGAGTGGGCGTCATGGCTTCGCTTTTAGCCCCGTAAATGGCAACATCGTTAGTCCCACTCGCCACCCGGATGTAGGCCACCTTAGGAAGACCAGGGGTAACCGGGCCCAGCTCGAAGGTCTCCACCTGCTCTGGTTGGAGGTCAGCGGTGCTCTTGGCCAGATACTCCGCCGCCCGCAGCCCGCCCAAGAGAAGGGAAGTGTCGTATTCTTCGGGTGTCAGGCCCGAAACGGGACGAAGCCCCACCACTACGTTCACTGTTTTACCGAAGGGACTGTACTCTACTCCTGGCCCTGACATGTCGATGATAGCCTCGTCCCACTGGGTCGGCCTGAGCCGGTGGGGTATGTCAGCGGTCTGCACTACGGTTACCCCCCTCAGCCTGTGGGTACGCCCCTCGCCAACAGTGTGAGGCGGCCCCAGTAAACCGGGAAAGGTACTGCCATGTCCGGCAACTTTGAAACGAGGCTCCACTACATCTAGAGCATGCACAATGCGAGTCTCATCACCAGGATGGACTATTTCAACATCGATGGCCCCGAGGTTCGGGTCTTGCGCCAAAAAGCTCCGTAGTCCATCCCTGTCGATGGACAGAACCCCGTCTGAGAGCTGAGTTTTATGGCCAAAGACAGCATCTTTCACCAAAAACGTGCCCCACTCCAACCGCATGGGAAACTCCCCCTTCCATCGCTTCCCCAGTTCCCCGATAACGTCGCCAAGATGTACCTAAGTCCTCTTCGAGACTGGGAAGCTTTGTCGCACTCTTACCCGGCGTTCAACTCTACGATACCCAGACTTTGGTCAAGTTCACCGTGTCCGCCTCCAGAGGCAAAAGGAAACCCTGAACCCGTTTGTTGTAAGCTACCCGGTTCGTGTCGTGGGCGATCACATATTGGAAATGAACCTCGTCCAGTAGCAGTTGCTCCAATTCGTTGAACAACCGTTTTCGTTCTGCTTTGTCGTAGGTTTGATCGGCCGCGATTATCAACTGGTCTATCCGCGCGTTTGGTTGGCATGAATTCTTGCAGTAGGGCGCATCCTTCATGAGGTTGGCGGTGTTATGCCTAAAAGGATCCGTGGGACCGCTGGTCTTTCCCAGCAGAGCCTGGAATTCACCCGCTCTCCACTGAGCGATCCCCTTGGCATACTCTGGTACGACAACTTTCACTCGGATGCCTATTTTCCCCAGTTGGGCTTGCACAACCTCAGCACCCGCCGTATGATTGGGGAAACCTGACCAAGCGACCAACTCCAGGTCAAAACCATTGGGGTATCCTCCTTCCGCCAGTTTGGCCTTTGCTTTCGCTAGATCGTAGGTATAGCCCTTAATGTTAGGATTGTGGAACCAGTATTGAGAACTATAGTAGCCCAGGGCTGGTTCGGCCATCCCATCGAGAACAGTATCGGTGATTGCCTTTTTGTCAATGGCGTAGGCAATGGCTTGTCGCAGTGCTTTATTATTAAGAGGTGGCTTCAACCCGTTGAGAGCGAGCCCCAGAGGCGCCAAGGAGGGGCGCCATTTGGCCACCAAGTTTGGGTCTTCCCCCAAGGTCTTCATGTATCGAGGCTCGACTCTGTGTATAAAATTCAGCTCACCAGTCTTCAACATGGTTAGCCTGACGGTTTCATCAGGGATGATTCTGATCAGAACCGTGTCCAGATAGGGCAGTCCTTTTCCCCAATACTCAGGGAACCTTTGGAAAGTGAGATGGTCGTCCATGACCCATTCCCCATGTTGGAAGGGGCCAGTGCCCACTCCTTTCTGGGTCAAATCGTTGTTATATTTCTTAACTGCCGCTGGTGAGACTATGACGCCCAGGTTCTCGGCGGCGACATTATAGAAGAAAGAAGCCGATGGGCCAGGCAGGCGATATGTCACGGTGAAGCTATCCGTCACCTCCACAGACTTTACCGCCTGCTCCAGACGTGGTTTATCGTAGGCTTGAGTGGCCGGATCCATAATACGATCGTAGTTGAACTTCACCGCAGCGGCGTCAAAATCGGTTCCGTCGTGAAATTTGACCCCCTTCTTTAGCTTAAAGACGATGCGGTCGGGCTCTGGGATCTCCCATGACTCGCCGAGATCCGGCACAATCTCAGCATCAGGGCTTAGGTTGCATATTCCATGATAGACTTGTTCTCGTACCGGCCTCTCCGCGCCCCCGGCTAAAGGCCGATGAGGGTCCGCACCAAGCATCTGGGACACGGCCATCGTCAGTTTGCCCCCCGAGACCGGTTTAACAGCGGTGGGGGTTGCTTCTTTGGCCGCTGCACAGCCCAAAAGTGATACCATCGCCAGCCCCACGCCCCCCCGGGCTGCTCTACCAAGCATCTCCCGACGGCTTACTCGTCTTCGCAACGCCCAATAGTCCCTCTGCCCTTCCATCGTGCTCCTCTCTACGTTTCGCTGCTCGTTGAACCCTAGCTGTTGTTTGTGTACAACCGAGCTATGGTGACTTCATCCCCCTCTTTAAAAAAAGGTGTGAAAACCCTCGGCTCTGTCACTTCGGTTTCCTCACGCATTGGCTGATTCTCGTTTCATGTAGAACCCGGTCGATACAGGGACAGTATAATCTTCGCTACCGAGATGTCAAGGGCACCGCTCAACCCTTGTCTTCCTTCATCACCTGATAAGAAGTCTCTATGTAAGACCCCTTTTCCTTATCTTTAGCGGCCACCGGCGGTCCGTATATCTCCCTGAGATGTTCCTCCACCACCCGGCGGGGAGAAAAGGCAATAAAGAGACGAAAACCCAAAAGGAGAACAGCGATGTCATCCAGGTAGCCCAGACCAAGGAGAAAATCGGGCACAAGATCGATGGGGGAGATAACGTACAAAAGCATAGCCGGGATGATTAGCTTCACGGCTCCGGGCACCCTTTTGTCCCGGAGCAATCGAAAGACCAATCGACCATTTCTAAACAACTGGGGAAGGAACCATAGCCAGCGGTAAGACTGATAACCCACGGTGGCACCTCCCGGTGGTACTTGAATTATTAAGCCCATCACCCCAGAGAGGGAAAAGGGGAACTCTCACTATCCAGGCTCCCTTAGGGTGACCTGCTAAATACCCGCCACTTTACTGTGCGCCTCAATTGTAGCATGATTATAGCGCCCAAAGCGCTATTATAGCACCTACATAGATAGAGGCACATCAAGGAAAAGACGATGATTTACATTTTTTACGGAGAAGATACGTACTCGCTAAAACAGGCGGTAGATAAACTGAAAGAGGGCCTGGGGGACATGGCAACTGCCAACACTACCCTTCTAAATGGGCGACACCTGAGTCTGAACGAGCTAAGGGCAGTGTGCAATGTGATGCCTTTCCTCGCATCGCAGCGGTTAATAATCGTGGAGGGGCTTCTATCTCTCTATGAGCCTCGGCCTGCTGACCGCCCGCGCGCCGCTGTCCCCAAGGGGGACGAGGCCTGGTTTAAGCTGGCCGAATACAGTCCCCAAATGCCCCCCCCTACCATCCTTGCCCTTTTAGACGGCAAGCTTGGCGGCAAGAACCCCCTGCTTCAGGCCCTGGCTTCAGCGGCCACTGTCCGGGAGTTTCGCCCCCTGGGACAGCGGGACATAGGCGTATGGATTCGTACCCAGGTGACCGCAAAGGGAGGCACCATCTCTCCCGCCGCAGTATCCCTGCTGGCATCCCTGGTGGGCAACAACCTGTGGCTTCTATCCCACGAGATCGAAAAACTCATCCTTTACGCCTCACCCCGCGCCATAGAGGCGGAGGATGTAAATCAGACCGTAAGCCTGGCGAAAGAGACCAAAATTTTTGACCTGGTAGACTTCATCGTAGAGGGAAAAGCAAGCCCTGCCCTCCAGAGCCTTTACCGCTCTCTGGAAGAGGGGATGACTCCTCCTTATATCCTAGTGATGCTTACCCGGCAGTTTCGTCTCCTTCTCCGAGCCAAAGAGCTAGCCTCCCTCTCTCAGGCACAGGTAAAAGAAAAGCTGGGCGGCGGCCCTCCCTACCCTTTGCAAAAAGCCCTCATGCAGGCTCCCCGCTACTCCAGAGAGAGCCTGGATGCCGCCTACCGCCGCCTTCTGGAAGCCGATCTTTTCATCAAGACGGGCAAAGGAAGTGGAGAGACGGCCTTAATGTTATTGGTGGCCGATTTGTGCTCCATGGGACCATAAAAGAGGCGGGCCTAGGGTATCGTTCCCAATAGGCTCAGGCTTCCGCAAAAAGACCGGGAGATGGTATAATGCAATTGTCTGTCATACAAAGCTAAAAAAGTGTCCAACGCGGCGATAACCGGGGATATTTAAAGTTTTTCTAAGAGGAGGCTTTCTTGGCACTTATCTACGAGAAAAAGGGCCGCATTGCCTGGATTACCCTCAACCGTCCCGAGGTGTTGAATGCCGTGGATCCCGAAACCCTGAACGATCTCCACCAGGCGTGGGTAGATTTCCGGGACGACCCCCAGGTGTGGGTAGCCGTGCTCACTGGCGCCGGAGAGCGTGCCTTCTGTGCTGGCGCTGACCTGAAAAAGCTTATCCCTATCCAGGGACAACCAGGGTACCAAGAGCCACCTAACATCACCAGGGGGCTAGAAATATGGAAGCCCATCATCGCCGCCGTGAACGGACTAGCCATGGGCGGCGGGCTGGAATTGGCCCTATCCTGTGACCTGCGTCTAGCCTCGGAGAAGGCTGTATTCGGCGCCCCCGAGGTGACCTGGAGCATTATGCCCGGATGGGGGGCCACCCAGCGCCTCCCCCGCGCCATACCCTACGCCAAGGCGGCGGAGATGATTCTTATGGCCCACCGTATGGATGCTCAGGAGGCCTATCGCCTCGGCCTGGTGAACCTGGTGGTGCCCGCACTGGAGCTCTTACCCACCGCCCAGAGGTGGGCCGAGGAGATCTGTGAGCTGGGACCCCTGGGGGTGAGGGCGGCCAAGGAGGCTATGGTGCGCGGGCTGGGCATGTCCCTGCCGGAAGGGCTGCGACTGGAGGAGCTCCTCTTCGACACCCTGCGCCGCACCGAGGATTATGTGGAGGGACCACGTGCCTTCGCGGAAAAGCGAAAACCAGAGTTTAAAGCCAGGTAGCCCATATAATACTGAGTAAGCAGAGACGGGTAGAGTAGCGCGAGGAGGTAGCTAGCCATGGAGATCAAGAGGGTGGGGGTGGTAGGCTGCGGCATCATGGGCGGCGGCATCGTCCAGGTTTGCGCTGCCTCCGGTTATCCGGTGGTAACGCGAGAAATCTCCCAGGAGTTCCTGGATAAAGGCCTGGCCGCTATCCGTTCCAACCTTAACCGCAGCGTGGAGCGGGGACGGCTCACGGCAGAGGCTAGAGACGAGACCCTGGGACGCATCCGGGGCACCCTGGCTATGGAGGATTTCGCCGCCTGCGACCTGGTCATCGAGGCCGTCATCGAGGATATGGTGGAGAAAAAGAGGGTTTTTGCCGCTCTGGACCAGACCTGCCCTGCCCACGCTATCATCGCCTCCAACACCTCCACCATGACCGTCCTGGATATGGCCGCCGCCACCAAACGACCGCAGCAGGTATTGGGGCTTCATTTCTTCAATCCGGCGCCGGTGATGAAACTCCTGGAGATAGTGCGCACCCTGGCCACCTCTGAAGCAACCCTGGCCACCGCCCGGGCCTTTGGCGAGTCCTTGGGAAAGACGGTCATCATTGCCCCCGACACCCCTGGGTTCATCGTCAATCGCCTCATCATACCCTTTCTCATGGATGCCATCCGTTTCCTGGAGGCGGGCTGCGCCACCAAAGAGGACATCGACAATGGCCTGGTGACCGGCTGCAATCATCCTATGGGCCCCCTGGCCCTGGCCGATTACGTGGGGCTGGATACCCTTATGTACAGCGGCAACCACATGTTCGATGAGCTACGAGACCCCCGCTTCGCTCCACCGGTGCTGCTCAGGCGCATGGTGGCGGCGGGATGGTTGGGACGCAAGAGTGGCAAAGGATTCTACGACTACAAGTGAGACCATACCTACCGTGGGCGTTTTCCGGGTCGAGATAAAGGTGCGCAACTGGCAGAACCGCTTCCTGCCTCCTCATGAACGGGGAAAGGATGTGGTCTGTCAGGCCCTGGTGGATACGGGCGCCGTAGAGCTATGCCTGCCGGTGGAGCTGGTGGCGGAGCTGAAGCTGGTGGATCTGGGCCAGGTACGGGCCTACACGGCGGACGGCAGTGAGCACCGGTATCGGGTGATGGGCATAGGGGAGGTAGAGGTCCAGGGTAGAACCTGTCAGGTGCGGATAATCGAACTCCCGCCGGGGGCGGAGCCGCTCCTGGGGGCCGTGCCCCTGGAGGTGATGGATTGGCACATATCGCCCCAGGAAAGGCGGCTGGTTCCCAACCCTCGGTCTCCGGAGGAGCCATTGCTCCCCCTTGTTGGCTATACTTAGATGACACCATAGGGATTGCTGAATAGATCAGCATTTTTGAGTACGCGATAGGAGGTTGAATGGAGGAAGTTGTTATCGTCAGCGGTGTGCGCACCGCCATCGGCGGCTTTGGGGGGTCCTTTCGGGATTACCCGGCCTACAAGCTGGGGGCGGCAGCGATAAAGGCAGCCTTAGAAAAAGCGGGCATCGATGGCAAAGAGGTAGATGACGTCATTTTCGGCTGCCACTACCAGGTAGGCGAGGATGGATACATGGCCCGTCATTGCGCCGTAGAGGCGGGGCTACCCGTAGAGGTACCCGCCTACACCGTGAACCGAATCTGCGGCTCTGGCCTGGAAGCCATTAACACCGCCACTCGGGCCATCATGGCCGGTGACGCCAGCATCGTGGTAGCTGGAGGCGTCGAGAACATGAGTCAGCTCCCCTATATATTGCGAAAAGCCCGCTGGGGCTATCGCCTGGGAGACAGCATTTTAGAGGACGTAGTGATTCAAGGGCTCAATTGCCCCTTCAACCACTATCACATGGGGGTCACCGCCGAGAACGTTGCCGAGCGCTTCGAAGTAAGCCGCCAGGCCCAGGATGAGATGGCCTTAATGAGCCACCAAAGAGCCGTGGCCGCCATCCAGGAAGGGCGCTTCAAGGAGCAGATCCTTCCCATTACCGTACCCCAGCCTCGGGGAGAGCCCAAGGTGGTGGACACCGATGAGCATCCCCGGCCTGACACCAGCCTGGAAAAACTGGCCAAGCTACCCACCGCTTTCAAAAAGGATGGCACCGTAACCGCCGGCAACTCCTCAGGCCTCAACGACGCCGCGGCGGCCGTGGTGCTCATGTCCCGCCGCCGCGCCCAGGAGTTGGGCCTGAAGCCTCGCCTATTTGTGCGGGACCGGGCCGCTTCCGGAGTTGACCCGGCCATCATGGGCATGGGGCCCCTTCATGCGGTAAGAAAAGTCCTCAAGAACTCTTCCCTAAAGCTGGAGGACATCGACCTCGTGGAGCTGAACGAGGCTTTTGCGGCCCAAGCAGTGGCCGTGGTACGGGGTCTGGGCCTGGATTGGAGCCGGGTGAACGTCAACGGTGGCGCTGTGGCCTTGGGGCATCCCATAGGTGCCTCAGGCTGCATCCTCACTGTGAAGCTTATGCACGAGATGGAGAGACGCGGCTCTCGCTACGGATTGGTGACCCTGTGCATCGGTGGCGGCCAGGGCATCGCCACCATCTTCGAGCGGGCCGCCTGAAAGGAGACTACTTGGAGATTCGAATCCTTCGGGGCGATATTGCCCAGGTTGCCACAGACGGGGCGGTGGTGAACCTCTTCGAAGGGGTAACCCAGCCTGGCGGGGCCACCGGCGCCGCCGATGCCGCCCTGGGCGGCGCCATCAGCCAGCTCATTGCCTCCGGGGAGATTAAGGGCAAGCTCAACGAGGTGACCATCATCCACAGCCTGGGACGCATACCACCCCGGCGAATGCTGGTGGTGGGGTTGGGCAAGAGAGAGGAGTTCACCCTAGACCGGGTGCGGCAGGTTTCGGCCACGGCCGCCAAGGCACTGCGCCATGCGGGCGCCAAAAGCATAACTACCATCGTTCACGGCGGGGGCATCGGCGGCCTGGAGCCAGGTACAGCGGCTCAAGCTTTGGTAGAGGGGACAGTATTGGGTCTATACACCTTCCGCCGCCACATGACCAAAGAGGCGGACTTCGGCGAGGTAGAGTCCCTCACCATCGTGGAGCGGGACGTCGACAAGACCCCTATTCTGGAGAGGGCTTGCACCCGGGGCAAAATCGTGGCCGAGGCCACCAACCTCTGCCGGAACATGGTCAACGAGCCAGCCAACTACATGACCCCCACCCTCATGGCTGAGAAGGCCCGAGAGGTGGCCGATGCCCACGGACTGGAGCTCCGCGTCCTGGAGCGGCAAGAGATGCAGGAGTTGGGAATGGGAGGGCTTCTCGGGGTGGCCCAGGGCAGCCGAGAACCTCCCAAGCTGATCATATTGAGCCATCGCGGGGACCCTTCCAGCGACAGAAACCTTGGTCTTGTTGGCAAAGGTATTACCTTCGACTCCGGCGGTATCTCCATCAAACCCTCCGAGAGGATGGAGGAGATGAAGGGAGACATGGCTGGTGGGGCGGCCGTCATCGTCGCCATGGCGGCCATCGCTCAGCTCAAGCTAAAGATGAACGTCACCGGCCTCGTCCCTACCACGGAGAACCTCCCCGATGGCGCCGCCTACAAACCGGGGGACGTTCTGCGGGCCATGAGCGGCAAGACCATCGAGGTCATCTCCACCGACGCCGAGGGGCGCCTCATCCTGGCCGACGCCCTGGCCTACGCCCGGAAGCTAGGCGTCTCCCACCTGGTGGATGCCGCCACCCTCACCGGCGCGTGCAGTATCGCCCTGGGGCCGGTGTGCACCGGCGCCTTTACCAATAATCAGGAGCTATTACAAAAAGTTCTTGAAGCGGCGGAGGCGGCGGGGGAAAAGACCTGGCAGATGCCCATGCACGAAGAGTATCGGGAACTCATCAAGAGCGACGTGGCGGACATCAAAAACGTGGGGGGCCGGGCGGGAGGGGCCATCACCGCCGCCATGTTCCTGGCCGAGTTCGCCGAAGACACTCCCTGGGTACACCTGGATATAGCCCCCACCTCCTTCCAGGATAAGGACACTGCTTACGCTCCCAAAGGGGCTACCGGGGTGCCGGTGGGGACATTTGTAAACCTGGCCCAGGCCCTGGCGTCAAAGTAAACGGGAAGGAAAATTAAAAAGAGGAGGAGAAATCATGCGACTCACCGATCTAACGATGCCCCTCTACGAGGGCATGGGAACTGGCTATCAGCACCGCTCTCTGGAGGGCGGCGACCTCTGGGATACCCAGGTAAAGATTCGCAAGGGCTGGAACTACGAGACCCATGGCCGCTCCATCTGGAGCATCAATGTCTTCCTGGAATCGGGAACTCGTCTGGTGTTGGCCAGCTTTCAAGGGCAATTCAAGGACTCACCCCGTATCCACCAGGTGATGACCAAATACTTCATGCGCGATGCCGTCATCCTGGATATCCCCAAGGGGGCGGAAGAGGTGGTCACCGCCGAGGACGTGGAGAGAGCCTACTCCAAAGTGCCGGCCCAAAAAGGGGACGCCATCATGGTGCGCACCGGCTGGGGCGACAACGAGCGCTACCTTAAGATGGGCCGAGACTACCACATCCGAACACCCCATTACATCAATAAGAGCGCCCAGAAGATAGGGGAGATCATGGAGTCACTGGGAAGCGACCTCTTCCTCTATGACACATCCAACATGATCGGCCTGAATCCGGAGACGGGAGAGCGCGAAGGCCTGTTGCCCTTCCGCCCTCATTGGGCCATGCTGGGAGGCCTGGTAAACTGCGGCGCTATTCAGAAGCAGCGGGTCAAGATAGCGGCCCTGCCCTTCAAGGTGCTGGACGCCGGCATATCATTGTGCAGCGTAGTAGCCGTAGAAGAGTGAGGTGGAGAATGGTAGCCTCTATACCCCAGGCTTAAGCCTGGGGTATAGAAAAACTTAGGGAGGAAAAACCATGGATAAAGAGCTTGAGCAGCTTGTTGACCGGTTGCGGGACATCAGGAAAGAGACCCAGGCTATCCTCTCCGACCTGACCCCGGAAGAGCTAAACTTAACCTGGCAGGGGGAGGGCTACCTGCGCGGGCGCACTATCCGTCAGATCCTCCAAGGTATGGCGGACCACGAGCGAGACCACCTCTACCACCTCTTCCGCGCCCGAGTCAGGGTCGGGCTACGGCGCACCGAGTTGAATCGCTACCTGGGGGACCTGGAGGCGGCCCGAGCCGACCTCCTAGGCAACCTTCTGGGCATCGGTGATGAGAAGCTGGATCAGGAGTGGGAAGCCGGCGAGTGGACCATCCGCCAAATAGTCTCCCACATGGGAGATGTGGAGGAGGAATACCGAAACCGCATCCAGACTATTCGCGGTCGTCAGACTTAGCCCGGTTGTAGCCACGGGGAGGTTTGCGTGCACGACATCCTGGAGATACTGGAGAAGGATGCCCGAGCCAGCCCGGAGCAGATAGCGGCCATGACAGGCCGCTCTGTGCTGGAAGTAGCGGAGGCCATTCACCAAGCCGAAGAAAGCCACCTCATCCTGCGTTACAAGACTGTGGTGGATTGGGAAAAGGCGGGACGGGAGGGAGTATGGGCCCTGGTGGAGGTGAAGGTGGCTCCCCAACGAGAAGTGGGCTTCGATCGCGTTGCGGAACGCATCTATCGCTTCCCTGAAGCTCGTTCCGTGTATCTGGTCTCGGGCACCTACGATCTGGCGGTGGTAGTCACCGCCAACACCATGCGCGAAGTGGCTGCCTTTGTTTCTGAGAAGCTGGCCTCCCTGGACTCCGTTCAAGGGACGGTGACCCACTTCCTCCTCAAGCGTTACAAAGAGGACGGCGAGATACTGGTGAGCCAACAGCAGGCCCCCCGCCTGCCGCTGACTCTGTGAGATAGACCAACTTGAAAAGGCCGAATATGTCGGTAGCCCAAAGCAAGGAAGCGGCGGATTTCCTCTCTCAGCGGGTAAGGCAGATACCCGCCTCCGGAATCCGGCGCTTCTTCGACCTTTTGGCTTCCATGGATGGGGTCATCTCCCTGGGTGTGGGAGAGCCGGATTTCCCCACCCCCTGGCATATTCGGGAGGCAGCCATCTACTCTCTGGAGAAGGGCTACACTACCTACACCTCCAACTACGGCCTTCTGGAGCTCCGCCGGGCGCTGGCCACCCATTTGGAGGGTCGCTACGGGGTATGCTACGACCCCGACACCCAGCTTCTCATCACCGTGGGCGTCAGCGAAGCCCTGGACTTGGCTCTAAGGGCCATACTAAACCCGGGAGACGAGGTACTCTCTCCTGACCCCAGCTACGTTTCCTACATGCCCGGCACTGTTCTGGCAGGAGGGAAATTCATCCCGGTGCCCACCAGAATGGAAACGGGCTTCCGAGTCCAGCCCTCGGACCTAGAGGCGAAGATAGCGCCCCGCGCCAAAGCCATCCTCCTGGGTTACCCCAGCAACCCTACCGGTGCCGTCATGGAGCGCGAGGAATTGCTTCAGATAGCCCAGATAGCTCGCCGCCACGACCTACTGGTTATCTCCGACGAGATCTACGACCGGCTGGTATACGGTGTCGAGCATACCTGCTTTGCATCTCTGCCCCAGATGCCAGAGAGGACGATCCTTTTAGGGGGCTTCTCAAAGGCCTACGCCATGACAGGATGGCGCGTGGGTTACGCCGCCGCCCCGGCCCCCATCATCGAGGCAATGATGAAAATCCATCAGTACGCCGCCTTGTGCGCTCCCATCATGTCCCAGAAGGCGGCTCTGGAGGCCCTTCGGGCCGGAGAGGCAGCAGTGCTGGAGATGGTGGCCGACTACGACCGGCGGCGGCGGGTGATGGTCAAGGGTCTCAACGACATCGGCCTTTCCTGCTTTGAGCCCCAAGGCGCTTTCTACGCCTTCCCTTCCATTGGCGTTACCGGTCTCTCCTCAGAGGAGTTTGCCGAACGTCTTCTTGTGGAGGAGAAGGTGGCGGTAGTGCCCGGCTCTGCCTTCGGCGCGGGGGGAGAAGGCCATGTGCGCTGCTGCTATGCCACCTCCCTGGCCGAGATAAACGAGGCACTGCGGCGTATGGCTCGCTTTGTGGAACACCATCGGTAGGGATAGCAGAAAAACGGTTTGTAGGAGGTTAGAAGTGCCCCTTTACGAGTATTTCTGCCCTCAGTGCCAAAAAGAGTTCGAGCTTATGCGACCTCTTAGTAAGGCCGAGGAGCCGGCTTCCTGTCCCCGATGCGGCACGCGGAGTGAGAAACTGGTTTCCACCTTCGCCGCCCGCACCGGCTCCTACATCCGCCCTCCAGAGGGCCCTCCCTTGAGAAAGTTTCCGGAGCCGCCTCATGAATAGTCCCTTCCAGACTAGAGTCACGGAGCTTCTGGACATTCAATATCCCATCATCCAGGGGGGGATGACCAACATCTCCGACGCCGGTCTGGCGGCGGCCGTCTCCACCGCCGGCGGCCTGGGCCTCATCTCCGCCTCCTTTGGCGGCGGGACGCCGGAAGGACTGCGCCAGGAGATAAGACGGTGCCGAGAGCTGACGGATAAGCCCTTTGGAATCAATATGTCCGTGGGACGGGGAGACCGGACGGCCCTGATAGAGGCTATCATCCAGGAGGGGGTGAGCATACTCTTCACCTCCGGACGCAGCCCGGAGGCCTATATGCCCCGTCTCAAAGAGGCGGGGGTAAAGGTGGCCCATGTCGTTCCCTCGGTGCGCTTCGGCGTCACCGCCCAGAAAGTGGGAGTGGATATCGTGGTGGCTGTGGGGCGGGAGTGCGGCGGCAGCCCGGGCCTGGACGACGTATCCACACTGGTCCTGGTGCCCCGCATGGTGGACAGCCTGAGCATCCCCGTCATCGCCGGCGGCGGCATCGGCGATGCCCGGGGCTTCGTGGCCGCCCTGGCCTTAGGTGCCCAGGGAGTGCAGATGGGCACTCGCTTCATCGCCACCAGGGAATGCATTGCCCACCCTAACTATAAAGAGGCCCTTCTCCAGGCCTCAGAGCGGGATGCCATTGTCATCCAGCAGAGCCACGGCACCCCTCATCGGGCGCTGCGCACCGAGGTATCGGAGATGATCCTGAAGCGGGAGATGGAGGGCGCCTCCGCCGAGGATCTGGCCCAGTACCTCAGCAGTGAGAGCAACCGTCGGGCGGCGGTGGATGGGGACCTGGGGGCCGGCTTCCTCTACGCCGGCCAGGTGGCGGGCCTGGTGGGCCAGGTGCTAACTGTTCAAGAGGTTATCGAGGACATTATTCAGAGGGCGGTAGCCCTGAGAGAACGGCTGGCACGCCTGTAAAATCGTGGGCCGCCGTTGACACCTACCAGGGAGTGTGATAACATACCCCCAACAACTGAATAGTGGGCAACGCTCTTATCCCGAGTGGTGGAGGGACTGGCCCAGTGAAGCCCGGCAACCCGTCCTCGGCCCGCGACGCAGTGGCCAACGCTCTAAGTCGCCCCGCGGACACGGTGCCAATTCCGACCCCGCCCTGGCGGGGAAAGATGAGAGTGATGGAACGGCGAAGACTTCTCTCATCGGAGAAGTTTTCTTTTTATCTTAGGCTTTTATGAAGACAATTCAATGGTCTAGCAACGGCAAGGTTAGGCTCATCGATCAGACCCGACTTCCCGAGGCTGAGATCTACCTGGAGCTAGACGACTACCGTCAGGTAGCGGCAGCCATCAAAGAGATGCAGGTGCGGGGGGCGCCCGCTATCGGGGTGGCGGCCGCCTACGGCGTGGCTCTGGGCGTCCTCAAGCTGGACACTTCTCACAAGAACGAGCTGGTGGAACGCCTCCAAGAAATAGGGCGTGAAATCGTAGCCACCCGACCCACGGCGGTAAACCTGTCCTGGGCCGTGGAACGAATGCTTCGGGTGGCGAAGAGACAGGATACGGTGCCCCAGATAAAGGAAGCCCTCTTGGCAGAGGCGCAAAGGATGGAGGCGGAGGATGAGGAGGTCAATCGCCGACTGGGGCGCTACGGAGCATCCCTTATTGAGGACGGTTCCACCATCCTCACCCATTGCAACGCCGGCGCCCTGGCCACGGTGGCCTACGGCACGGCCCTGGGGATAATCCGAGCCGCCTGGGAGGAGGGGAAACGCTTCCAGGTGTACGCCGCCGAAACCCGCCCCCGCCTCCAGGGAATGCGTCTCACCGCCTGGGAGCTGGTGCGGGAGGGGATACCGGTGACCATCATCGCTGATACCATGGTGGGCCACTTTCTGCGTCGAGGGCATATCCGATGCGCCATCGTTGGCGCCGACCGCATCGCCGCCAACGGCGACGTGGCCAACAAGATCGGCACCTACAACATCGCCGTCCTGGCTAAAGAGAACGACATCCCCTTCTACGTAGCCGCCCCTACCAGCACTGTCGATCTGGATACTCCCCACGGAGACCTCATCCCCATCGAGGAGCGTCCCCACCAGGAGGTGACCCACATCGGCGGCCTCCGTATTGCACCAGAGGGGGCAAAGGTGGCTAACCCCGCCTTCGACGTTACTCCCCACCGCTACGTTACGGCGATAGTTACCGAAGGGGGTATAATAAGGGCACCCTACCAGGAAGGGTTAAGACAGGTGGTAGGGGCAGCCCTACCATTTAGGGGGGGAGGATAATGATTATGAACACCAAAAACCCCTTCTTTAGGGGTTAGGGGAAAAATGAATACCAGGATAACGGGGGTCTCCCGCCCTGAAGGGCGGGGCTGGGAAATGGAGAAACTTTTTCACTGTACCTTCTCGACTTATCGCCGAACCAAGATATTCCTTGGGGATCTTGAAGAGGAACTGCGAAAGGTCTTTGCCCAGATTATCTGTGAAAAGGGCTATGATGTGTCTTCATACGAAATAATGCCAGACCACGTACATCTATTGGTGCGGACCTCTAGGGAGAACCTGTCTAAGGTCATGAGTATGGTCAAGGGCATCTCAGCACGACGCATCTTTCAGGCTTTTCCTGACCTGAGGTTGGATATGGGCAGCAATCATCTCTGGACCAGCGGCTATCACGCCCTGGAGGTTAGCGAGGGTAAAATCCAAAGGGTGCTAGGCTATATAGCGCAACAGAAGCGCCGTGGCGGTCTGATATGATTTCAGCCCCGCCCTTCAGGGCGGGGAGAGGAGGAAAAACGGGAGGCGCAACAATGACGCAAAGTGGAGGTTGTTATGCTAACGAATGATCAGCTTTGGGCAAGAGTGCAGACACTTGATGGGCAAACAATTTACACAATCGACCAAAGACGACCAAACAGAATTAGCTCGACGGCCAACAACCAGGTAGAAATCGATAACAGAAACACCAGGCCGACTCGCGACCAGATATTTGAGGCATATGAATTATTACACAGAGATGGCTCCATCTGTCTTTGCAACATGCCAGATTGGTTCTCCAATAACCGCGTGGGGCGTATAATCATGGCGATCCTGGGACAAGCAGTGCCGGAAGAAATCGAAACTTTCAACCGTTTAAACTCTCCCCTTCTCTGTCACCACTCAGGTATTCGTCTGATTCAGCACTAGGAGGTCTACGTGCCATCAGCCAAAGTTGGCATCATAGGGGGCAGTGGCCTTTATGAAATGGAGGGCCTGGCCGATGTGGAAGAGGTCAGGATTTCCACTCCCTTCGGTGAGCCCAGCGATGCCCTGGTCTTGGGCACCCTGGAGGGAGTGAGAATCGCCTTCCTTCCTCGCCACGGGAGAGGACACCGCTTCAGCCCCACCGAGATACCGGTTCAGGCCAACATATACGCCCTGAAGACCCTGGGGGTGGAGTGGATAATCTCTGTGTCCGCCGTAGGCAGCCTCAAAGAGGAAATCCGCCCCCTGGATTTGGTCATCCCCGACCAGCTCATCGACCGCACCCGAAGCCGGGTCAACTCCTTTTTCGGCCGCGGGCTGGTGGCCCACGTGGGGTTTGCCGACCCCTTTTGCCCCACCTTGAGCCGCCTTATTTACGAAAAAGCAGCGCAGGCAGCCCCTAAAGTCCATAGGGGAGGCACCTACGTGGTCATGGAGGGGCCTCTGTTTTCCACCCGCGCCGAGTCCAATCTCTATCGCTCATGGGGGGCCAGCGTCATCGGCATGACCGCCCTTCCCGAGGCCAAGCTAGCCCGAGAGGCGGAGATGTGCTACGCCACCCTGGCCTGCACCACAGATTACGATTGCTGGCACGAGACCCACGCCTCCGTCTCCGTAGAGATGATCGTCTCTAATCTGCTCCGCAACGTAGCAGTGTCTAAGAGGGTCATCCGGGAGACACTTTCCCATCTTCCACAAAGACGGGACTGCTCCTGTAGCTCTGCCCTGAAGAACGCTATCATCACTGCCCCGCACTTGATACCGCCCCCGGTTTGGGAGGAGTTGGGGCCCATCGTAAGCAAGTATCTGCCCCGGGAGAAGTCTTGAGCCGACGCGATCTCGCCCCCAAAGGGCAGGCTACCGTCATCGGTAGCCTGCCCCACACCGACCCCCAGGCAGCCTGCTCCCTGGTGATGAAGTACTTGCCCCAGTTGCCGGCGTGGCCCCAGTTGCCCAAGCGTTCCTTCCTGGAGAATATGTATGTCCAGTTCAGCCAGGGCTTCCCGGGCGTCAGAGTGGAGGGAGGGCGCATCTACGTGGCCGATAACGCGGAAAAAGAGGAATCCCTGAGCCAGCTTTACCGGGCCTATCTGGAGGACAACAGCCTGTCCCGGCCGGTAACATCTGAGTACGCCGCCGGGCTATATGCCTTTTTGGACACCCCTCCCCCCTCAGCTATGGCAGTGAAGGGCCAGGTGGTCGGCCCGGTGAGCTGGGGCCTCACTGTTACCAATGAAGAGCGACGCTCCGTGCTCTACGATGAGGTGCTGGCGGACGCCCTGGCCAAACACCTGCGTCTGAAGGCCACCTGGCAGGAAAAGATGCTCCAGAAGCTCCACCCCCAGACCGTTATATTCGTGGACGAGCCCTATTTGAGTGCCTTAGGTTCCGCCTTCGTGTCTGTGCCTAGAGAGCTAGTGGTCTCCCTCTTGGAGGAAGTGTTTCAGGGCATCCAGGGTTTCAAAGGGGTTCACTGCTGTGGTAACACAGATTGGTCTCTCCTGCTGGAGACCTCGGTGGACATCCTGAGCCTGGACGCCTACAATTATGCTGAGACCTTTGGCCTATACCCGTATGAGGTGGAGGCTTTTTTGCGCCGTGGGGGAATCATTGCCTGGGGTCTGGTTCCCAACGAGCCGGAGCCTCTGAAGAGGGAGACCCCGGCCAGCCTCACCGATCGATGGGAGGCGGCGGCGGCGGCCCTTTCCCGAAAGGGGGTGACGCCTTCCCTTCTTCGCGAGCGCTGGCTGGTGACCCCCTCTTGTGGCCTTTCCGGGCTCTCCGAAGACGGCGCGGCGCAGGCCCTGGAGTTGACAGCGCTGACAGCCGCCCTCCTCAGGGAGAAATACCTCAAGGACTAAAAGGAGTATTGAAGGTGAGCATCCTGGTTGTTGGCTCCGTGGCCCTGGATACTGTACAGACACCCTTCGGCAAAGTGACCGAGGCTTTGGGAGGCTCGGCCACCTACTTTGCAATGGCTGCCTCCCTCTTCGCCCCCGTCAATATGGTGGCTGTGGTGGGCCGGGACTTCCCCAAAGAACACCTGCAATATCTGCGCAGCCGCCCCATCGACTTGAGCGGCCTCCAGATGGCCCCGGGACACACCTTCCGCTGGGCGGGCGTCTACGACTACGATCTCAATACTACCCATACCCTGGAGACTCGATTGAACGTCTTCGCCGATTTCCATCCTCAGCTAACTCCAGGCTACGAGGAAACCCCCTTTGTATTCCTGGCCAACATCGATCCGGACCTCCAACGCGAGGTGCTGGAGAGGATAAAAAGCCCCAAAGTAACCATGATGGACACCATGGACTTCTGGATTGGGAGGAAACGGGAAGCCCTGGAGCACACCATAAGGGGGGTGGACATTGTAACCATGAACGAGGCTGAGCTACGCATGTTCGCCGGCACTAACTCGGTAGTGGCCGCCGCTCGCCAAGTGCTCCGCCTGGGGCCCAAAGCCCTTATCGTCAAAAAGGGAGAGTACGGCGCCGTGCTCTTCACCGATTCCCTGTATTTTGTGACCCCAGCCTACCCCCTGGAGGAGGTCAAGGACCCTACCGGAGCCGGAGATAGCTTTGCTGGTGGCTTCATGGGGTATCTGGCCGCCCGGGGTGAATTTAGCCCGGAGTCTATCAAACAGGCCATGGTACACGGTAGCGTCATCGCCAGCTTCACCGTGGAGGAGTTCAGTGTACGCCGCCTGGCCACGGTAACCTGGGAGGAAATTGCGTCTCGCTATCGAGAATTCCAGGAGTTCACCTATTTCGCGGGCCACCCAGGTCCAGGTGGTTAGGAGCCGAAGGTGACCGATCAGGCATCTCCATACCGTCATGAATCTCCGCCCCTGGTAGTAGTGGGAGTGGTGGCCTTAGACACTATCGAGACCCCCCACCTCCGAGTAGAAGACCTTTTGGGAGGCGGGGCAACCTACTTCGCCCTCGCCGCCAGCCTCTACGGGCCAGTTGGGATGGTGTCAGCGGTGGGCAGCGACTTCCCTCCTCACTACCTGAACCTCCTCGCCCAACGGGGGGTGGATTTGGCGGGGGTGCAGACTATCCCCGGAGCCACCTTCCGCTGGGCTTGCCGCTATGGCCGGGACTGGAATCATCGGGAGGTGCTGGAGCTCAGCCCTAACGCCTTCTCCCACTTCCGTCCCCACCTCCAGAAAAGCCCCTTTCTTTTCCTCTCCACCATGGACCCCCAGCTTCAACTCCTGGCCCTTCAACAACGCTCCCAGAATACCCTAACCTTGGTGGACACTATGGATCACTGGATACGTCACCAGACAGAGGAATTGGGAATGGTTCTGGCGAAGGCAGAGCTGGTCACATTGAACGAGGAGGAGGCCCACCTTATGACTGATGAAAGAGACATGGCGGTAGCCGCGAGGAATATTCTGCGTATGGGACCAAAAGGGGTCATCGTAAAGAAGGGAAATCGAGGGGTAACTCTCTTCAGCGCCTCTCAATGTTGGGAAGTGGCCGCCGTTCCCGTCGCCCAGGTAGTAGACCCTACCGGCGCGGGAGACGCCTTTGCCGGAGGGGTCATGGGCTATCTGACGGCCCAAGGGCAGGTGACCGAAAGAACCCTGGCGGAGGCCTTGCCCCACGGGGCCGCCGTGGCCAGTCTTGTGGTGGAGGATTGGGGCGTCCAGGGGCTCCTCAAAGGCACACGAGAGCTAGTGGAACAGCGGCGACAGGCCCTAGCCGCCCCAAAGGCCTTCCCTCTTCCCCGGGCGGGAAGAAGGCAATAGATGGCCAAAATCCCTACCCCGACGACATGGCAATCAACCACCTTCGCATCGCTACGCTATAAAGACTACCGTTGGATGTGGTTGGGCTCTATCACAGAGCACGCCGGAGAGTGGGCGGAGCTGACCGCCATCAGTTGGCTGGTGCTGGATATAACTGGCTCCCCCTTTTGGCTGGGATTGGTTGCCTTTGCCCGAAGCGGGCCACGATTGGTTTTCCCTCTAATTGGCGGTGTGGTGGCCGACAGGATTAATCGACGAAACCTTCTCATGAGCACCTTGGTGGCCTTCTCCTTTCTCTCTGTTATTCTGGCGGCTCTCGTCCTCACCCATCAGGTACAGGTATGGCAAATTTTTCTGCTGGTTTTACTGGGGGGCATTGCCCAGTGCTTCAACCATCCCGCTCGGGCCACCATCCTGCCCAACCTGGTGCCCCGA
The DNA here is from genome assembly GCA_016183425.1 of Chloroflexota bacterium. Taxonomy (GTDB): domain Bacteria; phylum Chloroflexota; class Dehalococcoidia; order JACPEP01; family JACPEP01; genus JACPEP01. Next base: position 34,390 of record JACPEP010000036.1, read on the forward strand.
CAGGACCTGGTTAACGCTGTCAGCCTGGATATGGCCTCCGTCACCGGCTCCCGAATCTTTGGGCCGCCGTTGGCCGGGCTTTTCATCGGCACTTTTGGCATCAGCGGCGTCTTGGGAGTACGAGCTTTGGGTGCCTTAGTGACGCTAATCATGCTCCTCTTCATCGATACCCCCCTTACTCCCTTCAGTGCTCGAAAAGCCTCCGTGCTTCAGAACTTTAGCGAGAGCACCAGCTACCTTAAATCCAACTCCTTCGTTTTCTTTCTCATCACCCTGTGGGTTATCCCCTTCCTCCTCGTCATGCCCTATGTGGCTCTCTTGCCCGTTTTCGCCCGGGATATACTCAAGGTGGGGCCTGAGGGCTACGGACTGCTCATGGGCGCGCCTGGATTGGGGGCGATAGTAGGCGTCTTCACCTTAGCCTCTATAAGGGATTTTCGTCGCAAGGGGCAGCTTATTTTTGCCTGCGGCGTGGCTTTGGGGGTTTTTCTTCTTTCCTTCGCCTTTTCTAAATGGTTCGCCCTCTCTTTGTTCATGGTCTTCATCGCCGGGGGCACCAACGCTGTTTACCAGGCGACAAACAATAGCCTGTTGCAGCTCAACATCCCCGATGCCCTTCGGGGACGAATCATGAGCTTTCGTGAGGTGGCCACGGGCATGGAGCCTTTAGGCAACCTAGTCCTGGGAGCCGGCGCCGAGCTCATGGGCGCTCCCCTGGCCCTGGGCATCCAGGGTGTGGTGTGTAGCCTGGTCTCCCTGGCCTCGGCTGCCCTTCTTCGCAATGTTAGACGCTTGCAATGATGTATCACGACAAACAAAAGAAATGGTGAGTAATAATCTAGGACATAGGAAGGTTGGTAAAGCAAAAGAGCCATGAGCATCAAAAGCCCGGTTAACCACCACATCAAGGACTCATCCCTGGCTCCCCCAGGAGAACTCCGCATAGAGTGGGCCTCTCGGGAGATGCCCGTACTGCGTTTAATCGGTGAGAGCTTCGCCAAAGAGAAGCCTCTCCAGGGGGTTCGCATCTCCGGCTGTCTCCACATCACTACCGAGACGGCCAACCTGGCCCTGGCCCTTCAGGCAGGAGGTGCGGAGGTGGCCCTGTGCGCCAGCAACCCCCTGAGCACCCAGGACGACGTTGCCGCAGCCCTGGTAGCCAACCATGGCATCTCTGTTTTCGCCATCAAAGGAGAGGACAACGAGACCTACTACCAGCACATCGTGGCCGCCCTGGCCCACCAACCCCACATCGCCCTGGATGACGGCGCCGACCTCCACGCCACTATCCACAAAGATTATGAGCACCTCATCCCCGCCATCTTGGGGGGCACGGAAGAAACCACTACTGGGGTTATTCGCCTGCGCAGCATGGAGCGAGACGGAGCCCTGAAATATCCCATCGTGGCTGTGAACGAGGCAGACACTAAGCACCTCTTCGATAACCGCTACGGCACCGGCCAAAGCACCGTGGACGGCATCACTCGGGCCACCAACATCCTCTGGGCGGGCAAGAAGGTGGTGGTCTGCGGCTACGGCTGGTGCGGCCGGGGGGTATCCCTGCGCGCCAAGGGGATGGGGGCCCACGTCATCGTCACCGAGGTGAATCCCACCCGGGCCTTGGAGGCGGTGATGGACGGCTACCAGGTCATGCCGATGAAGGCGGCGGCGGTGGTGGGGGATGTCTTTGTCACCCTAACGGGCGGGCTAAAGATAATCGACCGGGAGCACCTCCTGGCCATGAAAGACGGGGCCATAATGGCCAACAGCGGCCACTTCAATGTGGAGATAAACATCCCAGCTCTGGAGGAATTGGCAGTAGAGAAACGAACGGTGCGCCCCTTCGTAATGGAGTACCGACTGAAGGATGGACGCCACCTCTACCTTCTGGGGGAGGGCCGCCTCATCAATCTGGCAGCAGCGGAGGGCCACCCTGCCAGCGTCATGGACATGAGCTTTGCCAATCAGGCCCTGTGCGCCCGATACATCGCCCAAAAAGGAAAAGAGTTGACGCCGCGGGTCTATACTGTGCCCCAGGATATAGATGCCGATGTGGGCCGCCTGAAGCTCTCCTCCATGGGGATAGCCATCGACACCCTCACGGCAGAGCAGCGAAGATACCTGGAGAGCTGGCACGAGGGAACCTAGCCTTGGGCAACCTAGTCGGGGTCGTCCCGACCCCGACTACAACTCTTTTGTCAAAGAAAAAAGTTCAAGAAAGGAGCTAACCGAACAATGGATTCCACTTTTATGAAATCCCCCTCCTATTTCATCACCTCAGAATCGGTTACTGAGGGGCACCCGGACAAGCTGTGCGACCAGATCTCCGACGCTATCTTGGATGCCATCATTGCCCAGGACCCCCTGGCACGGGTGGCCTGCGAGACGGCGGTGACCACCGGTATCGCCATGGTACTGGGGGAAATAACCACCGAGTGCTATGTGGACATCCCCAAAATCATCAGGGAGACCATTGAGTCCGTGGGCTACACCCGGGCCCGCTACGGCTTCGACTACGAGACCTGCGGCGTGCTGGTCTCCATCAAAGAGCAATCGGCGGACATCGACATGGGGGTGAGCCGCTCTCTGGAGGTACGAAAAGGCAAGCTGATGACCCACGATGAGCTGGAGCAGATCGGGGCAGGTGACCAAGGAATGATGGTGGGCTTCGCCTGCAACGAGACGCCGGAGCTAATGCCCATGCCTATCATGCTTGCCCACAAGCTGTGCCAGCGTCTGGCCCAGGTTCGTAAGGAGAGGCTACTGCCCTATCTCCGCCCCGACGGCAAGTCTCAGGTCACCGTGGAGTATCGCTTTGGCGTCCCTCACCGTGTGGACACCGTGGTCATCGCCGCCCAGCACGACGAGGTAGTGAGCAACGAGGTATTGCATCGGGACATCACCGAGCATGTCATCAAGGCCATCGTTCCCCACCACCTCTTGGACGACAACACAAAATACTTTATCAATGCCACGGGACGCTTCGTCATCGGCGGACCCATGGGGGACGCCGGCGTCACCGGGCGCAAGATAATTGTGGACACCTACGGGGGGGTCTGTCGCCACGGTGGCGGCGCTTTCTCCGGCAAGGACCCCACCAAGGTTGACCGCTCCGGGGCCTACATAGCCCGCTATGCAGCCAAGAACCTGGTCGCCGCTGGCCTGGCTGATAGGATGGAGGTTCAGCTATCCTACGCCATCGGTGTCGCCCAGCCCACCTCTATCGCCATCGAGACCTTTGGCACCAGTAAGGTGGATGAGGAGCTTATCCTGGCCCTGATAAAGAAACACTTCGACTTCCGCCCCGCGGCCATCATCCAGAATCTTAACCTGCGTCGCCCCATCTATCGGCCCACCGCCGCCTATGGCCATTTTGGCCGAGACGACCTTAATGTGCCCTGGGAGAGAACAGACAAGGCAGCAGCGATCCGGACGGAGGCGGGGCTGCGGGTGATCCAAGGAGGTAAGGCCGCCGCCTCCTGAGGCCCGAATCATCAATTCGATCTGCAGCTACAACGAGGCTGGCCTCGATATATCAAGGCCTCAAGATGGAAGACTATCCAGATAGGAATTTAGCTGGGACAAGGTTGGCAGGCCCACCCTAGCCCCCGGCCGGGAAAGGGCCAGATGGGCCAAGGCCATCCCCAGGCGGCCACAACTAAGTAAGTCTCGGCCATTTAGATAGCCGAAGAGGAAGCCGGCGGCAAAGGCGTCGCCGGCACCGGTGGCTTCCACGGGCCCGGCCGGCGATGGCAGGATGTCGAGAAAGAACTGGCTATCCCGGGTGGCGATGTAGGCACCTTTGGGGATGGAAGAGCCCGGCACCTGAATCCCTGCCCCTAGAGTGACTGTGACCTGCTGGCATCCCGCCTCAAGGCACCGTCTGGCTCCAGCCTCCAGCCCCTGTCCGGTGAGAGCGGTTATCTCGTCCTGGTTCAGGAAAAGGAAGTGACATCTCTCTAAAATGGGAGCCAACTCCGTCCATCCCCACCGCACATAGAGGGCCCCGGGGGCAAAGGAGACCTTTACTCTATCGGACAGCGCCGCCACCGCCGCCTTCTGTTGCTGAAGCTGCGGGGAGCCGGAAAGGGATGAGAGGTGGACAACCTCCGCTTCAGCCAGGTACTCCAGGTCTACGTCCGCGACAGCCAGAAGCTCGTTGGCCCCCGGGGAGACGTAAAGAGAGCGATTACCTTCTCTATCTGATAGACAAAGGACTGCGCCTGTGGGCCACCCATTTTTGACCGCGATGTGGCTCACGTCCACGCCGTGAGAGCGAAAGTCATCCAATAGCATCCCGCCGCCCTCATCATCCCCCACCGCCCCCAGGAAACCCGTCTTCACCCCCAGACGGGCCAAGGCGGCGATGGTGTTGGCGGCGGAGCCGCCGGGGAGGGGAGGCAACTGCTCCAGGATGGCAGCCTCGCCATCCACCAGGATGCGCTCCACCCTGATGATGCGATCCATATTCAGCGCGCCCCAGCCGACAACCTGTTTCATTAGCCCAGCCTTCCTGCCTCCTGCCTTACCTGGCGACGCAGGCGAGCGTGGATGACCAGGGGTTTCGCTAAATCACGGCGACCCAGGAGCCAGTGATAATGCCGCCGCCCCCCCTCGCCACCCACCTTCTCCCACCTCCCTACCGCCTCCTCCACCTCCCCCCGGCCCCCCTTATTCCAGGCGGAAAGGACAGGCTCCAGATCCAAGATATTGGTACTAGCTAGTCCCACGGTAGCCCGGGGAAGGGCATACTGGTTGGCGTTGAAGGCCACCGCCAGCCCACTGGCATCCCTTACCCTTTGCAGCATACGGGCATCGGTAATGCTGTCACCTACTGCCACCCACTGGCCCAGGTCTGGCTGGTGAGCGGCGGCGAAAGCCTCCAAGGCGGCCACTTTGCGCTGCCCCCCCACCGGTTGCACCAGCCCCACTATCCACCCCAGAGATGGCAGCTCCTCCCAGAAGAAGCGATCCAGGCTTCTTTTTATGGTTTCGTCATCTCCCTCTGCTTGAAGGGCCTCGACCTCTTTTTCCACCCGCTCCACCGCCTGTCCCAAAGGGCGGCTCCATCGGCGGCGAAGCTCCCCTAGCGGAAAGTCAGTTGCTGCCACCCTTGGCCCCGGTATGGCTAGCCGCTGCGTCATCGTCAGGGCAAACTGCCGGTAGCTGGTGGTGATGCAGAAAACCGGCCACCCCGATGCCTTCAGGCGATCTATCAACTCCTGGGCACCGTCTACCAAAGGAGCTATCTCAGCCATTCGTGTTATATCCCCCTCTTGCATTCCGTGGTGCACCAGAAAAGGCACAATGAGGGCAAGGGTATCGCCGGCCTCGTAAGCCGGCCTCTCCTCCAAAGCCAAGAGGTCATCGTATCGGCTGATGACCTGAAAGAGACGATCTCCCTGGGGAAGGCGGCGCATCAGCTCATAGGCGTTATCCTGAGGGGTAAGAGGCCCCTCCAGGTCAAAGCAGATATATTTCACGGCGTTGCCTTGTCCCTTAGCTGGCTCTCTATATCCTCAGTGAGGTCGTAGCCCGCCACGGGATTTCCCCGGCTATCCAAAACCTTCCCCTCCTCTATCCTCACCCGGCCCTGGGCGAAGGCCCTGATAGTGGCCAGGATGAGGGGAAACTCTCGGGCCAGGCCGTGCTGCCGGATGAGGCGGAAGAGGGGATTGGCTTCCCCTTCCTGCCTCTTGATCTCCGGGATGCTCACTCCCTCCATCTCCCGCCAGTAGCCGTCGAAGGGTTCGCCACGCAGGGAGTAGGTGCAGTAGGTGACCACAGGACCCCGGTCTAGCTCCGGGGTCGCTAGGTGCATCATGACCCCTGAGCGGGAGGCCCTGTCTTCCATCAGCCTCCAAATGACCTGCTGCCAGGAGCCGGTGGGGCCGCCAGGGGCGGCGGGGTGCAAGTTTATCATATTGTACCTCTGACACATCTCCTCGCCCACAATGTGCATATAGCCCGCCAGAAGACACAGGTCAGGAGAATAGCCTTGAAGGAGCCGCATCACCTCTCTATCGTGCTCCAAGCGCCAAGGGGCGCGGGGGCTGGAATCGTGTGGGGTGGAGATACCTTTTTCCCTCTGAAAGCGCCGTGTGGAAAAGGTGATGAGGGGAACACCGTAGTCTCCCACCAATCGAATAAAGGCGTCGCTGGCGGCTGCCTCTCCGGGCTTCCGGTTGCAAAAAACGAAGCTTATCTTCGCCTCTATCTCCCCCCCCTGGATGGCCTCCCACACTGTCTTCAGCAGGTCCAGGGCCGCTTCATCCCTACCGGTGGAGAACCAACCCAACCTGAGCATAGCTCTCAAAAACGGCGGGGGATGGCGGATAGCCTCCCTCTGCTTCTCCGCCAGCGGTTCCACAGGGAGAAGAAATGCACCAGGGGTGAAGACAGCCGGCCCGACACCCTGCCCTGGGCCAGGGCATCACGAAAGCCGGGCAGGTCATGGAACTGGGGCATCTCCACCCAGGCGGCGCCGATCTCGCCCAGGGTATGGGCATCGCTTCCGACGGTGGTGAGAAGGCCCTTGTCCCTGGCCAGGGCCCGGGCCCGGCGACAGTCGCTGCCAAAGGTCACCCGAGAATTGAGCACCTCCAGGGCGTCTACCTGGGGCAGTATATCCATGAGAGCAGAATAGCGAAGACGTGAGCGGCGCAGGCGGTCCAGAGGGTGGGGAACCACCACCAGCCCCCCCTGCTCCTTAATGCGTGTCACAGTCTGGAGAGGAGTCAGTCCCCGGGGTATCTCTTGAGTAAGAAAAAGGCCGATGATCTCCCCCTGGGTCGTTTTTATCTCCTCGCCCACGATGACAGGGAAGGAAGCTATCTTCTGCACCTCCAGCGCCCCCTCGATGGTGTTGTGGTCGGTCACCGCCAGGCAATTGATGCCCACCCTCTGGCAGCGGGCCACGATCTCCTCTGGCATCATGCGGCAGTCTCGAGAGTAGCACGTGTGAAGGTGCAAGTCAGCCCTGAGCAACGGAAACTCCACAGCCCTGAAGTTCAGGAGGCCCGCTCTACGTACCTTCCGGCACGGGTATCGACCCGAATCATGTCTCCTACGTTGACAAAGAAAGGCACTTGAATAGCAAGGCCCGTCTCCAGCACCGCTGGCTTGCCGCCGCCGGAGGCGGTATTCCCCTTGAAGCTGGGGGGCGTCTCCGCCACCCGCAGGTCTACCGTTACGGGCAACTCCACTCCGATGGCCTCACCATCGTGGAGGAGAAGCTCCAGGGCCATGTTCTCCTTAATGTAGCTCAGGGCATCCCCCAACTGCTCCGCAGACAGTGCCCTCTGCTCAAAGGTCTCGTTGTCCATGAAGTAGTAAAGGTCGCCTTCGCCATACAGATATTGAACAGAACGACTCTCCAAACGTACCTGAAGGAACTTCTCCCCCGCCTGGAAGGTCCGTTCCGTGATGTGGCCCGCTTTGAGGCTCCGTAGCCTCAGGCGCACCTGGGCCGTGCCCCGGCCCATCTTGATGTGCTGATTGTCCAATACGTTATAGAGCTCCCCATCCAGTTGGATGTTGATTCCTTTCTTCAGGTCGCCCGTGCTAATCAAATCTGCCTCCCCACACCTTAGCCCTTCTTGGCTTTGGTCAATACCCTGGCCCGCCCCCCCTCCAAAACCACCATGTCCTCGATACGAACTCCGCCCCAACCAGCAATATAAATACCGGGCTCTACGGTGAAAACCATGCCATCCTTGAGGACGTGCTCCGATCTTCGCCCCAGGCGGGGCAACTCGTGGGGCACCAGGCCAATACCGTGCCCCAGGCCGTGGCCGAAGGCGGCGCCGTAGCCTGCCTTCTCAATGACGGTACGGGCCAGAGCGTCCGCTTGCCCCCCCGTTGCTCCCACCTGAATAGTGGCCATCGCCGTTAGCTGAGCCCCCAACACAACATCATATACCTTCCTAAAAGTATCGTCGGGGGTACCCAGGCAAAGGGTACGGGTCATGTCGCTGCAATAGCCGTTTACCTGAGCCCCCAGGTCCACCACCACTGGCTCACCCGTGGCAATGGGCCGAGAAGAGGGCTTGTGGTGGGGGAGAGAGCCATTGGGCCCCGCGGCAACGATAATGTCAAAGGCCACTTTTTCCGCCCCCGCCTCCCGGATGTGACGCTCTACCTCCCAGGCCACCTCTTTTTCTGTCATCCCTGGCTGCACGACGGAGACCAGATGATTAAAGGCGGCATCACCTATGGCCGCCGCTTGCTCCATAGCCTCCCGCTCTGCGGGCTCTTTTATTGACCGCAGCGGCTCCACTACCCCCTCCGTGGCCACCAAATCCAAAGGAACCTTGTTTTCCTTCACCGATGCCAGCCACTGATGAAAGGCGACATAGGAAATATGGGCGCTCTCAAACCCCAGCCGTCTCCCCACCTCTCCCGCCAGGCCAGGGAACCAATGGTGAAGCTCCCCCTCCACTTGGACAATCTGAAAGAGGGGCGCTTCCTGTCCCCCTTGCTCCACATAACGGAAGTCCGTGGCCAGAATGGCCTTATCTTGGGAGATAAGGAGGTAACCCGCGGAGCCGGTGAATCCGGAGAGGTAGCGACGGTTCTCCGGTTGAGAGATCAGTATGGCGTCCAGCTCCTTTTCCACCAGTTGCTGGCGAAGCTTCTTCAGTCGCTCACTTACCATCATGCCTTCCCTCGGCAAGAAACTCCAGGGCCATGATATATCCCCGCCATCCCAGGCCGCTTATCTGCCCTCGGGCCAAGGGTGCGGTGAGCGAGCGGTGACGCCATTTCTCCCGGGCGTAGATATTGGACAGGTGTACCTCAACGAAGGGGACGGCTAGAGCAGCCAGGGCATCCCGAAGAGAGAGGCCGTAGTGGGTGAGGGCACCGGGGTTGATAACAATCCCCTGGGCAGAGGGGGCCTCTCGGTGCAGAAAGTCGATGATGGCCCCCTCGCTGTTGGACTGAAGGATGGACAGCTCCACCCCCAGCTCCTCGGAGCGCTTTAGCAGCGCTCCGTCTATCTCCGCCAGGGTGGTAGTTCCGTAGACAGCCGGTTCCCGCTGTCCTAAAAGGTTCAAGTTTGGCCCGTGAACGACCAGGATTTTCACTCCTTCGTCTCGTCCCTTCTTTTTTGAGCACGGGGATGGGCCGCCAGATAGACGCGCCTGGCCTGGGTCTGGGTGACGTGGGTATATATCTGGGTAGAGGATAGGCTGACATGGCCCAGAAGCTCCTGAACCGTGCGCAGGTCGGCCCCACCGTCCAAAAGGTGAGTGGCAAAGGTATGACGCAACAGGTGCGGGTGGACGGCCTTCTCCAGGCCCGCCTTTTGAGCCAGTCGGCTCAGGGTCGTCTGCACCGTTCGCTCCGAGACACGCCCACCAAAACGGTTAAGGAACAGGGCGTCATTTTTCCTTTTGCCCAGAAGCTTGGGACGCCCCTCCCTTAAGTAGAGCTCCAGGGCCATGGCTGCCGGCTTCCCCATAAGGACGAGCCTCTCCCGGGAGCCTTTACCCCATACGCGAATCTCTCGGCTTCCCAGATTCACACTATCCATATCCAGGGATGCCAGCTCACTGACTCTGATACCTGAGGCGTAGAGAAGCTCCACTATGGCTCGGTCCCGAAGTCCCTGAAGAGATGAGACATCCACCGCCTGAAGAAGGTCGGAGACCTGAGAGGGAGTGAGAAAGGAGGGCAAACGCCGTCCCAAACGAGGAGAGGAAAGAAAGGCCAGGGGATTAGTGACAACGATCTTCTCCCGCACTAGAAAGCGGTAGAAGGCGCGCAAGGCGCTTAGCTTGCGGGCGATGCTCCGACGAGCGTACTTCCTGTCCATCAGCCAGGCCAGGTAGAGACGCATCAGTTGGCGGTCCACACTAATTAGAGAGGGATGCGCCTTCCCATCGAGAAACTGAACAAGGCCGTGAATATCCCCCTGGTAGTTCCGCACTGTGTAGGGAGACAGGCGCCGCTCCAACTCCAGGTAAGCCACGAATCTAGGCAGAAGCTCCCCTTCCTGACGCAAAAGGGGGCTGGAGAGTGCCACCCCCTCCTTCTCAGGCACCGATCCTCTCCTTTTCCCGTACCTGGCTTGTGTAGGAACACGCAACACATCTCTCCCCATTTTTACCCTGCTGGACAAGCAAGCCGCCGCAGCGGGGACAGGGGTCGGACAGCGGCCGCTGCCACAGGGAAAAGGTGCACTGGGGATAGTTTTTGCAGCCGTAAAAGTGGCGTTTCTTTTTAGTAACCTTCTCCACAATATCACCACCGCACTGGGGGCAGACGACTCCCAAACTGCGCTCATTGCGCTTAGTGTATCGACACTCAGGGTAGCCGCTGCAGGCTATGAATTGGCCGTAGCGGCCGTGTTTGATGACCATAGGCCGACCGCACTCCGGGCAAACCTCTCCGTCAGGCGCCACCCTTTCCATCGCTGCGGTAGCTTTGTAACGACACTGGGGGAAACCGCTGCAGGCCATGAATTGGCCGTAGCGGCCACGCTTGATAACCATAGGCCGACCGCACTCCGGGCAATCCTCCCCGGCCGGCTCATCCGCTACCTTGACCTTTTCCATCTCCGCGCTGGCTTTCTGAACAGCAGCCTGCAAAGAGGGGTAGAAATCGCCCACGGCCTTCACCCAGGGCCGCTCGCCACGGGCGACGCTGTCCAGCTCCGCCTCCATATGGGCGGTAAAGCCAATGTCAACGATCTGGGGAAAATGCTGAGACAGGAGGTCGCTTATCAGGGTGCCCAGGGGAGTGGGATGGAAACGTCCCTCCTCCCGGGTCACGTAGTCCCGCTGCTGGAGGATGGCAATGATAGGCGCATAGGTGCTGGGGCGGCCAATACCGTTGTCCTCCAGGGACTTCACCAAGGTGGCATCGGTATAGCGGGCCGGGGGCTTGGTGAAGTGCTGCTCCGGATGAAGCTTCACCAAGCTCAAGTCCTCTTTCTCCGCCAAAGGAGGCAGAGACTGCTTGGAATCTTCCTCTTCTTCATCCTTCCCCTCACTATAGAGGGCGAGGAAGCCTGGAATTTTGACGCTTAAAGCCGTGGCCCGAAGGAGATATTTGCCGCTCTTGGCCTCCGCCTTTATGTCTACGCTAACATTATCCATCACCGCCGCCGCCATCTGGCTGGCCACCATACGCTTCCAGATGAGCTGGTAGAGACGGAGCTGGTCTCGGTTAAGGTGGGACTTCAGAGCATCGGGCTCCCTGAAGACTGAGGTGGGACGAATGGCCTCATGGGCCTCCTGAGCCCCCTTGACCTTGGTAACGAAGGCTCGCGCTGATGGGGGAAGGTAATCTGGGCCGTATTTTTGGGCGATGTAGTCCCGAGCCTCGGCCACCGCCCCCGCGGAAACTCGGGTGGAATCGGTGCGCATGTAGGTGATGAGACCCACTGAGCCCTGGTCCCCCAAAGGCAAGCCCTCGTATAGCTGCTGGGCCAGGGTCATGGTGCGCTGGGCGGAGAAACCCAGCTTCCGATAGGCCTCTTGCTGAAGGGTACTGGTAATGAAAGGAGGCGTCGGCTGGCGCTTGGATTCCTGCCTCTTCACCGCCGCCACGGTATACTGAGCGCCTTGGAGCCCTTCTACTACACTGCGGGTTACCTTTTCGTCGGGCAGGGAGATGCGCTTTCGGCTCCCCCATTGGCTCACCAGAAGGGCGGTAAAGGTAGGAGAATCGGGGCCTTTGGCCAGCTCCGCCTTTATAGTCCAATACTCTATGGGGACGAAGGCCTGGATCTCTCGCTCCCGCTCCACGATGAGGCGCAAAGCCACTGATTGCACCCGCCCCGCAGAGAGACCACGGCGCACCTTCTTCCACAGGATGGGACTTATCCGGTAACCCACCAGCCGATCCAGGATACGCCGCGCCTGCTGGGCATCCACCAGACTCATGTCGATGCTCCGGGGATGGCGAAAGGCCTCCTCCACGGCATCCTTGGTGATCTCGTGGAATACCACCCGGTGCACGGGCTGGTCGCCCGTCTTCATGGCTTGAACCAGGTGCCATGAAATGGCCTCTCCCTCCCGGTCGGGGTCGGTGGCCAGATAGATGGCCGAAGCTCCGCTTGCCGCCTGGCTTAGCTCCGTTACTACTTTTTGCTTCTCTTCAGGAATGACGTAGTGGGGGGCGAAATCGTGATCCACATCCACCCCCAACTGGCTCTTAGGCAGATCCCTAATGTGGCCAATGGAGGCCTTGACTAGAAAGGGAGCGCCCAATATACGCTCCACCGTCCTGGCCTTGGCGGGAGATTCTACTATTACCAGCTTCTTAGCCTTAGCTCTCACCAAGTCGTCATCCCCCCTGCTCTCTCAAGCGAGAACATAGTTCATAGCCCCTACTTGGTGCACCAGACCCTTAAGCTCCATGAGGGAGAGGGTACTGCTTATCACGGCAATAGGCAAACCGCTGCGGCGACGCACCTCATCGATATGAAGGGGCTCCGAGGTGAGGTGGCGGAGAACCAGGGACTCATTCTCTTCGATTGGCGCCGGCAGCTTCATCTCCAATTGTTGGCCCACGGTGTCCCTCTGACCCAAGGCATTGATATTGAGCTCCTCCAATATGTCATCCACATGGCGCACTAACTTCGCCCCCTCCTGAATGAGATGGTTGGTGCCTTGGGATGTGGGCGTAAAGATGCTACCGGGCACGGCAAAGACCTCTCGATTCTGCTCCAGGGCATGGCGAACGCTGTTAAGAGCGCCGCTGGCTTTCCCCGCCTCCACCACCAAGACCCCCAGACTCAGGCCGGTCATGATGCGGTTCCGCTGAGGGAAGTTCCTTGCTTCGGGACGGGCACCCAGGTGAAGTTCGCTCATTAGAGCTCCCTGTTCTGCTATCGCCTGGGCCAGTGCCTTATGCTCCGCTGGGTAGATTGTGTCCAGACCGCTGCCCATAATGGCGATGGTCCGCCCCCCCGCTTTCAAAGCCGCCTGGTGGGCAGCGGCATCTATACCTCGGGCCAAGCCGCTGATTGTGGTCACCCGGTTACGCGCCAATTGACCTACCAAATATGCAGCGACCTCTCGACCATAGGCAGTGGCCTGACGAGTACCCACCACCGCCACCGCCCACTCGTCCTGGGGCACCAAACTCCCCTGATGGTAAAGAACGGGAGGGGCATCGTATATCTCCCGAAGGCGGGCAGGATAGTCGGGCGATTCCCAGGTGAGGACGCCAACGCCTCGTTTTTCCAGGCGCTCCATCTCTTCATCCAGGTGGATGCGATCCCTTTTGGCTAAGATGGAGGTAATGGAACGGCTGTCCAGCCCGGCGGCGGCCAACTCCTTTTCTCCAGCACCCCAGGCCACTTCCAGGCGTTGAAAATAGCTCAGCAGATGCCGAAGGCGAACCGGGCCGATGCCCGGAATAATATTGAACCCCACCCAGTACTTGATTTCCTGGTTCATGGCAACCCTGACTCCAAGAACAAACTATCGTAGCTTAGCATAAGAGGCTCAGACATCTCAAGTAGAGCTTCATCACTGTGGACCTGCGGCTTACCAAGGAAAGAATGGCACTTGTCCGTTAATATACTCCAAGCACGGTGTTGGCAACAGGCTGACGGACACCAGCGAAAAAGTGGCTTAGGGTCTTCCACTGGCAATTATCATCTCTTTTTCGATCACACAGACGACATTTCTCTCCGCTATGGCCCGTTGGCTTCTGTGGGCACCCGTTCGCGAAAACGTGCCTCTGTGTTCAATCTTCATGGCCTCGATGGAAACTTTCTGCGCTCTAAGTTGGTCACCCAGTTTGGTCAGAGTTGCCATAAAGAGTAACCTCTCCTTCAGCGATAAGTTCTTCGCAGATTTCTACCGCTTCAGCGAGGCCAATGCGCAACCTCTGAGCGACATCGGCGTACAGAAGTGGCTCGCCTTTGCGAAACAAGCCCAATGCTTCCTGCTTAGCTTGTTCTCTGCTGGTTGTGCGCAGCACAATAACACGCTTCTTTTCCTCTTCAGCTAGAGAGGTTTTCATCATTTCAGCTTTCTTTTCGAGAGTAGTGATTCGTGACTCTAGCTTTTTCACTCTGTTCTCGAATTCTTTGCTTCCTAAGTAATGTCGTCATCGTGTCCCCTTCCTACTTCTGGGCACACTTTAACATCTTACCCCACCCCATTCAATATTCCGTCCTTCTAGCCGTCATTGTCAAGAGAAACGAAATCATGAATAAAGTCTCAAAGCTCACTACACCTCGCCTTTGAACCAGCGTATTGGCCTGACGAAGTAAGAACAGCTCAATGAGCGCCTCGCCGCCTCGTCCACCAGCTCCCCCTGGAAGCGGTCGGCGAAGATGGCGGCGCCCCCCAGGGTAGGCACGGTGCCCGAGAAGATGACCGCTCCTTCCAGCCCCCCATCAACCACCTCCCTGACACGCTCCAACAATTCCTCGGGGCGCATCAGAGTGGCCAGACGGGCCTCCTGGTAGAGAGTCCGCTTCCCCTCTTTTACTACCCACGCTCGAAGGATAAAGTCATCCCAGCCTTCCTCCACCTCCCGATAGGGCCAGACCTGGGGTGAAATGACATTGGGACATATCTGCTTTGAGAGAAGGATGCTGTGCTCCTCCAGCTTGCGGTCGGTGTGGTCGCTGCCCACGCCCACGTAGATATCGTCTCCGGCGCACAAGACAACATACTCCACCTCACCGGAGGTGTGTTCTCCCACCACCTCGATCTCCGAAGCAGTGGTGATTCTATCGGCGACGACGGGGTAGTAGGTGGGAGTGGTCGTGGGGACAGTCACCCCCTGTCGTCTCAGCTCCTCCATGTGCTGGCGCACCGCCTCCTGGTCCCGGGCGGCAAAGCCGGCGTTTATCATTTTCTTAACCGGAAAGCTTAACCTGCCGGGGGTTTTTCCGTCCACGGTTAGCTCAAGAATCATGGTTCGTCACTCCTTGTCGTAGGTGTTGGATGAATCCCAAAATGATTGCTACCCGATTCCAATCCCTCTCGGCAAGTCGTAGCCAGTCGTCAGGATACAGGGACTCCTTCTTCATAGAGCACCCATCCCTTTGTCAAAATCTCTTCTACGAATTGGTCACTCCTTGCTTGCCGCTCCTGCACCTCCTGAGGGGTGAGCACCAGGGTTTCCAGAGGAATGTGCCGATGAGGATCCGAAAGGAGGCGGCGAATCGCTACCCAACGATCCATGAAGCGCTCCGGCGTCTCCTTGATGATGAGGAGGTCCAGGTCGCTGTCCGGGTGCGGCTCACCGTAAGCATAGGAGCCGAAAAGGATAACCTTCTGGGGGCCATATCCGTCAACGATACGCCAGACAATACGTTCTAACTCCTCCTGTACCTCCTGAGACAGATGATAGGGAAAGGAGAAGCGCATGGGTTTCACCCTTTTCTACTCTCCGTAGTCATTCGGCGCCTATTCTCAATCACGGCCTGAACCCCCGCTCCGTGGTTGCCTCGCCGGGGCAACCACCTAAATCGGAATAACCCTGTCCTGCAGCGCCGGAAAATCGGCGCGCACCCGGTGCACCATCTGGACATCTATCTCCGCCTTGAGGACGGTTTCATGGTCGCCCCCCGAAGCCACGGGAACGCCCCAGGGGTCCACGATGGCGCTGTGCCCACAGAAACGAGAGCCCCGGTTCACGCCCACACAGTTGCTGGAAATGAGGAAGCACTGGTTCTCAAAGGCCCGCACCCGGTTCAGAGCCTTCCAGTGCTCCAGGCGGGGATAGGGCCAGGCAGAAGCGACTAAGAAAACCTCCGCCCCTTTGTCCACCAGCTTGCGGTAAAGCTCCGGGAAGCGCAGATCGTAGCAGGTGGAAAGGCCCAGCGTCCCTATCTTCGTAGGGACAGCCACAATCTCCTCCCCACGGCTAAGCAGGGTGGCCTCCGCCGAACCGTAGCCGAAGAGGTGCATCTTACGGTAGGTAGCCGCCACCTCCCCTCGTGGGTTGAGGAGAACGCTGGTGTTGTACATGGCGTCGCCGGCCCTCTCCACCAGACTGCCAGCGAAGAGATACGCCCCCAGCTTCCGGGCCTGCTTCGCCATACGGAGGACGGTCTCCCCATCTAAAGCTTCGCCTCCCTCTTGATACACATCGAAGGAAAAGTACCCAATGTTCCATATCTCCGGCAGAAGGATGAGCTGGTATCCAGCCAGGCCCGCCAAAAGCTCCTCCACGTGGCGGAGGCGCCTCTCTTTGGAGTAGGCATCAGAGATCTCTAGCTGAATAGAAGCGACTTTTAGCATTTTCCCCCTCATCCCCCTTTGTCCCCCTTCTCCCTCTGGGAGAAGGGGGAGATTATGTGACTAGGGCAAAGCCCTAGAACCCCTCCCAGAAGGGGGCGAGGCCCCTTCTGGGCTACCCTCTATGTTGCCCAGGCACCAGGCGGATAGCCTCAGGGACGGGGCATACCGATAGGCACAGCTCGCAGCCGATGCAGTTCCCAGGACGCGTGACTACCTTGCCGTTCTGGAGATCCATGGCCTCGTACCAACAGGAACGATAACACAGCTTGCAGTCCCGACACAACCCGTAGTCGATGACGGCCCTCCGTTTAGGCAAAGAAAGAAGCTCCCCATAGCTCAGGATGGCCCGGGTAGCCAAACCCCTCATATCCTCTATGGTCCTGTATCCCTTCCGCTCCATGAAGGCAGCCAGCCGCTCCAACATGGTGGTTATGGCCTGAAAGCCCTTGAGCATGATGACGGAGCACACCTCCATCACCGTGGCACCGCTCATGATGAACTCCACGGCATCCCGCCAGTCGTAGATGCCGTTGGAGCCGGCGATGGGCAGGCCCAGGGCACTGTGGATCTCGGAGACCCAGCGCAGGGTGATGGGTTTGACCCACGGCCCCCCCACCCCCGCCCGGCCATCGATGTAGGGGCGGCCCGTCTCGATATCCACGGCAAAGGCCACAAAGCGGTTGCTCACCGTCACCCCCGCCGCCCCCGCCTGATGCACCGCCCGGGCCATGGCTCCCATATCCGCCACCTGAGGGGTCAGCTTGACGATGACGGGAATGGAGACGGCTCTAGTGACAGAGGCGGTTATCTCCGCCGCCAGGGCCTCGTCCTGGCCGATGAGCATCCCTGTTTTGGTCTCTCCCATCTGGGAGGGGTGGGGACAGCCGAAGTTCAGCTCCAGCATCTTCAGCCCCGCCCCCTCCGCCATGGCGGCGATCTCCGGCCACGCCTCGGGCTCTAGAGCCCCCACGCTGCCGATGACCTGGGCACCCCGCTCCTGGGCATAGGCCTGGGCCTCCGCCAGCTTGGGACGCCACTCGTGCCATGGCTCGGGGATGAAGCCGGAGCGGCTATAGAAGGTATATGAGCGAGGGATGCGTCCCTGGCAAAGCTCCCCCCTCTCATTGAGAATGGCGTATCGGGAGTGCTGGGTCAGGGTCATCATGGCCTGGGAATCGGTGAGGGTCTTGACAATGACCCCCCCTGCCCCGGCGTCGACGCAGCTTTTGATGTGGGCCACGGAGTTGGTGGGCTCCGCCGAGGCCACGATGATGGGGTTCTTGAACTCCAGGCCCGCGAAATTAACTCTCAGGTCAACCATGGGTCACTCCTGTATTCACTCCAGATACTCCCTTAGAACAATGGCCTCGGTGCCGGGCACCCTTATCTCCTCCGGGTAGTTGGCCTTGCGGGTGGCGTCGATGCCCATCTTGGTGACGATGTGGGAGCCGCCCACGGGGTCGTAGGAGGCGGGATCCAGGGGGGAGCCCCGGGCATGGGTCACCATGAAGGTGTCGGTGTCCGCCCGCAGGCGGGTGGCCATGGCGTGAAGCACCTGGCTGTCGTCCAGGATGTCCACGTCCTTGTCCACCACGATGACAAACTTGAGGAAGGGGTCGGCGGCGAAGGCAGCCATGGCGGCGTTCTTGGGGTCGCCCTCCATGATCTTATCCATGGCCACGTAGCAAATGAAGCGGCACCGTCCTGAGAGGGGCATGTGCACCGCCGTCACCGTGGGGCAGGCGATCTTCACCGTCCGGAATATCATGCTAGAGCGCACCACTCCGGTAAGAAGGAGGTTATCCGGGTGGCCCACGAAGCAGTTCTGATAGTAGGCATCGTGGCGGCGGGTGAGGGCCTGTACGATGACCACGGGGTTGTTTCTCATTGGGCCGTAGGTGCCCGGGTACTCCCCGAAGGGGGCCTCCTTCTCTCGCACACCGGGGGGAATGATGCCCTCCAGCACCATCTCCGCCTCGGCGGGGACCTCCAGGTCTACCGTGCGACACTTCACCAGAGGCAGCGGCTCCCCCATCACTGCCCCCGCCACAGCGAATTCGTCCACCTCCAGGGGGGTGAAGCTCATGCAACCCAGGTAGAAGGCGGGGTGGTGGCCGACGACCACCGCCACCTCCGTGGGACGGTTCCGCCGATCGTTCTTCTGCCATATGTAGTGGCCGTGGGCCGTCTGGGAGATCTGGATGCCGAACCTGTCCCTGCCCTGGAGCATGAGGCGGTATATGCCGGCATTGCGGACGCCGCTGTCCGGGTCTTTCATAATGATGAGCCCCAGGGTTATGTAGGGGCCGGCGTCCCGCTCGTGGTAGGTCACGATGGGAAGCTGGGTACAGTCCACCGCCTCCCCCAGGGCCACCACCTCTTGCACCGGGCCCGAAGGCACCAGGCGGGGAGGAATGGGGTTATCCTCCCAGCGGCCGTAGACCCGCAGGAACTCCGGGATGCCCCCCTCCACCCCCACCGCCATGAGGAGCCGCCTCACGTCGGCGTGCATGTTGGACACCACGGGAAAAGAAGAGCCCTTAACCTGATGGAAAATGACGGCGGGGAACCTCTTCTCCTGCTCCAGTCGGGCAAGCACCGCCGTGAGCTCGAATCGGGGGTCCACCTCCCGCCGCACGTGGGCCAGGTGCTCCGGTGCCGCCTCCTCCAGGTAGGCGATGAAGTCGCGCAGGTTTTTACTCATCGGCTCTCCTTCTAGCCTGTCCCTCCAAAGGCGCCCCCTCTGCCGCCGCCCGCCTCCCGGCTTCCAGGGCCCTCAGGTTCATATCTTTAGCCCTGGGGGGTACCCGAGCCAGGACGGCTGCCTCCAAGGTCCCCCAGGAGACTACCCCCGTCAGGTCTGTCATGGCCGCCAGGGCCACGATGCCCGCCACTACTACATCTCCCAACTCCTGCGCCAGTTGGGTCAATGGCAAAGACACTGCCCGGCCAGGAAGGTCTGGTAGCTGAGGGATAGTAGAGTCGGCGATGAGGATACCCTCTTGACGAAGAAGAGGGCCCAGACGCTGGGCGTCCTTCTCGGTAAAGGCGACCAGGATATGGGGGCGACGGACGCAGGGATAGTCGATCTCCTGGCGGCTGATGATGACCTCGGCTCGGGAGGGGCCACCGCGAACGTTGACGCCGTGGCTCTCTGTCATAGCCACGTGCCATCCCTCGTGAATGCCCGCGGCCTCGGCCAGAATGAGTCCCGCCAGGGCCAGCCCCTGCCCCCCCACCCCCACCATCTGCACCTCCCAGTAGCCCTCAGGGTCACTCATGGACCGCCCTCCCCTGGGCCCTCTCCACCAACTGGCGGTAGCGATAGGTGTACTCCTCCTCCGGCGCCTCTCGACTATAAAGCTCCCCGGTGACCACCTTATCCTTAAGCTGCTCCGGGCTCAGGCTGGCGGCCACCTGGGGGCTGACGGTGTGGCGCTGCTGCCAGCGAAGCATATCCACCGCCGAGGGCAGTTGATTGCGCCGACCGTACTGCACTGGGCACTGGCTCACCACCTCCACGAAGGAAAAACCCTTGTGCTCAATGGCGGCGACGATCAGGCGCTCCAACTGAAGGACATGGTAGGTGGTCCCCCGGGCGACGTAGCTGGCACCAGCGCCCTGGGCTACCTGGCACAGGTCGAAGGGACGCTCCACGTTGCCGTACGGGGCGGTGGCTGCCAGACCATCATGAGGGGTGGTGGGAGAGTACTGGCCGCCGGTCATGCCGTAGGTCTGGTTATTGATAACGATGGCGGTGAGGTCGATGTTGCGACGGGCGGCGTGGATAAGGTGGTTGCCGCCGATGGCGGCGCAGTCGCCGTCCCCCATGGGAACGATGACATGGAGCCGGGGGTTGGCCAGCTTGATGCCCGTGGCCACGGCCAGGGCGCGGCCATGGGTGCCGTGAAAGCCGTCGAAGTTCAGATAGTTGTAGATAAACCCGGAGCAGCCGATGCCGGTGACCATGACCACGTCATCCTGGTTCAGGCCCAGGCGCTGGATGGCCCGCAGCATGGCTCCGGTTGCGATGCCGATGCCGCAGCCGGGGCACCAGATGGTAGGAAAACCAGGGCGACGCAGATATTTCTCCAAAGGACTGGCTACTAGTGCCTCCTCAGCCACGGGCCACTTCCTCTATCTTCTCCAGGATGTCCTCTGGGGGAATAAGGCGGCCATCCCAGCGGGGCAGGGAGAGCACCTGAGTCCTTCCGCCGCCAGCCTCCCGCACCTTCTCCACCATCTGGCCGGTGTTCATCTCGGGCACAATGATGGCCTCCACCTGATCTGCCCACCGCCTCACCATGTCCGCGGGAAAGGGCCACAGGGTGATGGGACGCAACAGGCCAGCCTTGATCTCCTTCTCCCTAGCCATGCGCACCGCCCCCCGGGCCGAGCGGGCTACGGAGCCGTAGGCCAGGATAGCGATGTGGGCATCGGCCATGGACTCCTCCTGGGCAAGAACTATCTCCGAGAGATGATCGTAAATCTTGCCATGAAGGCGCTGGATGAGGCCATGGGCCACCTGGGTATCGCTAGTGGCCTCGTGGCCGTCTTCATCGTGAAGGCTGCTGCTGGCATACCACCGGTAGCCAGCGCCGTAGGGAACGAAAGGGGGAACGCCAGTATCGTCGGGGGCGTAGGGCCGGTAGCTCTCTGGTGGTGCCACGGCCCTTTTTCGCTCCACCCTTTCCACATCGGTGGGCAAGCTTACCTTCTCTCTCAGACTGGCGAGAAGGGCATCGGAGAGGAGGATAACGGGGGTGCGGAAGCGTTCCGCCAGGTTCACCGCCTTAACAGTGAGGTGAAAGCACTCGGCCACAGAAGACGGGGCCAGGGCGATGATGGGGTGGTCGCCGTGGGTGCCCCAGCGGGTCATGAGCACATCCCCCTGAGCGGGGAAGGTGGCCATGCCGGTGCTGGGGCCCACCCGCTGCACGTTGACGATGAGGCAGGGCGCCTCCAGCATGATGGCCAGGCCCAGGTTCTCCATCTTCAGCGAGAAGCCAGGGCCAGAGGTAGCATCCATGGTTTTGAGGCCAGTCAAGGAGGCTCCGATGACCGCTCCCAGGCTGGCGATCTCATCTTCCATCTGGATGAAGACACCGCCCAACTGAGGGAGACGCCGGGACATGATCTCGGCGATCTCGCTGGAGGGCGTGATGGGATAGCCGGCGAAGAAGCGCACCCCGGCGGCCAAAGCCCCCTCGGCGCAGGCTTCGTTTCCGGACATGAGGTGAGGTTTATTGACTACTTCCGACACTGCTTAAGGTCTCCTATTTATCACAAAGAAAAGTATAGCATTCGTAAGGGTGGCCGGGCAACTCAAACCCCTTCCTCCACCATCATCAGTCGTTGGGTGGGTGAAGTGAAACGAAACCCACCCAAAGATTCGATGGCAAAGGTTATCGCCCAGACCGGGGGCAATCAGCAGCGAGGTGGGTTCCGCTGCGCTACACCCACCCTATTAGGCTTACATCGCCAGCATGTAAGTTATGCCAAAGAGCCCAAGAGTGGCCTATGTGTGTGGGTCAACCGCAAACGACGTTCGCCTGACGACGGTTCACCTACCCTGTGCTACAGACAGGTGTTAGCGGTGATACTTTATACGAGTTGGGTTCCAAGCATGTCAATGTGTGGGCTTTGACCGCCGACACCGGTGGCTGGTTACGAGCATTTGGAAAGGATTTCCCTGATCGATTTATTGATGTCGACGTTGCAGAGCAGAGTTTGGCCGCTATAGCGGCCGGTTGCTACCGTCATCATGAGCCTAGCAAGACGAGAAATGATGGGAGCGAGTGGTCACTCTGCTAATTTCCTCTGTACATTGCTTCGAGTCCCGCCAGTCGTAGCAGCGGTTTTCACTTTAGCATGACGGTGGTCCACGGCAGAACGGACGAGAATTTTTAGTGAGCTCTCGTTGATTTTGTCGCCCTTGTGAAGGTCGATCGTTCGCCTTTTTTTGCCCTCAAGCTCCGAGTTGAAGAGCTTGTCTGGGTCGGGAAGACTCGCACCTTCAAAAAAGGTCAGCTTCACTTTATCTTTGGTAGCATTTGCAAAACAGACTATTCCATCATGAGACCAGACGGGGGTACCCATCCATTTCCATTCCTCGACTATCTCCGGATCAGCATCATGGATGATTTTTCGAATGTTGGCAAAGGTCGCGCCACGCCAGTCAACAAGCTTTGCAATTAGACCGTCAATAAGTTCACTTGCGTTCATTATTGTTTTTCCGAAGGCTCTAGGCTACTTTTGCGTCATTTTCTCATAGCTGATTGCGGGTGTCAAGTTTATGTTGTGCGGGGGTCTACGCTGTTAAGTGTGAAAGAGGGGATGAAATGAGTTGAAAGCACCCGCTGGCCTCAGTAGCTTTGGGAAGCAAAGATCATCTCAAAGCGAAGGAGGTGCGGCGAGTGCAAGACGACTGTATCACCATAGCCCTG
>JACPEP010000039.1 GCA_016183425.1 Chloroflexota bacterium
CTATACCACGGTGAAGTACGATGCCAGCGGCACCCAGCAGTGGGTGGCCCGCTACAACGGGCCCGGGAACAGTGCCGACGAAGCTCGGGCCCTGGCGGTGGACATTACGGGGAACGTCTACGTCACCGGGTCCTCCACCGGCTCCGGCACCAACTACGACTACGCCACGGTGAAGTACGATGCCAGCGGCACCCAGCAGTGGGTGGCCCGCTACAACGGGCCGGGGAACAGCACCGACCGTGCCTACGCCCTGGCGGTGGACTCTTCAAGGAACGTCTACGTCACCGGGTCCTCCACCGGCTCCGGCACCTCTGACGACTACGCCACGGTGAAATACGACTCCGGAGGCAACCAACTCTGGGCCACCCGCTACAACGGGCCCGGAAATATTGGCGACCGTGCCAACGCCCTGGCGGTGGACATCACGGGGAGCGTCTACGTTACCGGGTACTCCTACGGTGGCTCCAGCACCGGCAACGACTACGCCACGGTGAAGTACGATGCCAGCGGCACCCCGCTCTGGGTGGCCCGCTACAATGGGCCGGGGAACAGCAGCGACTATGCCTATGCCCTGGCGGTGGACATCACGGGGAGCGTCTACGTCACCGGGTACTCCTACGGTGGCTCCAGCACCGACTACGACTACGCCACGGTGAAGTACGACGCCAGCGGCACCCCGCTCTGGGCGGCCCGCTACAACGGGCCGGGAAACATCGGCGACTCTGCCAACGCCCTGGCGGTGGACATTACGGGGAGCGTCTACGTCACCGGGTACTCCTACGGCTCCGGCACCGACTACGACTACGCCACCATCAAGTATCAGCAAGGGGCGCCGCCCACCGCCGACTTCCTGGGCAGCCCTACCTCTGGCAAGATACCCCATACGGTGACCTTCACCGACACCTCCACCGGGGCCTCTATTAGCTCCCGGCTGTGGAGCTACGACGACGGCGTGACCAGCACCCTCCAGAACCCCACCCATACTTACAGCAGCCCGGGCGTTTACACCGTCAGCCTCACCGTCACCAATGCCTACGGCTCCAATACCAGGACTCGAACCAGCTACATATCGGCTCAGGATATGAACGCCGCCTTCAGCGGCAGCCCCACCCTGGGCCACACCCCCCTCACCGTCTCCTTCACCGATGCCTCCACGGTGGCCGTGGGCTCCATCGCCTCCTGGTACTGGACATTTGGTCCGCCAGGGGCGGATACCAGCACCGCCCAGAACCCCACCTTCACCTATAGCGCGGCGGGCATCTACACCGTCAGCCTCACCGTTACCGACACCTTCGGCCTCTCGGACACCGAGACCAAGGCCAGCTACATTACCGCCATTGGCGCCAACCTGGTCTTGCAGTTGGCCTTCCAGGGGGGCAGCTACGGCACCGACCGCTACGTGAATCCCATAAAGGTCACCCTGGCCGCTAGCCCGGCCGTCAGCTACGTGGTAACCACCACCAACACCGGCGTCCTGACCCTCACCGGCATCCCGCCCGGCACCTACACCATCACCGCCGGAGGCCCCCACGCCCTGGCCAACCGCAAGACGGGCGTCGTCGTCACCGCTCCCAGCACCTCGGTGGACATGGGCACCCTCAAGGAGGGGGACGCCAACATGAATGGCCAGGTGAGCATCCAGGACTTTGGCTACCTGGCGAAGCACTACCTGGCTGTGGGCAACGCTGATGCGTGCCGCTGGGAGTTCCTGGACTGGGTTGCCGCAGGGGGCACCCCGTGGGTGAAGACGGCGAGCACCTACAACTGCTGGACCGACTTCGACAAGAGCGGGCAAATAAACATCTCGGACTTCGGCCTCCTGACCGGCTCCTACCTGCAAACGGGCCCGGTGCACCTGCCCTAGTAGGGGCGGGTTTCAAACCCGCCCCTACCCCGATGCATGTCGGCGGCGTCGTCTCTGACCTTTCGATCACCCTTCCATTTGGCAGGGGGATCGGGGGTCTGCCCTGAGCCAGTCGAAAGGATGTGCCCCCGAATAAATCTAACCCCCGACGGGGTTCCTTGAGCCCCCGGGGGGGTGATATTAAACAGCCTCAGGTAAGTAGGATTGCCACCGATGTCGACTTCGACAACACCAGATGGGCGGTGGAGCGTTCTGCTTTAAGATAGGCGGTTATCGGAGCGGCGTGTCTTCTGCCAGACGTAAAGGGCCCTCTGGACTACTGTTATTGGAGTAAGGAGGGCCAGAATAGCCAGGGCGATGAGCGCCTGATTGATAATGAGGCCGACGGCGAGGACGAGGATGCGCACCGTTCGACTGAAGAGTCCCACCTCCCCCGGTATCCCCAATCCCTCAGCGCGTGCCCGAACGTAGCTGACGAGGAAGGAGCTTACCAGAGCCGCATAGACCAGTACAGTGCCCAATAGGTGCTGCTGGTTGTGGTACCAGATAAGCAGGCCGAAGAAGAACACAGCCTCAGAGAATCGGTCCAGGGTGGAGTCCAGGAGAGCGCCAAAGGCGGTGCTACGCTGGGTTACCCTGGCCAAGGCTCCATCCAAGAGGTCGAATACGCCAGCGGCCAGGATGAGGAGGCCCCCCCAAGCCATGAGCCCGGACGCTATGGCGGCGGCGGCGGCTCCATTTACGAGGACACCAATAACGGTGAGGGCGTTGGGGCTGATGCCCGTTCGAGCGATGGCCCGCGCCGTAGGCTCGGTGAGGCGGGGAAACTCTGCCTTAACCCTGGCTAGCATATGCTCCCCTGGCCACTCAGCTCTATATACAGCTTCAGAGGGCTCCTTTACGCTCCCGGTGAATAGGCGGAGAGGCGCTCTTCCAAGAGCCGCTGATAGTAGTCCAGAATCCGGGACGAAATCGGCTTCCAGCTATAACATGCGGCCTTTGTCTGACCCCGAAGGCCCATGCTGTGGCGCAATGTCTCATCTTCTAACAGTCTGCCCAGAGAGGCGGCCAGTGCTTCGTCGTCCTTTGGCTCCACTAGCAACCCTTCTCTACCATGGGTGATCAGGTCGGGGTATCCCCCTATTCGGGAGGCCACGATGGGCTTGGCGGCGGCCATGGCCTCCAGAAGGACGATGCCGAAGCTCTCCTGGCCGGTGGCCGGAGAACAAAAGATGTGGGCCGTCTGGTAATAGCGAGGAAGTTGTTCAAAAGGGACAAAGCCGACGAATATGACATCGGGCACTTTTTCCTTCTCTACCCACCGTTGGAGGCCTGCCAGAAGGCCGCCATCGGGCCCCACTACCACCAAACGTATCCCGGAGAATTGTTTCTTCAAGCGGGCGAAGGCACAAAGAAGGTACTTTAGCCCTTTACGCTTCTCCAACCGACCGACAAATAGGATGTTCAACTTGCCGTCGCAATATTCCTCCAGGGGTGGCTGGGGGATGGCGAAACGTTCCGCATCGATACCGTTGGGGATGACGTTGTAGTATCCTGGAAAATAGCGGCTAACAAATTCCATGGCGGCGCTGGAAACAGCGATCTTTCCATCCAATTTTCGGAACCAACGTTTAAGGATGCGGCGGGCGTAGAAATAGGCGCGACTCTTGTCATGGTAGGCATGGAATGTGCCCACATTCACGGCGGTGGAGAAACGAAGCACTGTGATGGGCAGCGAAGGGACCAAAGGCTCGTGAAGATGGACGATATCGAACTGCTCTTGACTGAGGATCTCTTTTACTCGCTTTGCCAGGCGGAGGGAAAGGGTTATACGAGCTATGGAGCCACTGGCGGGGATGGGGGTGGGCTTTCCCACTGTTATGACATCGGGGTTAGCCATCATCTCGTAGGGTTTTGATGAGGGGGCCAGCACCCTCACCTGGTGGCCCATTTGGGTGAAGTTGCTCTGCAAGTGGGATATGTGGCTCGTCACGCCGCCTGGATAAGAGAAATCATAGGGTGATACGATGGCAATCTTCATGGCCGGGCACCTTTGAACAGGCGGCGCAGGGGACGGCTTAGGGAACGGGCCGGCAGCACCAAGAGGCTCCTGATCTGCTGACGAGCGATGTTGCCGTAGCCGATGGTGCTTCCCGGCACCGGCTTGCCGCCACCGGCGCGGGTGGTTCGTTCTTCCAAACAGTGGCGCAACTCCTGGGCGCTGTGTCCCTGAAAGAGCGTGTAGGCGCTGCCTGTTTCTTCTAGAAAGTGGGCGTCACTGCCTCCCGTCTCAGCCAAATGATAGCGCTTATCGTTTAATTCTTTGGCCTTATGGTAGGATACTCTACCGGCCACGGAGGGGTTTATCACCTCCATGCCGTCTAGACAGCCTCCTTGCCGTGTCAGATTGTCCAGGGCCTGTTGCCCCACGCTCCGGGTCAACCAGCTCATGGGATGGGGGACGACACATAGTCCTCCCTGTTCGTGAATTGCTTGAATGGTTTCCCCCAGAGGCTGAAAACTCATGACCGGTTTCTCGATATAGAGGGCCAGTAGGTGCCCTCCTAGTGTGCTTACCTCCATGCCTATCACTACCTGGAAGGAGTAGCCTTCTTGCTCCGCCAGGTCTCGGGCCCGACAGCTACCCTCGATGTCGTCGTGGTCGGTGATGGAGATGATGTCCAACTCCGTCCGTCGGGCCACGTAATCCAGAAGCTCGCCAATATTGGCAGTGCCGTCTCCCAGGGAACTGTGAATGTGGAAGTCGGCCATACCCCAGGAACCGGTGCCTCGTGGCATACCTTGACTATCCTTCTCGGGCACCGTCGCCCCATAAGGGATCAAAAACCACCCACTGATGGGGGTAGCGGCGAATATAGCTTTCCATGGCACATTTTACCTGGGCGACGCAGTGTTCCATTGCCTCTTGACGATTGGTGGCGGAGTTGGTTGAGATAGGCGGCTCTATGTAGACCACCCAACGGTCGTCGGCATGGCGTACACTGAAGATGGGGAGGAGGACAGCGCCCGTCCTCAGGGCCAAATCCGCGGCTCCCGTTGGTAGAGTGCTGACGCGACCGAAGAAGGGTGTCCTCAGCCCATTTTTCCCTATGTCCCGATCGCAGGCTATCACTGCAATGCCGCCGCGGCGCAGACGATGAATAACTGACTTCAAGCTCCCTATCCCCACCGGTCGTATATCCAGGCCCTGGCTCTCTCGTAGGCGCTTCACCAATCGGAAGAGGGGCGCCGGCTGAAGGGGCTCTATGAGCACGGTGACGCCCGGATAGTGTTGGGACATAACCTGGGCCACCATGTCGAAGTTACCGAAGTGAGCGGTGGCGAGCACGACCCCTCGTCCCTCATCTAATGCTCTCTGAAAGTGATGCAAGCCCGATATAGTTAGTTTCTCCTCCAGGTGGGCTGGATCCCGGAAGGGTACTTTCAGCAGGTCCACATAGTTTTTACAGGCGGTGCTGAAGACCCCTTTTACGGCTACCTGTATATCCTGGGGCGACCTATAGGGCCCCATTACCTGCCTCAGATTGCTGGCCACGGCGTTGCGGGTCTTCACAGCCAGGATGTAAATCGTCTCTGCTATCACTGACGCAACAAAATAAGAGATAGGAATCGGCAGCCAGCCCAGTGCCACACTGGCGATTCGAAAAAGGTAGTATTGGAGCCATGTGCCTCGAATCTCCATAAATGGTTTTTCGTGCCCTCTCGATGGGAGTCCTCTATTAGTCGGTGCCCAACCACATGGGTCTAAAGACATACCATTGATCGGGGTATCGACGCACCCATCTCTCCAGGGAGTTCATGATCTCTTGAGTAAGGGCTTGGACGTCCATCTTAATATCTCCGCTGGGTGTGAAAGACAGGCTGGGGTCTACAAAGCCGAGAAACCGGTTGTCTGGCAGCCGCACCAGGCCTCCGGTAACCACAGGAGCGCCGGTACGAAGAGACAGCATGGCCGCCCCCGAAGGAACCTGCATCCTGGCGTTGCAGAATCTCACTACAACCCCATCGCCAGGGCTGGGGCGGTCGATAAGTAAGGCTACGATCTCGTTGCGACGCAGGGCAGCCAAAAGACGCCGGGGGGCCCGCTCCAGGGGGATGACCTGCATCCCTTTCTGGGCCCGTGCCTGCTGCACTACCTGGTTTAAGGCGGCCGGGGAGAAGCTCTCCGCAATGACGTTAATGGGGTAGCGCCGCAACGAAATGGCGGCTGCCGCCAGGTCCCAGTTGCCTAGATGAAGCCCCACAAAAACAGCCCCCTTGCCAGACGCTAGGGCGCGGTCAAAATTTTCCCAGCCGTCAAAAACAATCCGCCGCTGAATCTCTGATTCGTCAATGACAGGAAAGCGGATAAAGTCTACCAAATACTTGCAGTAGTTACGCAAAGAACGGCGGGCCAAACTATCGATGTCCGCTGGCGAGTGTCCGTTGTCCAATATGTAGCCAATGCTACGACGGGCATATGCCCGCCCTCTGGGCCACGCCCAGTAGGTAATATCGGCAACCAAGGTAGCACAGGCATAACCTACCCTTAAAGGCAACCGCCGCCATAGGATAGAACAGAAACGCCACAGGAAATAGCGGATCACTCCTCCCCTCCGGCGATGAAGTCCTCCACCATCTGACGCGCCTTATCGTCGGTAAACTGGTGGGGAGGCGATTTCATAAAGTAAGCGGAAGGCCCCTCCAGGGCCCCTTTCAGGCCTCGGTCCAAGGCCAGCTTGCAGCAGCGGATAGCATCTATGACCACCCCGGCGGAGTTAGGGCTATCCCATACCTCCATCTTTACCTCTACGTTGAGGGGGACGT
The DNA here is from genome assembly GCA_016183425.1 of Chloroflexota bacterium. Classification (GTDB taxonomy): domain Bacteria; phylum Chloroflexota; class Dehalococcoidia; order JACPEP01; family JACPEP01; genus JACPEP01. The sequence goes on from JACPEP010000039.1 coordinate 6,692, forward strand.
CGCCAAAGGTACGCCCTTCCATGCGAATGTAACACCACTTGCGGTCTTTGAGCCAGGCTACATAGTCACTGGGCCCTACGTGTACATCATCGCTATCCAGATGGTAATCCAGTTGGGAGGTGACCGCCTGCGTTTTGGATATTTTCTTGGACTCCAGGCGTTCTCTCTCCAGCATATTGTAAAAATCGGTGTTACCTCCGAAGTTTAGCTGGTAGGTGCGCTCCAGCCTGACCCCTCTATCTCGGAAGAGCCGGGTGAGGACGCGGTGAACGATGGTGGCTCCCACCTGGGACTTTATGTCGTCGCCGATGATGGGCAAATCTCGAGCGGCGAAACGCCCCTGCCAGTAGCTCTCTCTGGCGATAAAGACTGGAATACAGTTCACAAAGCCGCATCCGGCAGTGATAACCTGTTCCACGTACCATTTGGTGGCTTCCTCCGCTCCCACGGGAAGAAAGTTCACCACCACGTTGGTATCTGTCTCTTTCAGTATTTTAACAATGTCGGCGGTGGCGCCCGGAGCTTTGGTAATTACTTGAGACAGGTACTTACCCAGGCCATCGTGGGTCATGCCCCGGGACACTACAACCCCGGTATGGGGCACGTCACAGAAGTTTACCGTGTTGTTGGGGCCGCTTTTGATGGCTTCGGCCAGGTCCAGTCCCACTTTTTTGATGTCGATATCAAAAGCAGCCACGAACTGGATATCGCTTACGTGGTAACCTCCCAAATTAATGTGCATCAGTCCAGGAACGAAATCATCTTCATTGGCGTTGCGGTAATAATGTACTCCTTGCACCAAAGCGGAGGCACAGTTCCCCACCCCGATAATGGCCACGTTGATCTTGCTCAATTTTGGCCCGTTCCTTTCCTAATTCCCCTTGCCTTATCCCATTGCCTGGGGAAAGACATCTGGGCAATTGTAGCAACTTCTTACCGATTTCACAAGGTATTTTTACAAGATGGTTTTGCCATAGGCTATTTACCGAGGAAAACCCTTTCAATTATAATGAGTTTATAATTTGGTTCACAGCATGACTTGGTGGCCTTCCGTTGAGAGAAGGGGCTATGTTTGAGGGAAGGGTTTTACAAAGAAAGCACTTGATTTGGCTGGGGCTGGTCACCGGCCTCTTCTTCTTGGCGTATCTTTTCTATCAGATAGACCTTCGCGCTCTGGCCGGTATTTTCAGTGGGGCCAACTTTTTATCCAGCCTCCCTATCCTCTGTCACTGAAGCGTTATCGGCCATTATGTTTTGGCGCGTCACTTGGGGATGTTCCCTCGGGGAGAAAGAGTTTTGTTAAGAAAGCGCCGTTTTTGGCTCGGATTGGCTGTTAGCCTCTTTTTTATGGTGCTCTTCTTGTATCGGACAGACTTTCGGGCCATGGGCGACGCCTTTTGGGGGGCAAACTATCTGTTTGTCTTGCCCGCGGCGGCCGTATACTTTGTGGCTTTGTTCTTTAGGGTGGGGCGGTGGTATGTCCTTCTTCTTCCCATGAGGAGGATTGGCTTTCGCAATCTTTTCTCTGTAATGTCCGTTGGCTACATGGTGAACAATATCCTCCCCCTCCGTTTAGGAGACCTGGCGCGAGCCTATTTGCTAGGGGAGAAGGAGCACCTGAGCAAGGCGGCTGTCTTGGCCACGGTGGCCGGAGAACGTGTCTTGGATGGAGTAGCCCTTGTCCTCTTTCTGGTGGCCGGGGCCATGTTTGTTCCTCTGACACCCTTGCTGAGGGATATGACCCGTATTACCGCTCTTTTGTTCTTGGGTGCTTTGGTCCTTCTTATCCTTGTCAGCTTCAGGGGTGCCATCCTGCACCGAGCTATGGCTTTGCCTTTTATCCCCCTTTCAATACAGGCTAAGGCTCAGGAAGTGGCGGGGCTTTTCCTGTCCGGGTTGAAAGCTATGAAAAGCTTGAGAGGCTTGGCCATGGCTTGCGCCTTATCCATCCTCATGTGGCTAGCTGAGGCAGCCATATTCTATATGGTGTCCCTATCGTTCTCTCTGGAATTGCCATTTTGGGCTTTTATCATGGCCACGGCGGCGGCCAACCTGTCCATCAGCCTCCCCTCCTCCCAGGGGGGGATCGGCCCCTTCGAGGTCTTTACCCTCCAGGTGCTTTTGCTCTTCGGCTCCAACGCTGCCGTGGCTACGGCCTACGCCGTGGCTCTTCACGCTACTATTCTCTTGCCCGTGACCCTTTTGGGCCTTTACTACCTGGTAGCAAACCATCTGTCCCTGGGACGAATGGTAGCTGGGGAAGGGGCGACTGCCGCTAGAAGGGGTGTTAGATTGCCTTTGGAGAGGCGGGAACCCTGAAGGTAGGCATTATCGGGGGGGGCATTACCGGGCTCACCGCCGCTTACCGATTGTCCATGATGGGCCACCAGGTGGCCGTCTTCGAGGCGGCTCCTGGATTGGGGGGGCAGGTAGCTACCTGCCTGGTAGGAGGGGTGGCCGTTGAAAGATTCTACCACCACATTTTTACCAGTGATGAGGAAATAATAGGTCTTATCCAAGAGTTGGGCCTGGGGCCGCGGCTTAGGTGGCTGCCCTCTAGCGTGGGCCTGTACTATGGTGGCCGTGTCTACGATTTTACCACGCCCGGGCACCTTCTTCGTTTTCGCCCCCTTAGTCTGGTGGATCGCCTTCGTCTGGGATTGGTGAGTCTCTACCTCCGGCACCTGGGAGACTGGGCCCCTTTGGAGAAAATCACCGCCCAGGAGTGGATTACCCGTTTCGCCGGTGAAAGGAACTACCAGGTGGTGTGGGGCCCCTTGCTGCGGGGAAAGTTCGGGGACAAAGCCGCTCTGGTGGGCATGGTGTGGTTCTGGGGAAAAATGCGCACCCGCTTTGCCTCTCGAGGGCGGTCCATGCAACGGGAGCGGCTGGGCTATCTGGAGGGCAGCTTTGGCCTTCTCATCGATGCTATGGCGGAAAGAATTCGCAACCAGGGAGGCCAGATTCATCTAAGTGCTCCCGTGACGGGCATAAGAGTGGAGGGGCAAAAGGTAGCTGGGTTGGAAGCGGGGGGTGGAGTCCATCCCTGCCAGGCGGTTGTCGCCACTGTGGCCTCCCCCATTTTCCTTCGTCTGGTGCCTGGGTTGGGTGGGGATTATGCCCAAAAACTGGAATCAGCCCGCTATCAGGCAACCCTGTGTCTCTTATTGGTTTTGAGACATTCTCTGTCTCATATTTACTGGCTTAACATCGGAGACCCAGAGTTTCCCTTTGTGGGCGCCATAGAGCACACCAATCTGGTAGACCCTTCCTTTTACGATGGCAGGAGAATCCTCTATCTATCCAACTATCTGGACCCTGGCGACCCACTTTATCCGGCCACGGCGCTACAGATTCTGGAAAAATACATCCCCTATCTGCAGCGCGTCAACCCCCGTTTCCAGAAGGATTGGATTGAAAAGTATTTTCTTTTCCGAGACGAGGCGGCCCAGCCTATTATTACCACTCACTACTCTGTTCCCTCCCATGTTACTCCTATCCAGGGCCTCTATCTGGCTAATAGCACCCAAATCTACCCTCAGGACCGCGGGATGAACTATAGCATCCATTTGGGTAACGAAGTGGCCCGGATAGCGAGTATGTTATCATTAAAAGAAGGGGACTAAAACTTTATATTCCTCTTCAGAGGAGCTTCAGAATGTCCATAGAGGCTTCAACCCATTACAGGGAGCGAGTGGAGGAGTGGGACCGTACATATCGCTACTCGCACCATTTTGTTCCCTGGGAGGCGTGGCAGCCTTCTCCTGATTTGATTCGGTTAGTTGAAAGGGGGGAGATTAAAAAGGGGCAGAGAGCACTAGACCTGGGATGCGGCTTGGGGACGCAAAGCCTCTATTTGACCTCTCAAGGTGTGGAGGTGGTGGGACTGGACATCTCGCCCGCTGCTTTGGGCTACGCTGTAAAGCGGACTTCAGGTGGGGGCGGCGCCCCTCGCTTTCTCGTCGGGGATGCTCTGTCTCTGCCCTTTGCCGACGAAAGCTTTGATTTGGTTTATGACCGAGGTTGCTTCCACCATCAGGAGTTAGGGGGGCGGTTCACATATATGAGAGAGGTGGCGCGGGTGCTGAGAGTCGGTGGCGGATACCAGCTTATCGCTTTTCAGCATCGTATTTCTTCCCAAGGGATTTACGAGCTTTTCGGCTCTCACTTTATTGTCTTATCCATAGAATCGGCTCAGTTTCGGGAAAGGCTTAGCGGCATCTTGAGATATTTTTACTGCGCTTTCATGCGAAAGCGAGCTATCCGCGACTAACAAGGATGGCACCGGCCACGACCAGCACACTGCCCAGGATGACCTGCCAGGTGATCCTTTCCCAGCGCTGAAAGAATATACGGGCCCCCAGCATAGTAATCAAAGGGCTGAGGCTGGTGAGGGGGCCGACCACCGTTACGGGGGCCAGGCCCAGGGCCACGAAACGCAGCAGGGTTCCCACCCCTGAGAGCAAGCCGGCGGTGAACATGGCGACGATGGCCCGGCGAGGAGCCGGCTCGGGCGAGATAACCTGCCTCCATCCCACTGCCCAGAGGATGAGGGTGCCTACCCAAAAGGATATGGTTACCCCCACCAGAGGCGTGGTGAGCTGTAATATGCCGCCCTTTATTATCACCGCCGTACTGCCGTAGCACAAAGCAGAGGCGAAGGAGAAAAGATAGCCCTGAAGCCGTACTCCCTTCATGGTGTTACTCCCCACTGACCAAGAGGGCTATCCCGGTGGCCACAGAAAGGGTGCCCAATAAAATAGGCCATGTTAGAGGTTCTTTCAAAATGGTGACCGCCATGACCATGGAAACCACGGGATTGGCGGAGCGTATGATGGAGGCACGGACGACGCCGATGTCCCGGACTCCCAGGTAGTTGAAGGTGCGTCCCAAGGGATAGTGGAGGATGCCCATAATCCCTGCCCAGAAAACGACGAGCAGGGAGGCAGCCAGAAACCGGTCAAGTTCCAGGAATAGGGTGGCCAGGGTGGTCAGCAAAAGGCTGGCCAAAAGCGAGACGCGGCTCCCCCGAGCGGGCTTTAGGTGTTGCAGACCGGCCCGGGCGAAAAGATCGTTGACCCCATAGGCGACTGCCGAGATGATGGCGGCCAAAGCCCCCATATTCTTGTCTCCTTCTATCTAAATTTAATGACCTGCTTATAAGACATGCAGAAAGGGAGTGAACCGAGGAACGGGTTCACTCCCTTCTTTGCCAACACACCCGTCTTTGTCCCTCTATCCCTTTTCTGCCTCTTTCTTTGCGGCGTTGATAATGTTTTGGGCAGTATAAGAGGGCACCTCCTCGTAGTGGCTGAACTCCATGGTGTAGCTGCCTCGCCCCTGGGTTATAGAGCGGATTTCAGTGGCGTAACGTAAGAGCTCTGCCAGGGGTGCCTCAGCTTCAATGGTACTTCGCCCGTCCTCTGATAGGGTGTGAAGAACCCGCGCCCGCTTGCTGTTGAGGATACCGATGGTCTCCCCCATGTAGCTGTCCGGCACCGTCACTCGAAGGTTCATGATAGGCTCTAGGATAACAGGGTGACCTTGGGTCAAGCCCTTTTTCACCGCCTGCATGGCGGCGATTTTGAAAGAAATGTCCGAGGAGTCCACGGCGTGGTAGCTGCCGTCGTAGAGAGTCACCTTGAGATCGGCCACGGGATAGTTAGCCAATACTCCCTCCTGAACTGCCTCCATGACACCCTTCTCCACCGCTGGGATATAGTTTTTGGGTACTACCCCGCCCACGATGTGTTCCTCGAAGGCCACTCCTGAGCCTCTAGGCATCGGTTGTAGCTCCAGAAGCACATGGCCATACTGTCCATGGCCGCCCGTCTGTTTCTTGTGTTTATATTCCGCTTTCATAGGGATGGTGACGGTCTCCTTATAAGGCACCTTGGGGAGCTGAACATTTACCTCCACCCCAAACTTTCGGCGCATACGCTCCATGGTGACATCTACGTGGACTTCTCCCATGCCTACCAGGATGGTCTCCAGGGTGTCCGGGTCTTTTCTTACCTGGATGGTTTGATCCTCTTCTGTCATTCGGGCGAGGACGGTGCTCATCTTGTCCAGGTCCGCTTTCGTTTTGGGACTGACAGCGCTGGCAAATTGGGAAGAGGGGAAGGCAATAGGAGGCAATATTACCGGGTGTTCCCGCTGGCATAGAGTATCGCCGGTGCTGGTATCGGACAGTTTGGCTACTGCGCCAATGTCGCCCGCCCCCAGCTGGGGGACGGGCTCCTGGGTTTTGCCCCGAAGTGTGAATAGTTGCCCGATGCGCTCTTGCTTGCCTCGAGAGGAGTTCCAAACCGACGAGTCGCTGTAAAGGGTGCCCGAAAAAACCCTTAGGTAGGTCAGCTTACCGATATAGGGGTCCGTGGTAGTTTTAAATACCTGCGCCGCCAAGGGGGATGTGGGCTCTGGCTCCATGAGCTCCTCACCTTGAGGGGTGGTGGCCCGTATTGTTCCCCTCTCTTTAGGGGAGGGTAGGAGCTTACATAAGGCGTCAATGAAGGGGATGGTGCCGATGTTGCGGAGGGAGGATGTGGCCAGCACCGGCACTATTTTGTCCTCTTTTACCCCTTTGGCCAGGGCTTGCCACAGCTCTGCATCAGAAATAGTCTCTCCTCCCAGATAGCGATCGGTGAGGGCGTCATCGGTCTCTGCTATCGTCTCCACCAGCTTGTCCCGAAAGCTCTCAATGTCTTCCTCCAGCGCTTCGGAGGGGGAGACCGCTTCCTCTTTAGAGTTCAGGTATGCCTTTCGGGAGAGAAGGTCCACCGTTCCCCGAAAATCGCTTTGAGCGCCTATGGGAAGCTGCAAGGGCAGACAGTGGCGGCCGAAGAGGTCCTGAATCTGGTTCAAGCTGCGTCGAAAGTCGGCGTTTTCCCGATCCATCTTGTTGACGAGAATGAGGCGGGGGAGCTGTCTCTCATTAGCATATTGCCACACTTGCTCGGTGCCTACCTCTACCCCCGATGCCGCGCAGACCACCAGCACCACCCCGTCGGCGGCGTGGATACCCGCCTTGACCTCGCCCACGAAGTCGGCATAGCCGGGGGTGTCGATGACATTTATCTTGGTTTCCCGCCACGAAAAGGGAAGAAGGGAGAGGCTGATGCTGATCCGCCGTTTCACCTCCTCTGGCTCGTAATCGGAGGTGGTGTTGCCTTCTTCCACCTTACCCAGCCTGCTTATAGCACCCGCGTTGTAGAGCATGGCTTCAGCCAAAGAGGTCTTCCCGGCGCTGACATGGGAGAGCAAAACCACGTTGCGGATGTTTTCCGTTGCTGTCATCATGTCGTTCCCTTCTTAATTCGGTGATATTTCTTTGCCCCTTGAATTGTATCTAAGTTGGCGCTTTCTGGCAACTTATTCTAGCTAAGGAACAAAGGGCAAACCCTTGACCAAGCCTAACGCCGAGAATACAATAGGCCTAAAGTTCGCTGTATTTACAGAGGAAGGAGACTTGAGATGAGCTACCAGAATATTATCTACCAAAAAGAGGAGTCCCTTGTGCGCATTATTCTCAACCGCCCGGAGAAGCTAAACGCCTTGAGCTATGCTTTGAGGCAAGAACTGGTTTCCGCTCTGAAAGAGGCGGAGCGGGATGATGCGGTTCGGGTCATCATTCTGAAGGGGGCCGGGCGCGCCTTCAGCGCGGGGTACGATCTCACCCCCGCTCAGCCGTCGCCCAACCGGCCACCCCAGGGATACTACATAGCGCCGCGGCTAGACCGAGTCTCTGGCCAGTATCATTTCGACATCATAAAAACATACTGGGTTATTTGGGACCTTCTCAAGCCAGTCATCGCTCAGATTCATGGCTACTGCCTGGCCGGGGCCACGGAGTTGACATCCATGTGCGATATCCGTTTTGTAGCCGAGGATGCCCAGGTCGGATACCCTCCGGTGAGAAACCTGGCCTTTGGCAACGTTCTTTATGCGCCCTGGCTTATGGGCATCACCAAGGCCAAGGAGTATATGTTTACCGGCGATTCCATGAGTGGTCACGAGGCCCATCGGGTGGGCTGGGCCACCCGGGTCTACCCAGCCGACCAACTGGAGGAGGAGACGGAAAAGTTTGCTCGGCGAATGGCTCTCATCGAGACGGACCTGATTATGATGACCAAGCGGGCCATAAACCGCACCTTCGAGATTATGGGCTTCAGGACGGCTTTAGACGTGGCGGCCGATCTCAGCGCTTTGACGGGCTTTAGACCCAGCGGTGGTGAATTTGGCAAAGCCATCCAGGAAAAGGGGCTCAAAGGGGCTCTGGAGGCCAGGGACGGGGCCTTCGCCGACTACCGTACTTCTAAATCGGCAATATGACGCCCGGCCGGGGTCTTTCCGAATTTAGGGTGCCTTTGCTCCCGAAGAGAACAAAAGCTTTTAAGCCCATGTAAAGTGGGCCATAGTCATTAAGAAGGACAGCTATCGCTGTGGAGCAGCACCTTGGCCTGCGTTGGCTGATAGTCTTACTGGCGGCAGGCGTCGCCCTTTATTTGGGGCAGACCCTATGGCAAGCGGGTATCTACTTTGCCGATATTATCCTAGTCTTTTTCCTGTCCTGGTTGGTAGCTTTTGTCCTCAGCCCTGTATCACGTTTCTTGATGCGGCATTCTCTGCCCCCCCTGGCGGCGGTAAGTGCCGTCTATCTGGGGCTGATTCTATTATTGGTGGCGGTGGGTTTCCTTATCTTACCGCTGACCGTCTCTCAGCTTCAACAACTGGGGGGAAACCTGCCTACTTATGTAGAGAGAATGCCGATGTTTGTCTCCCAGTCCCAGGATGAGCTTCGAGCGCGGGGTATTCCCATCGATCTGGTAGCTATCTACAATCAGCAAGACCTGCTGCGACGGGCCGAGAACCTGGGTGCCATTATAGCTCAAAACGCTTTGTTCCTGGCTCAAAGCGCTGCCTTGACGGCCTTTAATACTGTCCTGGTGCTGGTGCTGTCTTTTTACATCATGTTGGACGGCGATCGGATAATTGATAGGGTGGTAAGTCTGCTGCCGCTACGGTACCAGGATGGGGCTCGTCTCTTGCGGGCCAACGTGGAGCGAACCTTTGGTGGCTATATCCGAGGCTCCCTGTTGCTCGGCCTGATCTATGGCGCTGGTACCGCCCTGGTCATGTTTCATCAGGGACTGGGATTTGTTCTGCCGGTAAGTGCCTTCGCTGGTGCCATGATGTTCATTCCTTTCTTCGGTTCCATTCTAGCCATGGTGCCCCCTTTGTTTATCGCCCTTTTTACCGGGTCTCTGAATAAAGTTGTCATCGTCTTCGTGGTACTCCTGATATGGCAGCAAATTATACTTCATCTGGTGTCGCCTAGAGTCTTGGGTCACCAGTTGGGCATACATCCTCTCCTGGTCCTGTTCTCTTTGCTGGTGGGCGCTAAGCTGGCCGGTTTTTGGGGAGTGCTTTTTGGCGTTCCGGTGGCGGCCGCCGCCTACTCCATGGTGATTCCTTTTCTTCAGCGCACCAGCGAGAATCGAGAGGAGCCTTCCGCCGGGGGAGGGGCTCCCTGATGAAGGATACTCTACATAACAATAGAACAGCCCGGAAAGGAGCTTATAGTGAGGGTTAGGAAAGCTGTCATTACTGCCGCAGGATGGGGGACCCGTTTTCTTCCTGCCACTAAGTCGCAACCCAAGGAGATGCTGCCTTTGGTGGACAAGCCTATGATTCAGTACATAGTGGAGGAGGCGGTGGCCTCGGGCATCGAGCTCATTGTAGTGGTTACCTCGTTGTGGAAAGGGACCTTGGAGGACCACTTCGATCGTTCGCGGGAGCTAGAGAGTTTTCTAGAGGAAAAGGGGAATCTGGAGCTCCGAGAGGAGGTAGGGCGTATATCTCAGTTGGCCGATATATGCTACATCCGTCAAAAAGAGCAGTTGGGACTGGGCCATGCTATCCTTGCTGCCAAGCTTATGGTGGGGGAAGAGCCTTTTGCTGTCTTCCTTCCTGACGATATTATTGTTGGTGCGGTGCCCGCTATGAAGCAGATGCTGGAGGTACATGGCCGCTATGGAGGCAGCTTGCTGGCAATAAGGAGGGTAGAGAGGGAACAAATAGGGCGTTTTGGCATCATAGATCCGGAAAGGGTAGCGGAGGGAGTCTATCGCGTTCGCAATCTGGTGGAAAAACCCGACCCGGAGAGAGCGCCCTCTAATCTGGGGGTGGTGGGGCGCTACGTCCTATCTCCCTCCATTTTCCCGGCTCTAGAGAAAACGCTCCCCGGCAAAGGGGGGGAGATACAGCTTACCGATGGGCTGGCGACTCTCCTGGCCACGGAGGAGGTCTTCGGCTATGAGTTTCAGGGGACGTGGCTGGACGCGGGCACGCCCCTTTCTTTGCTTAAAGCCTCGGTGTCGCTGGCCCTTGGTCGTCCTGACATGGAGGAGGAGATGCGCCACTTCCTTAAAGAGCTTTTGCGGTAGGGCTTTACAATCCGGATAGCGGGGTCGCTGGCTGCCGGGGTGGGGAGGTGCGGGTAGGCAGACGGTAGGGGTGGAAAAGATCTCGATATTGTTCCGGAATTCGTCCCTGGAGCAACACTCCATTATCCAGGAACCGCTGCCGATTGATCATGCCCTTCTCTCGGAAGATGCTCACCAGATCCGGATGGTCATAGGGGACCAGCACCGTCAAGGAAAGCATCCTCTCCGCCAAAGCTTGGGCCATGATCTCCTGCAGTTTGTTAAACCCCCAACCGTTGGTGGCGGAGATGGCTACACGGTAAGGGTCCTTTCCGGCGATGCGAACATAGCGGCTCAGGGCTTTTCTTTCCCCTTGTCGAAAGTCCGAGCTCAATTGGTCTACCTTGTTTAGAACCGTCACCTGAGGTTTATCCACCAGGTCCAGCTCCTCCAAGATCTTCTGGACGGTACGTATTTGCCGTGCGGCATGGTCGCTGGCAATGTCCACCACGTGGAGAAGCAGGTGGGCGTCTCTCAACTCCTCCAGGGTGGCCCGGAAGGCGGCAACCAGTCTCGGGGGTAGCTTATGGATGAAGCCCACGGTATCGGTGAGAAGCACCGTTCCCTTGTCGGAGAGGGTCAAGCGCCGTGTAGTTGGGTCAAGGGTGGCGAAGAGCTTGTCTTCAGTAAAAACCTGGGCTCCCGCCATTGCATTGAGGAGAGTGCTCTTGCCAGCGTTGGTGTAGCCGATAATGGCCACCACAGGTAAGCCTTCGCTCAAACGGCGCTGACGATAGAGGGAGCGATGCCGTCTAACATCCTCCAGTTGCTTCTTGAGACGATGAATCCTTTCCTCTACCAGCCGTCGGTCTGATTCCAACTGGGTTTCGCCAGGCCCTCGGGTGCCGATGCCACCGCCTAGCCTCTCCAGATGGGGCCATCGACCGGCGAGGCGAGGCAAGAGGTACTCGTGCTGAGCCAGCTCTACTTGAAGACGCCCTTCCCGGGTTTGTGCCCGTTGAGCGAATACGTCCAAGATGAGGGCAGTGCGGTCGATGACCTTTACCTCCAGAGTCTCCTCCAGGCTACGTTGCTGGTTGGGAGTCAGCTCGTCGTCAAAGATGACCAGGTTATAGTTCACCTGGGTGCGGCACTCTTTTAGCTCCCTGACCTTGCCCCGCCCCAGGTAAAATGTAGCGGTGGGTTTCGGGAGACGCTGTGTTAAGCTTCCCACCACCTCCGCTCCAGCGGTGCGCGCCAACTGGGCCAGTTCCTCCAAGGAATCTCTGGCCGGCCAGGCGCTTCGGTTTCCCGATATGTCGGCGCCGACCAAGAAGGCTCGCTCCGCTTTCTCTTGTGTAGAAACCATTCGGAGTGCCTTCCTGGTATCATTCTCCTTTGGCACTCCTCTATTATAAAACATATTTGGTGAATGAAAACCATTGGGGAGAGTAGTGGCGATATGGGGAGGATTCTATGATGCTGTTAAGAGGTGGGGGTGAGATTATACCTGGCGTGATGGCACTCTTCCAGGAGCTAAATGGGCTGCCCAAGGGAAAGAGGTTGGCTACTTTGATGATATGGGACTCTCTATGTCTTCTGGTTTATTTTCGGGAGGCTCTCTTTCAACCACTGGATGTCCTTTTTAAGCTCATTACGGCGCTGATCCAGACTCCACAAGTAACCGAAGAGGACGGTCCAGACCACGGCGTAGGCAATAAAAAGAAAGACCAGGTTGTCCATGTTATGTTTCCTCCTTCTGGGCTTCTTTCAATCTTTCTACCTCGGCCACCATCTGCCTTAAGGATAGGCGCTGAAAGAGCAGGTGGATAAACAAAGCAGTGAAAGTCACCAGGCTTACTATAAGGGTTAGGAGCATGGCGGGGGGCAGACCCTCTTCGCTGGTGAGCACCACCGGTGCGGGATGCAGCGTGCGCCACCAACGGATGGAAAGATAAACAATGGGGACATCTATAAAGCCTACGATGCCCACTACCGCGGCAAAACGAGCGCCCCGGCTCTCCTCGGCCACGTAGGCCCGAATCATCAGGTAGGCGATGTAGATGAGCCAAAGGATAGCGGTAGCGGTGAGGCGTGGGTCCCAGGTCCACCAGACACCCCATATGGGTTTACCCCACAGAGAGCCGGTGATGAGGGTCACGGTGGTGAAAACTACCCCTAGCTCGGCGGAACTGTAAGCCAGGTCGTCCCAACGTCCCTCCCCGCGCCACAAGTAAAGGATGCTCCCCACAAAAACGATGAAGAAGGCAAGAAAAGCCACCCACGCTGGCGGCACATGGAAGTAAAAAATGCGCTGTACAATGCCCTGAAACCTCTCTGTGGGCACCCAAAGGAAGACCAGGTACAGCGTTACTAGCATGGCACCAAAGCTAAAAATAAGCAACGGTCGCCCCAGGATTTTTTGTCCCCACCCAGCCCCTTCTGCCATTGTTTATTCCTCCAGAACGTACTCGAAAAGCAACCAGGATACTGCCAGGAATATAATATCGAAGGCCACCACCAGCTGCAGCCAGGGTACCAGGCTCGCCCAGGGTGCCACCGCGAGCACCATTCCGGTGCCCTCCACGGCGGCGATTACCACCGGCACCACTACTGGGAAAAAAAGCAAGGGGAGCATGATCTCCCGAGCCCGGGTGTGGACGGCGATGGCGGAAAAGAGGGTACCCACGGCGGCGAAACCCACCGTGGATATAAAGGCGATGAGCAGCAAGGAGGGCATGAAAAGGGGCAGGTTGAAAAAGATGGAAAAGAGGGGCAATACAATTGCCTCTACCACCAGCATAAAAGTGAGGCTGGCCGCCATTTTCCCCCAGTAAATGGTGCCCCGATCTATAGGGCATAGCATGAGCCCCTCTAGACAACCCCGGTCCTTCTCCAGGACAAAGGCGCGGTTAAAGCCCAAAACGCCGGCAAAGGTGAGGGTAACCCACAGCACCCCAGGAGCCACCAGTGCTACCGCTTCCCCCCGCACGTCGAAAGCAAAGTTAAAGATGACGATGACCAAAAGGGCGAAGACCAGCACCGAACCGACGACGTCCCGGGTGCGTAGCTCGGTAAGGACATCTTTGTGGACGATGACCCATACCTTTCGCCATTCCCTGGCTATGGCGACACCTCCGTGTAGCGATGGTAAATGCCATCAAAGGTGGCTCGGCTCAGGGTTGCTTTATCTTCCTGATAAGCAATACGGCCCTCGGCCAGAATGGCCACTTGATCTCCCAGGTTCAGCCCCCACTCCATGTTATGGGTGGTCATTACGATGGTCTTGCCCTCTTCCTTCAGGGAGGCAAGGGTGTTCCAGAAGGCGAGGGAGGCGTGTCGATCCAGACCTGTTTCTGGCTCATCCAGGAGAAGGATAGCGGGGTCATGGAGGAGGGCGCGGCAAATGGCCGCCCGCTGTTGCAAGCCTCGGGATAGGGTGCGTACCGGATGCAGCAAGCGAGAGTTTAGCCCACCCCGGTGGGCCACAAAAGCGATGCGCTCCTCCAGCCGGGGAACGTCAAACATGCGACCATAGAAGCGCAGGTTCTCTTGAACGGTAAGGTCGTCGTAGAGAAGAGTCTGGTGAAGAATAACACCCAGGTGGCGACGCACCTGGGTGGCGTTTTCCCGAGTGTCCATTCCAGCGATGACAATACTCCCTGTCTCAGGTCGGGCGATTGTGGACAGCAGCTTAATTAGGGTTGTCTTTCCCGAGCCATTGGCGCCGAAAATAGTGAGAAAACTGCCCTCTGCAACCTTGAGGTGGAGATTCCTCAATACGGGGCGACGGCTAAAGGATTTGGTGATGCCAAGCGCCTCTATGGCCCATGCCTCTCCACTTCCTGGCCCACTCATCATCCCTTGGGCCCTGAGCGTTGTCGCTGCATCAGGTTTAGCAGTTGAGTCTTCCTCTGGGTGCGAAGCCGATGGTATTCAGCCTGGCCGATAGAACCCGCCTCAAAACGGTCATCCAGGTCGGCGAGCTCCTGGAGGAGGGCTTTCTGGGACGAAGTAATCGTCGCTGTTGCGGGCTGAAGGGCGGGACGGGCCGGCCTTCGCCACCACCAGTAACTGGAAGCTCCTAAAGTCGTCACCAAAGCCGCCGCCACAACGGCCCACTTAAGGGTATCCTGAATATCGCCTCCCGGTACTCCAGATATGGACACTGACATCTGGGCTCCTTTGGGCAGGTTTTCTCCAGTGAGGCGCGAAAACCGAGTACCCTCTATGTTGACCACCCCCTGGTTGGTTAGCTGAGGGCTATCAGCGGTCATCTCCTCCCCCTGAATAAGGACTTCAAAGCGGTCCGTGGGGTACTCCAGAGAGCGGGCGATAAGGGCCTGGCCTGAGCTGGCAGGTACGAGATAGCTAAAGAGGACTTCAGTTGGTCCTGGCTCGACGCCCATAGCGTACGATAGCAAGCCGGGCGAAGGCACTACGCAGCACTCCATGAGGCCAGCCTCGTATTGGACCTGCCGAATGTTCTTAGGAACGGGCAGGCGCAGCGTCTCCTTCTTGTTGTCTGGGGTGATGACCTGGCGTCCCACGTAGGTTTTGTCTCCTTGGTTCATGAAGGTATAGTACTCGGCTACTGAAAGGTTGCCCTTCTGGGGAAAGACAATGACATGGGAGAAGACTACCTTTAGGGCGCTGTCGGAGTCTGTGGCATCGTAGACTTTCATCACCAGGGGCTTGGTGTTCTCCCCCCCATCGAAGGTCACCTTAGGGCTGTTATACTCCGCCTCCTGGTATGTGATGGTAACCTGATAAGAGTACTGGGCACTGGTCTTCAAATCGGTGAACTGGAATCCCCCTTCGGCATCCGTTTTGGCGGTGGTGGTTCCCGTCTCTTGCTCTCCAGAATAGGTGTGAAGGGTTACCTCCTGGTTGGCTACGCTGCTTCCCTGAGGAGTGCCGTTCACTAATTGTCCCTTGATGCTTCCTATGGGATCGGCCGCCCAGGAGGGGGTAGTGATGGAGAGAAAAAGGATTAACGGGGCGATAAAAAGACGTTTCACGGTTCGACCTCCAGGCTTTCGCCGCATTGGGTACAGAAGCGGCTTGTCATATCCTGCTCTTGGCCGCAATGGGGGCAGAGAAAGGCCAGGTTCTGGCCGCAATGGCGGCAGAAGCGGTCCCCTACCCCCGTAGATTGGCCACACCGGGGGCAGGGCTTTCCTTTCTCCTGAGGATGTTGCCTTAGTGCCGCCACCTGACGCTCGATGGTCTCTTCCATTGGCTCTTTGGCGCTGCTCCGGCGTAGCGACTTTACCCGACGCTCAATATCCGCCTCCAGGGATTCGTCACCGATATTCTCGTCCATCTCCTTAAGGATGGATATGGCCCGGGCACGATACCTCTGGTCCAAGGTACGATAGTCGGCTTCGGAAAGGCTGCCTACCTCACGTTCGAACTCCAGGTCTTGGAGGGCATACAGGACAGAATCTTTACGAGAGGTAAGCCCATAGGGGGTACCTTCTCCCAGTGCCTCCGCCTCTAAGGGAGCCTGAGATCTGAATAAGGGGAAGGCGACATAGCCTATAGCCAGAAGGCCCAATCCCAGGGCAATAAAGAGGATCACCAGTAGCCCTCCCTCTTTTTGAATCGGGCTAGCTCGTCATCCAAGCGCCGTCGGTATTCTTCATCCGTATCTGCCATGGGAACGGTTACTTCTTCCTCCCTGCCCCAGCGGAGCCATGCTCGCAGGAGGAGGTATATCAGAGCCGCGCCGAGGAGGATAGCAGCAAAGGGGATGACCCAGGCGGTGAGATTGAAGCCTTCTTTGGTAGGGGCGGCCAGGACCTGCTCTCCGTACTGGGCCACCAGCATCTGGATAATGGCCTCTTTACTATTTCCTTTATTCACCGCGCTTCTTATGGACGCCAGCATCTGGTCTCTTACCATGCACTCACCATGAACGCAGTTATTGAGCACAGAGTTGCACCCACACTGGCATACCACCTGGCTGGCTACATCATCCACGGGGGTTTCCGCCCTCACGGGATAGATGAGAGCCAGGGGAAGAAAAAGCATTACCAGCCAGACGATAGCCCTGTTCATTTTTGTTCCTCGGGAAGATTTAGTGGTGATTTACCCTCTGGCCACGCCGCCACCAGGGTTCCCAGACCCATGAGCACGCTTCCAATCCATATCCATATCACCAGGGGATTGACGAGCACCTTGAAGGTGGCGCTATCGTCCTGCCCCCAGCCACCCAGGATAACATATAGATCCTCCCACAGGGTGCTGCGGATGCCCACCTCCGTCACCGGGTTGGGATGGTTGCGATGGGTGTACTTTTCAGAAACTATGGTGCCCAGGGGTTTCTCACCGTTGGATACGGAGAGGGTTGCCGCGGTTACTTTCTTGCTGGCGGTGTTGTATTCCTGGCGGCCCTCGAATCGTAGAACGTAGTTCTTAATGTTCATCGTCTCTCCGGGGCGCAGGTTCACCTCCTTTTCCACTTTGTAGAAAGATGAGGCCAGGACGCCTACGGCGATGATGATAACGCTCAGGTGGACGATGTAGCCGCCATAGCGAGGTTTGTTGGCCCCCAGCAGGTTGATGAAAGCCGCCAGGTAGTTTTCCCCCCGGTTGCGATGCCTGGCTCTCACCCCTCGGTACCACTCAGAGAAGATGGTTACCAGGACGAAGGCGCACAGGGCGAAGCCTATGAGGGCGAAGCTCTCTCGCAATCCCAGCGCCCAAAGGACGGCAGTGACGATACCGGCGCCGACAAAGGGATAGAGGAAGTTGCGCATTAGATTGTTCGTAGAAGCTCGACGCCAACCGATGAGGGGACAGATGCCCATTATTAGTATCAGTACTAGAAAGATGGGGCCGTTCACACTATTGAAGAAGGGAGGGCCCACCGTTATCTTTACCCCCCGGACTGCCTCCGAGATAAGGGGAAAGATAGTGCCCCAAAAGGTGGCGAAAGCTGCCCCTACTAAGATAAGGTTGTTGAACAGAAAGCTGCTTTCCCGAGAAACCAGGGAGTCTAGCTCCTCCTCCCCCCTTAGATCGTCCCACCGGTTGATAAGAAGTCCCAGGGAAACCAGAAGTCCCATGCCCAAGAAAGCCATGAAGAAGGGGCCCAGGGCCGATTCGCTGAAGGTGTGCACCGAGGATAAGACACCGCTGCGGGTGAGAAAGGTGCCGAAAATAGAGAGGAGAAAGGAGAGGATGATGAGGATCATATTCCATACCTTGAGCATACCCCGGCGTCTCTGAATCATTACCGAGTGAAGAAAGGCGGTGCCCGTAAGCCAGGGGAGCAAACCAGCATTCTCCACAGGATCCCAGGCCCAGTATCCCCCCCACCCCAGCTCTACGTAGGCCCATTGGCCGCCGAAAAGGTTACCGGCTGCCAGAAGTAGCCAAGAAAACAGGGTCCAGCGCCGGATGGCGCGTATCCACTCGTCACCCAGGCGGCCAGTGATGAGGGCAGCCATAGCAAGAGCGTAGGGGATGGTGAAGCCGACATATCCTAGATACAGGGTCGGGGGGTGAAATAGCATGCCCATGTTCTCCAGTAGAGGGTTCAATCCCTGCCCATCGGGGGGAGGGACGGGGAGCCTTTGGAAGGGGTTAGAAACCATAGTGACAAGGATGAGGAAAAAGACCTGAGTGCAGAGTATCACAGTGATGGCGTAGGGCATGAGATCGGGGAGACGGCGGCGGTTTTGGAGAAGGAAGATGATCCCGAAGAGGGAAACCAGCCAGGCCCATAGCAGGAGAGAGCCCTGGTTGCCGGCATAGAAGGCAGAGATGGTGTAAATAAGGGGAAGAGCACGATCGGTGTACTGGGCTACATATTCGACCTCAAAATCTCGGCTGAGCAAGGCGTAAAGTAGGACGGCAGCGGCCACGGTGATGAGGCCAAAGGAGGCAAAAAGACTTCTCTGTGCGCTTTGCCATGCGGATTGATGATTAAAACGGCCGCCCAAAAAGGCGGCCGCTGCCCCGTATATAGAAATAAGAAGTGCCCATAGAAGGGAAGCGTAGCCCAGGTCCGTCATAGGCTCATCCTGGAATGGGCAGGTATTTGGAGGGGCATTTGGCCATCAGATTTTTTGCCTGAAACACCCCTCCTGTGTATCGACCCTCTAAAACCACATCAGCCCCCGGCTGGAAGGCATCGGGCACTACTCCCTGGTAGACCACGGGCAGGCTCTTCCCACTTTTGTCATCGGTTATGGTGAACTCCATTTTCAGTTTGGCTCCATCCCACTGAATATTCTGGTCTACCTTTCCCCCTACCCGAACCCACTGGTCGTAGACGGCGTCTCCCTGGGCCATCAACTCCCCCACGGTCAGCCAGTAAGTGGCAGCGCTCTCGAAGGCCATATACATCATATAGGCCAGGGCAAGGACCACCAATGCACCCACGATGAGAAACCTTCTCCGTTTCCAGAAAGTACTCCTTTGCTGGCTGCGGGCATGGGCAACCATATATTTCTCTCCCCCTTTGCCTAAGCCGGAAAAGTATGTGAATTTAGGAACATTATATTTTTTATATTATCGTTTTTTAGGGTCTTTGGCAAGCTGAGGTACTTCGGGACGGCATTTCCACGGGCATGTAGAATCATCGTCGCTCTATAACAATTTAGCAAAAAATAGTGAAGAAACGATGAAGAAGTTGCGACTATATTGTGACTGTTTTCCCATTTGGCACACGAAAGATTGTTGACTTACATTTGGCCTTGCCCAGAATGTTCATTGACAGGACCTCTGGCGTAAGCTATAGTTAGATTTAGTTTCAAAAAGGGGGGGGCATTTGCCTAGCACACCTTCGGCTAAAAAAATGATGCGGGTGGCGGAGAGACGTCGCGAGCAAAACAAACCGGTGCGTAGCGCTGCCAGGACTTGGGTCAAGAAGGTAGAGCAACTTATCTTTGCCGGAGACATAGCCCAAGCTCAGGAGGACGTAAAAAAGGCTTATCAGGCCTTAGACAAGGCGGCCAAGAAGAGGGTTTTTCACCCCAATAAGGCTGCTCGTTACAAGTCTCGCCTCATGAGGAAGTTGAACGCTATTTTGGCTCCATCAGCCTAGCCGCTTCTCTGCCTGGTCGTCACTGCTCTTAAAGACCGTATTTTTGCCACAGTGATATGTGAGCTTTCTTTGGTTTAGTTCAGAACGATCAGGTTCGTAATTCAACATTCTCCATTTTTCGATTAACAAGCTGCCCCCTGCAGGAGCGCAATGTGAATTGGTGCCAGCGTGTATAGAACAGAAGGCTGACTAAACGCAGGAGTGTACACTGAGTATCAAGGGTTTGGACGTTTACTATGTGAGCCTGAGAGCCGTGTAAACTCTGCCGTAAACTCAGCCCCCAAGAGAAAAATCAGTGCAGAGAGGAAGGCCCAAAACAGGAAGGCAATGACTGCCGCCAAGGAGCCATATATCAGGGAGTAGTTAGCAAAGTTGGCTAAGTACCAGGTGAAGAGGTTCTTGCTTATCTCAAAGAGCACCGTTGCCAGTAAGGCTCCAGGCCAAACATCCCCCCAGGTGATCTTTATGTTAGGGAGGTAGCGGTACACCGTTGCAAAAATGGCAAAGGAGAAGGTTACTGGTAACAAGGCCAGGGCTACTGTCCAGATTGGGCTACTTTCTGCAAACAAGGGCAGGAAATGCCCGGCGAAGCGCAAGAAGGCCGTAGCCGCCACAGAGAGCAGAAAGAGAAGGCCCACCCCGGCTAACATGCCCAACTCTAAAAGCTTTTGTTGAAGCAAGGGCCGTTCCTTTGGCAAGTTCCAGGCCCGATTCAGAGATCGCCTTATGGCAGCGAATACGGCTGTGGCTGACCATAGAAAACCTACCACAGAAAGGATGCCTATTGCCCCACGGGAGGCTACCACTCCCCTGATGTTCTGGGTCACAATCTCCGCTGACCCAGGAAGAAACTGGGATGCCATCGCCAAGAGGCGGTCTTGTACCTCGGCGGGTTCCAGAAGAAATCCTAGGACGGCGATCAAGCCGAGAAGCAAGGGAAAGAGGGAAAAGAAAGCATAGTAGGCGATTCCCGCCGCCATGTGCATGCAGTCATCTTTTAGGAACTCTTGCAGCGTCCGTTTTGCCAATTCCCAGTACAAGCCCCAAAGTGATCCTCCATGCATAGAAAGGCGGCCTTGAGTTATCGTGGCGGGAGTGCATGGGAGTCGAACCCACCCGAGACGACGTCCGCCGCCTCGCAACGGTTTTGAAGACCGCGAAGCCCACCGGGGCCCATTCACTCCCGCGCTGTTTTCAAATCTGGCTAAGGCGGACGCTATCAGAGGAGGACCAGGTCCATTTTCTTTTTCATCTCTACTTTAGGACGGAAACCTATGATCTGGTCTACCGGCTTTCCCCCTTTGAAGACCAGTAGGGTGGGGATGCTTCTTATGCCATAACGCATGGCGACGTTGGGATTTTCGTCGGTGTTCAGCTTGGCCACAGTCAGTCGCCCATCGTACTCCTGGGCCAAATCTTCTACTATGGGGGCCACCATTCGGCATGGTGCGCACCAGGGGGCCCAGAAGTCTACCAGAACCGGTATGCTTGCTTTCAATACTACCTCGTCGAATGTCTTGTCATTGACCTCTATGGGCTTGGCCATTATACCCTCCCTGTGCCAAGGCTACTGTTTCGTATCGAGACTCTCAAATCATCTTAGAACAGGTTGTGGAGGGTGTCAAGAAAAATAAAACCTGTTAGTTGTGCTAGCCGTTCCCTATCATCTTTGAAGTGCCATCGACGTTGTGCCGTCCACTATAACGGTTCACAAGGAAAACAAACGGAAAATACATTATTTCCTCACAAGTTTGGACAATTCTCAGTCCTATAATCCTTTATAATTCTGTTTTGTAAGGGTTATTTTATCACAAGGAGACAGTTATGAGTCTTACTGAAGCAGAGCACGTTTTTGCGGGGGTGCACGAGAACGGGATCAACGATTTTCTGAAGGCCTTCCTTACTGCCCGGCCTCGTTACATCAACTACGGTTCTCCGTCTTTCGTCCCGGTCACGACGGCCCTGGCCACCAATGTACCGGCCATTGCATTTCCGGGAATACCAGGGGGAATACAGTACGCGGTCAGGTTTTCCATCCCTAGCTTGGACTGCCACCCCGATAGCAGCGGTGGGGCGTCTCCGTTGCCACCGGGCCCAGGACAGTTCAGCATTCGAACTAAGGTCACTATAACCGTCGCCTGTGGAAGGTGGGAGCAACATCCGAATACTGACAAGCCACCGTCGGGGGCTTTTATACCTTTAAGCACGAGCCTTGACGTGTGGGTCCGAGGCAAGCCTACGGTGGCCTACTTTGGGCCGGGCGTGGGGGAAATTGGGTTCATGGTGGAAGATATTGAGATCGTGGATATTAAACCCGATTCCCTGGAATCGGTGTTGGAATGCATCATCCGGATGATACTGCAAGCGGTATTGGCAAACGTGCGTCTTCCCTTCCATGCGCTGACTATAGGTGCCTTCTCCTTGATTCTGTTGCGCGGTCCGGAGATCGAAGACGACCAAATCAAGCTGTATGGTGACGTATAAGGAGGAGTCATGGCGGATATTATTGTTGCTGCAGATGAAGTAGCCGCGACCAAGCTGGTACATGACGCCGAGACGGCGCTGGGTACTGTATCAAAGAGCGGATCGGGCAGCCTAGGGCCGTTCACTGCGTCTTGGAATGCAAGCGCCTATTTGGCCAATGGCACCATAGACCTGATCTCTCCCAACGTGATCCGGGTTGCCGATTGCGAGCTACATTACACCCTGGGTTTTACTTTCTCCTTCGACTTGAGCAGTATCCTTCCTGACTTCTGTCTGCCACAGGTATGTATCTGGATACCATTTGTGGGGACGGTCTGCACGCCAGAGGTCTGCATCGACTGGCCGACGATCTCGATCCCGGTCAGCTACTCCGACATGGTGAAGTTCACCGCCGACTTCTCTCTAAACGTCTACTTGAGCGGAGGCAATTGGCTGGTTGATATCGTCATTGTTGGCATCCCCTCTTTGACCATCAGCCTGGCGGCGGCAGCCATCCTGGTAGCTATCGGCACGGCGGCTTCTCTCGTCCTTTTGGCGGTTCCCTTCATCGGGCCTTTTCTGGCGGGAGCGGTGATAGCGATCACGGCTGCCATCGGTATCGCTGGGATCACCGGGCTTTTAGGTCCAATTTTGTCTCTCTTTGTCTCAGGCCTGACCTTCAACATCTACAAGCAGCCCAAGGTCTTCGAGGTTCTGCCCGCAGCGCTGCCTCTGGATCCCGCGGTCAAGGTTACTCTGGATAGTGTGACGGCTGCCGTTGTGGCCAGTGATGAAGACGAGTTGGTCTTGACGGCTGACATTTCTCCCTGATAGCCTGATAGGAGGATGATTGATATGGATGCTTTGGATAGCCGATCCCTTCGATACGTGGACTGTTTCGGGAAGAAGTTCTCTGCGTCGGGCCAAGTCCGCTACCGCATTACCACTGCTGCTGGAGCCTGGCTTCCGGTGGGTAAGGTGGGGGAGGAGGAGGTTTTCACCATTGACGTGAAGGAGCGGAAGGAGGCCAGGAAGGAAGGGCGCCAGTATGATGTCACGGTGCTGCGAGAAGGTAGGAGGCTCGTGGCCGATCCGCCCCACTTGGAGATTGAAGCCGGAAGTATCGTAATATGGCATACCCCTGACTCGGCCATCACAGGCTTCACTGTACGTGGAGAGGGAGCGGGGGGCGCCTTTGACAGCTCAGCGCTGACCTCGGAAGCTGTCTATACACACGCTTTTGGTACTCCGGGTGATTATCAATGGGTGGATGAAAACGGCGGACCACTTAAGGGGCTGGTGCAGGTCCGAGCCCTCGAACAGGGTAAGAGGGAGGAATTTGAGAAGTGGGTGCAGACCCTCAATAACGGAACCCTCATCACCATAAATGGGGACAAAGCCACACCAGACCGGGTACAGATTCTGGTGGGGCAGACGGTTTTTTGGGCGGTGGAGAAGGCGCCCGGAATCAGTATCACGGACGCCAGGCTTGGCCGGGGCGCCCGGAGGGGGGGCAACCCCTCCCGTAAACCTTAGGCGCAATCATAGCCACTTTTTCGTTGCATACTTTCATATAATGGGAAGCGCCCAACTACGCGACAGGGTCATCCTCCCTCTATCGACATAACGACGGACCGAATATTTGGCACAACTGTCTAGCGACGTTGGTCGACAACTTCCCGGTATTCGTACAGTTTTCCCCTTTCAATCCTTGCCATGTCAGAGGCTTCTTTTTGACTTAACGGCAGCTTAACCTCGTCGTAACACGACGGAAATAATTACCCTTCAAAATGTTATCGTTGGCTGGCGACCCGTAGTAGCAAACAAGGAGGATTTGTTGGTGACGCCGGAAGAAGTCCTGAACTATTGTAAGCAGAACAATATCCAGATGGTTGATCTCAAGTTCAACGATCTGCCCGGTATGTGGCAGCACTTCTCTATACCCGTCTCCGAGCTGACGGAGATAGACGACCCTACTCAAGGCATCTGGGTTGAGGGAATAGGCTTCGACGGCTCCAGCATTCGCGGCTTTCAGAAAATACAAGAAAGCGACATGATTCTCATCCCTGACCCTACCACGGCCGCTTTGGATCCTGTCATGGAGGTCCCCACCCTGAGCATCATCTGCGATATTTACGACCCGCTGACCAAGCAGCCCTACACCCGGGACCCTCGCTACGTGGCCAGGAAAGCGGAGGCTTATCTCCGATCCACCGGCATTGCCGACATCTCTTATTGGGGGCCGGAAGCGGAGTTCTTCATCTTCGACGATATCAGGTTTGACCAGGCGGAGCAGTATGGCTACTATTTTCTGGATTCCGTGGAAGGGGACTGGAACACGGGTCGGGATGAGAAGCCCAATCTAGGCTACAAACCCCGCTACAAAGAGGGTTATTTCCCCGTGCCTCCCCACGACTCCCTCCAGGACCTGCGTTCTGAGATGGTGCTGACCATGATCAAGGCCGGCATCCCTGTGGAGGTTCACCACCATGAGGTGGCCACGGCAGGCCAGGCGGAGATAGATATGAAGTTTGATAGCCTGACCCGTATGGCGGATAAGCTCCTTCTGTACAAGTACATTGTCAAGAACGTGGCTCGAAAACGGGGGCGGGTGGCCACCTTCATGCCCAAGCCCATCTTTGGTGACAATGGTTCTGGAATGCATGTCCACCAGAGCCTGTACAAGGACAGCCGGAACATCTTTTACGACCCCGAAGGCTATGCCCTGGTTAGCCAAATATGCAAGTATTACATCGGCGGGTTGCTGAAGCACGCCCATTCTCTTATGGCCTTCTGTGCCCCCACCACCAACTCCTACCGTCGTCTGGTGCCTGGCTATGAGGCGCCGGTGAACCTGGTCTATTCTCAGCGCAACCGAAGCGCTGCCATTCGCATCCCGGTGTATACCACCAACCCACGCACCAAGCGCATCGAGTTTCGGCCTCCCGATGGCGCCTGCAACCCCTATCTGGGGTTCCCAGCCCTGCTCATGGCAGGACTCGACGGCATTGAGAACCAGATCGATCCCGGCGAACCGGCGGATAAAAACATGTATGAACTGCCACCCGATGAGGCCGCCAAGATACCCCAGGTCTGCGGTTCCCTGGAGGAGGCATTGGCTGCTCTGGAGCAAGATCACGACTACCTTCTCAGAGGAAACGTCTTCACCGAGGATGTCATTCAAGTGTGGCTTGAGTACAAGCGGGAGCGGGAGGTCGAGCCTATGAAGTTGAGGCCTCACCCCTACGAGTTCTACCTCTACTTCGACATCTAGTCTCCGCTTAACAAAAGGGCACGGAGACCAAGGTGATGGGGAGGGATGAGGAAAAGGAATTTGTCCTGAAAAGGGCCAAAGACCAGGACGTTAAGTTCATTCGCCTGTGGTTCACCGACATACTGGGCTCCTTGAAAAGCTTCGCCATCACCGTGGAGGAGTTGGAGGAAGCTTTGGAGGAGGGCATGTCCTTCGATGGCGCCTCCATTGAGGGTTTCGCCCGCAGCGACGAGAGCGATATGGTGGCCTTTCCCGACTCCACTACCTTTCAGCTTTTGCCGTGGCGCCCCCATGACCGCAATGCGGTGGCCCGCATGTTTTGCGATATACTGCGCACCAATGGGGAACCTTTTGAAGGAGACCCCCGCTATGTATTGAAGCGAAACCTGAAACGCGTCGCCGACATGGGTCTCACCTATTACGTGGGGTTGGAGGTGGAGCACTTCTATTTCCAGAGCGCCGATGGCACCCATCCCCTGGATCAAGGGGGATACTTCGACCTGACGCCCCTGGACGTGGCCAGCGACCTGCGTCGGGAGACGGTGCTCGCTCTGGAAGAGATGGGCATCGGGGTAGAGTCCAGCCATCATGAGGTGGCCCCCAGCCAGCATGAGCTAGATCTGCGCTACACCGATGCCTTGACCATGGCTGATAGCCTGATGACCTACCGTCTGGTGGTGAAGGAGGTCGCCCTGAAGCACGGGGTGTATGCTACTTTCATGCCCAAACCCCTGGCGGGTCAGAATGGAAGCGGCCTGCATATTAACCAGTCCCTCTTCAGGGGTGAGAAAAACGCCTTCTCCCAGCCCGATGACAAATATCACCTCTCCTCTTTGGCCAGGAGCTACCTTGCCGGGCTCTTGCGTCACGCTCCTGAGATAACGGCGGTTACCAACCAATGGGTTAACTCCTACAAGCGTTTGGTTCCCGGCTACGAAGCTCCCGTTTATGTCTCGTGGGCGATGCGGAATCGCTCCGACCTCATCCGCATCCCGGAATATAAAGAGGGAAAGGAGACCGCTACCCGGGTGGAGCTGCGCTCGCCCGACCCGGCCTGCAACCCATATCTAGCCTTTAGCGTCATATTGGCCGCCGGCCTGGAGGGGATAGAAAAGGGCTATGTATTAGGGGAACCGACTACGGGCAACGTTCTGGAGATGAGTGAAGGGGAACGAAGGGAGCGAGGCATCGTTCCCCTGCCCTCAGACCTGTTGGAAGCCGTCAGGCTGACTGAGGGAAGCCATTTGGCAAAAAAGTGCTTGGGAGACCATGTCTTTGAGAGCTTCGTTAAAAACAAAAAAATCGAGTGGGAAAGCTACCGGCGACAGGTCACAGATTATGAGCTAAAACGCTATCTGCCAGTGCTGTAGTATATTTACCTCCGGTTTTTCATCTCAAACCGTGTAGTCGTAGAAGGCGGGCATCCACAAGACGGTGCGCAAACCAGGGAGCTTCTTCTTGTTGTAGGCGAAGGTGTACTTCCCCTGCCATAGGAAGATGCAGGGCGGGTCATCGTAGAGGAGGCGCATCAGCTCCAGATACATCTTCCGCCTCTTCTCCGGGTCCATGGTGCTTCGGGCATCTTCGATGAGCTTGTCGGCGGTGGGATTGGAATAGTAGCCAAAGTTTCGGACGGCTTTGGAATGGATTTTGTCCCAGAGAAGGAAATCGGGGTCTATGCGGGAGGTGCCGGCGGTGTCGTATAGGATGCCCACCGGCCCGTTGCCGGCCTTCTTGGCCGTGGCATTGAAATCTTCGGCTCGGGCATGGGGCTTGATGGCGGCCTTGATGCCCACCTGACCCAGGTTGTCGGCCACCGCTTGCACCACCTCCTTTTGCTTCTCGTGGCCGGCTTCGGCGTTATCGAAGACTATCTCGAAGCCATCGGGGTAGCCGGCGGCGGCCATGAGATCTTTGGCCTTCTTTGGGTCGTGGGGGTAGGGCTTCAAGTTGGGGTCATAGCTGAGCTCGAAGGCGGAGCCCAGGAAGCTAGCGATACGGTCGGGGACGCCCCCCAGAAGGCTCTTGCGGATGGTCTCCACGTCCACGGCGTAGTTCAAGGCCTGGCGTACCCGCTTATCCCGCAAGGGCCCTTCCTTTAACTCACTTATGGTGATGAAAGGCTGGGTGGCCGCCTTATTCTCGATAAGATCCAGGTCCGGATTCTCCTGCACCGATTTGTAGAAGTCGGCAGAGATGTTGTGGAAGAAGTCGATAGCCCCCGTCTTTAAGGCTCCGATGCGGGCCGACTGGTCGGGGATGACCCGGAAGGTGAGCTTTTTAATTCGCCCTGCCTTCTCGAAGGGCCCTCCCTTCTGCCACCCCCAGTAGGCTTCGTTGGCCTCCAGCTCGATGAAGTCGTCCTTGGCCCATTTGATGAACTTGTAGGCGCCGGTGCCCACCGGCTGGGTGGTCAGGGCTGGATTGCCCTTCTCTTTCACATACTGCATGGGGGCGATCATGGACTGGACGAACTTCAAGGGAACGGTGGGGTTGGGGGCTTTGGTGACAAGGCGAACGGTGGACCGGTCCACCACCTCCACCTTGGTTATGTCGTTGTAATCGCTGATGTACCGAGATTTGAAGGCGGCATCCTGGTGGCGTTCCACGTTGAAGCGGATGACCTCGGCGGTGAAGTCCTCCCCGTTGTGAAACTTGACCCCCGGGCGGAGCTTGAACTCCCAGGTAAGGTCATCGATAAGCCGGTGGCTCTGAGCCAGCATGGGCACCAGCTTCAGCTCCTGGGACCAGCGGTACAGGCCGTCATACAGCAGGTCATGGAGGGCCACCGCCGCTCGGCCGGAGTCCAGATGGGTATCCAGGCTAGTGGGGTCCTCTTGATAGGAAAAGACCACCTTCTCCAGTGCCGCCTTCACCGCCGGCGCCGGGGTGGCGGCAGGAGCTTTTGGCGTGGCGGCGGCCGAGGGGGCTTTGGTGGGGGTGGGGGCAGGTGCGGCGGCGCACCCCAGAAGGGCCAATCCGGTCATGCCCAGGCCGGCTCGCGCTGCCGCCCGTAGCGCCTGACGCCGAGATAGGTGTTTCTGCAAAACGTCTATCCAGTAGTTTCGTTCCTTTTTCATATCCTGGTTCCTCCCTTTGCTATTCTATTTTTTAGAGCCTTGGTGGGGTTGCGGATAACATAACCTAGACCTCCGCTTTTGTCAATACCCTGGGGGAGGCTAATGAGGGGGAGTCCAGAGAGGCGAAGCCCCTTTGGTGGGGGTTTCAGGGGGTGAGGGTATTTTCATGAGAAAGACGTTACTAAGCACTTTCAGGGGAGAAGATACGAGTATCACCGCGATATCCGGGGGCGGGATTCGATGCTGCTGGGTGGTTCTGCTTCCTTTGGAGAAGGTGAAAATTCACACAATGACGCTATAACTTCTTCATCGCTTCTTCAACATCCTCTGCTATCGTTTTTAAAGTACAGTGGGTGTTGTTTGTTCTTTGTGAGAAGCTGGGGCGTCGGCTAAAAGGCTCATGAGAAGGTTTCGGAAGTGGTAGCGCGGAAAAAGAGACGGAGTGGCCTGTCACTGTTTCAAGTGTTACTGGCGGTGGGCTTTTTGAGCTTCGCCTGGTTTAGCTTCGGGCAGAACGTTTTGGCCCCTCCAGAACAGTTGAGGGTGCCTGAGCGGTTGGGCACAATGGAGCTTATTCGTAAGGTTGAGGGAAGCGAGGCTATGGCTCAAATCACGAAGCTCCACGGCGTTAACATCGAACTGGAAACGGCTTATATCGCGGACTACGCTCAAGGCCAAGACCGGGTTACCGCGTGGGTTGGCAGGGCGGAGAGCAAGGATGCCGCCCTGGAGCTTCTCAAAAGAATGAGCAGTGGCATAGAGAGGGGCGGTTCTGGCTTTGGCAATCTGCAGCGGCTAACTGTGGCTGGCCAAGAGGTTTTTCAAGCCCAGGGGCCCGACGGTAAGCATTTCTTCTACAATCCCCAGAAACAGAGTCCATACGGCTCCTGGGAACCTAGAGATGAGGTTGTCTGGCTAACCATAGAGGCATCGGACGCCATGCCCATTGTTGAGCAAGCTGTTAAGGCCTTCTAGGAAGGAGATACAGCATGAGTGGGGTTTTTTAAGGGCCTGGGCTTGACCCTATCCTTTTTTGTTGTCGCTGCCCTCCTTGTAGGATGTGCCTCCCTTTCTTCCTTCCCATCTTCTTCTTCTCCTCAGAAGGGAGGAATTCCCTTCAGTCCTAGCTCCACCCCCGTGTCGTCCACTCTAAAAAGCCCCTCCAATGGGCTGACTCAGTCCAACTCTGGGGGCGCGGTAACCTTAGATGCTAAGTGGCAAGGGGAAGGGAGCGGTGTCCTGGCTTTCGCCGTGGTAATGGATACCCACTCTGTAGACCTGGACAAGTATGACCTGGGGAAGCTGGCGGTGCTGCGGGACGATGGCGGCAATGAATATCGTCCCACATCCTGGCGCGCGGCGCCGGGGGGCCATCACCGCAGCGGCACTTTGTCCTTCCCTGTCCCCAATTCCATGAACCAAGGAAAGGTTAAGTACCTGGAGCTGGTCGTCAAAGATGTGGCTGGGGTGAAGGAAAGAGTCCTGAAGTGGGAGTTGGCGGAGGGGTAAGCCTTCGAGGAAGTCTGCAAAAGACCTGGGTAAAGAAGGAGACCGGTGAGAAGGCACATTTGGGTGGGAATAGGAGCCGCCTTTTTGCTGCTTCTAGTTTACTTAGGTATTATTGCTCTAGCTCAAGGGTGGGAGCACGCGTTAAGCCAGAGCTTCCAGCTCTGGTACTGGGTGGCTGCTTTGGTTGGAGGCTTTGGGGTTCAGGCGGGCTTGTTTTCTTTCATCTGGTATAGTCAACGCAGTCGCCGAGGGGCGGTCACCGCCTCCGTGGCCACATCAGGCGGCGTCTCTACTGGCTCCATGGTGGCCTGCTGCGCCCATCACTTGAGCGATGTGCTGCCTCTCCTGGGTCTGTCGGGAATGGCGGCCTTTTTAGGGAGCTATCAGCTTTTTTTCATCGTTGTCGGCGTCCTCTCCAACGCCGTGGGCATAGCTGTCATGCTGGAGAATATGCAATGTCACGGTCTGTCCCAACGGCTGGCCGATTGGAATTGGAACATGAGGCGGGTAAGGGTGGGGACGATGGTTTTGGCCGGGGCTACGCTGGCGGCCGCCTTTCTCGTAACCACATTGGGGACGGGTTAAGGTAGGTCCTACCCTCAAAGACGCCGCTCTCCTTCTTTCCGCAGATATAGAAGTGCTCCACTTCCGAGAACCAATGCCTCAGCTATCGTGCCTCCTGCTATAAGCAAAGCTGCGTCGGCAAAGAAGCCCGGGGGGAACATGCGAATCATGATATCCCGGGACGGGTCGAGCATCCAGAAGGGATTGTCGAAACTCACCAAGTGAAACTGGAGAAAAAGCTGGTCGAAGCTGATGGTTAAAGCGGCTCCCAAAAGGACAAATAATCCCAGAGTCGCCCCGCTTCCCACCAGGACATCTTCTGCCAGCAGACGGAAGCCGCGGCGCCGTAGGAGAAGTAGCATCAGGAGGGTGTATCCCGTTGCATAGGCCAGGGTTGCTTCCTGGAACCGATAAACGCCGAGGATGAGCCTTTTCACGTCCGTCAGGTGGGCCACCTCACGAGGGTTGAAGAGTTCCCGCCCCTGCCCGTCACCGGAGACCAGTATGTGGGAAGGCTCTTGCGCAGAGTTGAAATAGGCTATTAGCCCTTCGGCTCCCGCTTTAAGCTGAGCTTGAGTCAAGCCGGTGGCTGTGGAGGAGTTCTGACGCTGAAAGCCCCATTGGTAAAGAGAAGGGGAGTTGATGGTGACTCGCAGCGTGGTTGTGAACAGTAACAGGGGCAGGGCCATCCAGAAGATGCCTCTACCTACCCCAGCTAGAAGGGACATTTAGAATACTCAAGCTCTTTTAACAACCCCT
This sequence comes from Chloroflexota bacterium, assembly GCA_016183425.1. Taxonomy (GTDB): domain Bacteria; phylum Chloroflexota; class Dehalococcoidia; order JACPEP01; family JACPEP01; genus JACPEP01. The sequence goes on from JACPEP010000039.1 coordinate 37,823, forward strand.
GGTCTCCACAAGATAGTGTCTCCATTGGTTAGCATGACGATGTTAGGGGCTATCACCCTCTCCCCTGGTGGGAGAGGATTAAGGCGAGGGGGCAACAGTCAGTCCGCTATGCGTCTTATCACCTCCAGCAGCCCCTCAATGTTTGTCATGACCTCGTTATTCCAGAAACGCAACACCTTGGAACCCCTGGCTCTCCAGCCACGCTGTCCTGTCTCTATATCTCTGTTTGATGGCTTCTTCGTTGTGCTGACCACCGTCAATTTCGATGACGATCTTCTTTTCGAAACATACGAAATCAACGACGTACTGGCCTATAGGTTGCTGTCTCCGGAACTTGAAGCCTGCCAGCCGGTAACCCCTGAGTCTGGCCCAAAGCGCCCTTTCAGCATCTGTAGAGTCTTTACGAAGCTGTCGGTAAAAGGCTATCTGCTCTTCGTGTCTCAGTTGAGGACTCACTATCTCACCCTCACCCTGCCCTCTCCCATCGAGAGAGAGGGTGGCTTCCGCTCCCACGTAGGGACGAGGAAATCTTTAGGCTTCGGCACAACTAGGTATTAGGCCTGTGGACTGGACTACTACGTCGCCTTTGTCTACCTTTGAAAAAGATGATACCTCTTTTGTCTTGTCAGAGTCAAACCTGCCCTCTATAATCCTTTAAGGGGGGAAACATGGCTGATATAAACCGAGATGAGATGAGGAGCTTTGAAAATCTGGTGAGAATAGTGGCCCATCTTCGGGGGCCTGATGGCTGTCCATGGGATCGGGCTCAGACCCACCAGTCTATCAAGCCCCACCTTCTGGAAGAGACCTATGAGGTGCTGCATACTCTGGATGAAGAAGACCTGGACAATCTATGTGAGGAGCTGGGGGACCTCCTGATGCAGATTCTTCTCCATGCCCAAATGGCGGCGGAGGCGCAACGCTTCGACATCGGGGATGTGATCCAGGGGATCGCTGACAAGCTGGTGCGCCGCCACCCCCATGTCTTTGGGGAGGCTTCGGCTTCTACTCCCGAAGAGGTGCTTGTCCACTGGGAGGCAGTTAAAGGTGGCGAAAGAAAGGACAGCGCCTCACTCTTGGACGGCGTTCCGCCTTCCATGCCGGCGCTGGCTTGTAGCCAGGCCATCCAGGAGCGGGCCTCCCGCGTCGGTTTTGACTGGCCGGGGGTGGAGGGGGTGATGGACAAGCTGGTGGAGGAGGTGGCGGAGCTGAAGGAAGCCCAGACCCCTGAAGAGCGGGTGCGAGAGTGGGGAGACATCCTGTTCACCCTGGCGAACCTGGGGCGGTGGACTGGGATAGACTTGGAGGAGGCGCTGCGCCTGTCCAACGCTCGCTTCCGGAAACGTTTTGCCTATATGGAGTCGGAGTGTCGCCAGCGAGGCTTGGCCATGGGTTCCCTGTCTCTAGGGGAAATGGAAGCCTTGTGGCAGGAGGCGAAAAAGCAAGAAGAAAACTCCTGAGGAGCGTCCTCTTGCATTTACCTAATTATCGCTGACTTCGTCCCTGGTTTCGGAAGCCCAGTTTTGCATTATCTGCTTAATCTTGATTGCCAGTCTGGGGCTGGTTCGCAGTCGCTGGATAAAGATAGGGCAACCCTCCAGGATAAGGCTCTGCGCCGCGGCGGCGATGTTAGCCAGGAAGCTTTGTAGCTCTGTCTCCCCCATAGCTGCCGCTGCCCCTGGGATAGTTGACTGCATCTGCCGTCGCAAATCTTCCGACGTGTAGCGCATGGGGGTAACGCAGGTGCGGTACCAGGGGCATTCCCGGCATTGCACCAGGGCGGAGGCTTCCTCCAGAATATCGCTCACAGTGTTTTCTCCTGTCTATCTTAAAACAGAGATTCAATGGTTTTATGGTACTAGTATATCTCTTTCTACTACTAAGATAAAGGCGGCAAACTGCGAGGGTCTAGTGAGGCTATTTTGAGGTGTCCTCTGCCCTAGGCGGGGGGGAAGAATCATAGCGGTGCTGAACGCCTCCTTAGGTGCCCGGTGCAGAAGGCGATTAGGGTCGTGCAGTTCGTCTCCGAGGGGATTTGGGAGCTATCTATGTGGCGTATCGACTACCCCGAAGGGAGCGGCCCTGGGGCCTATTTTTGTCCTCGTAGAGGGCCTGGTCTGTGCGGCGGAAGATGTCGTGGGCGCTGTCATCAGAGTCCAATAGGGTGGCGATGCCGTAGCTGACAGTGACTGGCACCGGTTCACCGTCAGAAATGGGCAATGATTGCTCCTTCAGGTGAGTCATCAAACGTCGAGCTACCTCTTGGGCCTCTTGATGTCCAGCGTAAGGAAGGACGATGGCGAATTCGTCGCCGCCGATGCGGGCCACGGTGTCGCTTCCCCGCACGATTGAGCGAATTAGGGTGGCGATATGGGCCAGGAGGTTGTCTCCCACCAGGTGACCGTAGCGGTCGTTGACCACCTTGAGTTCGTCCACATCGATAAGGATGAGGGACAGAGCATATTTATAGCGGCGGGCACGCTCTACCTCGCTGTTCATAACTTCCCAGAACTTGTAGCGGTTGCTGACCTGGGTAAGATGATCAGTGGTGCCCATAAGGAGTAGCTGCCGCCGAACGCTCTCTTCCCCTTGTTGCACCGCGACCAGATAGCCCACTATCTCCAAGCATGTACGGGGCAGGGTTCCCAGACCGCCTGCGCCGCCAGGGCAAGCCCAGAAAAAGCCGGTGACCTCGTCCCCCGGTCTCCGGCACGGGATTATATATCCGCCAACGGCGGAAGGTAGTTCCATCTCGTTAGGGACAGCGGGCACTTCATTGGGGAAGGATGCCCCTTTTCTGCGGTAGAAGCAGCCCTTTAGCTTGAAGGTGTGGGTCGAGACATCCTTGACATAAAGAGCCAGCTCTCCCCCAAAGCTGGAGGCAAGAGAGCGAACTACACTGTGGTACCTTTCTTCCGTGCCTGCGTTTTGGTACAGGTCAAGGGTAGCGGAGAGAATAGACAGGAATACCCGGGCGATATGGTGTACACGGCGAAAGAGGAAATAGATGAAGCCCAAGGCCACGGTGGCGGCCACCCACCATTCGATGACGGCTTCTTGTGGGGAATGTCCTAGCAGGCGGGAGAAACCTACGAAAGCAGTGGCGACCAGAACTGCGGCGGCCAGCACTATCTTTTCTAGTAGGAGGAGCTCCCCTTCCATGCCCTTTTTGAACTGGCTGAAGTCAGAGAGCTCTTCCCTTGGCGAGGTATCTCTGGCGTCTCCCATGATATGCTCTCTTTGTTCCTCCTTTAATGGTCTTAATCGCTTAATAATAGCATCGGGCTTCGCCGCCATCAAGGCGGCGATCCTTCAGCATATTGACCTATTATAGCTGTCTCCAGGTCAGTGGGGGTGGTGGTGGCGTTGCCTAGCTTGCGTACCACCAGGCCGGCAGCATAATTGGCCAGGTAGGCGGCATGGGTAACGGGCGCTCTCGCCGCCAGGGCCAGGGTAAGGATGGCGATGACGGTGTCGCCGGCCCCGGTGACGTCAAAGACTTCGCTCTGGTTGGCCGCCGGGATATGAAGATAATCGGCACCGATAAGGGACATTCCCTCGTTGCCCCGGGTGATCACCAGGGCTTCTGTCATAAGTTGCCTCTGGAGCCGCCGTCCCAGAGATTGAAATCCCTTCTCGTTGGCTAATGGTTGCCGTAGCACTGACTCGGCCTCCTCCAGGTTACATTTTACCAGGGTGCAGCCCTTGAATTTGAAGAGGTCTCCTTGAGAGTCCACGGCGGTGATTTTGTGGTGTTCTTTGGCCAGGCTTAGGGCAGTATTGATGACACGAGGGGTAATGACACCCCCTTTGTAGTCGGAGAGGAGAACGGCGTCAACATGGGGTATGGTGCTTACCATGTAGTCCAGGATGCGGACCTGGGCAGTAGGACCCGTCGGGGAGGCGGCGTCCCGGTCCACCCGAACTAGTTGCTGAGGAAAGTGCAGGCTGACTTCAGCCATGACCCGTGTTTTTACCGTGGTTGACCGGGCGCTGTCTACGGCGATACCATCTATGTTCAGGCCCATGTTTTTAAGATGGCGGCATAGGTCGTGTCCTGCTTCATCATTCCCCACTACGCTGGTTATGAGGGGTATGCCTTTCAGGGCGTGGATGTTCAGGGCGGGATTGGCGGCAGCGCCGGGGACGGTGAAGCGGCGTTGAAACTCCAGCACGGGCACCGGTGCCTCCCGGCTCAGTCGCCGCGCCCGGCCGATGATGTACTCGTCCAGGCACACATCGCCCACTACCAGTACCCGGCGGCCCTCCAACTGAGGGAGCCACTGGATCAGAGAACTTACGGCAGGGATTGTCCAAACACCGGCCATCTTAACCTCAACGAAGGCGGGTAACGGCTATGGCTACCCCTAGTACCAGGAGTAAGAGAGCAAAAGGATTAAGCAGGCTAGATACCACGGCGCCCAGTATTGCCGCTGACAAGGAGCTGCCCGATGTCCCGCCCGAGACCAAAAGGAGGAGAAGGGGAAAGACCCGGGACACCAGGTAACTGGCAAAGAAGCTGAATCCAGCCACTATCTGCAATCCCAGCCCCCTTTTGCGATTTACGGATAAGCTTATCACCTCCCCCAGGCCGTATCCTATACCTAAGGCAACAAAGAAGGCAAGAAATCCCCCCAAAGGAAGTATAGCCCACAGGAAACCCGATACCAGAGCCCCTCCTATGCCGACCAAGATGGCAATGGGATATTGAGAGAGGGCGACATTGTAGGTGGGCACCCTCTGCAGCCGGGCGCAGGCGGGGCAGCGGGCCCCCACAGGGGTGTAGACCATGCATTTGGGGCAGATAGGAGTGCCGCAGCGGCTGCATCTTAGGCCGGTCTTCACATTGGTGTGACGAGCGCAGTAAACCTCTTCCACGGGTGCTATGGCCCGTTCCTCACTGAGCTATGGTGGGTTGGCTGACGGGATGCCAAGAGCAGGGCTACGAATCGTGGGAGGCGCAGCATACGTCGCCATCGCCAGGGCTGGGAGGCGAGGCGAAAGGCCCACTCCAGCCCCAGGCGTTGCATGGGCACCGGAGCCCGCCGGACGACACCGCTAATGTAGTCCAAGGTACCGCCCACGCCCATGACCATGGGCACTCCCAAGGCTTCCATGTTGCGCTTGATCCAGAACTCTTGCTGGGGCGCTCCATAAGCGACGAAGAGGATGTGGGGGGCGGCAGCACGAATTTGCGCCACGATGTTTTTTTCTTCTTCAGGAGATGGTGAGCCGTCGTGAGTTCCCGCTACCAGCAAGCCCGGGTTTTCCATCTCTAAAATCTTTGCTGCTGTGGCGGCCACCCCTCTTTTGGCTCCTAGAAAGAAGAGCCGATATCCTCGATGGGCGGATAGTCCGGCCAGATGGCGAACCACGTCCACCCCCGGTGTGCGGGCGCGTAGGGGGCTGCCTTGGAAACGCGCCGCCCATATGAGGCCGGCTCCATCGGCCAGGGCCAGGTGGGCAGCGTTGAGGACGTTTCTGAACTGGGGGTCATCGTGGGCCTGGACAAGGAATTCCGGGTTCAAAGTGACGATGTGATGGGGGGTCCCGTTGTCCACGAACTCCTGCACCTTCGCCACCACCTCCTCCATGGTTAGGCTGTGAACTCTAACTCCCAATATGTGCACGGACTTGGTCATAGTTGTCCAGTATCTCCAGGGCCGCTGCCAACACTCTCCGAGGCTCCAGGGCCAGTAGACAGGTCTTCTCCGAGCATCCCTCTCGCTTCCCTACCCGACCGTCTACATACAGACACGGGCTACAAGGCAGCTCCAGGCGCACTACCTGCCACGGCACGCTGCAAGCCCAGGGCCCCCAAGCGCGATGGTTGGAGGGACCGAAGATGGCCACCCCTGGTGTTCCCGAGGCCGCCGCCAGGTGCATGAGGCCGCTATCGTTGCCGATAAAGAGATGGCTGCGCCTCAACAGGGCGGCGAGCTGACCGATAGTGGTTTTCCCGACCAGGTTGGTGGCCTGAGGAAGGCTCTGGGCCACCTCTTGGGCCAGGTTGGCTTCCCTCTGACCGCCCACCACGACTACCCTGGCCTCTCTCGCTTCGATTATCTGTCGAGCTACCTGAGCGAAGTGGGGCACGGGCCAGCGGCGGGCGGTGCCGTATTCCCCTCCGCCAGGGTGCAGGGCCACCAAGGGCCCTGTTCCGGGCAAAGAAGCGATCAGTCCTTGGGCAAAGGCCTCATCTTGAGGGGCAAAAGAGACCTCCATGGGACGGGGCTGGGGGGAGGCTCCCAGCAGACTCGCTACCGACAGCCAGTATTCCACTTCGTGGCGATACCCAAAGCCCCTGTCCGGGGCGCGGTGGGTGAGGAACCAACCTCGGCCGTTGTCCAGGCCGGCCCTTAAAGGTGCCCCCGAAGCCAGGGAAAGAAGAGCGAACTTGAAAGCTCCCCAGGGAGTAGAAAAGTGGTGGAAGACGACCAAGGCGTCAAACCGACTCTGGCTCAGGCAGTGCCATAGCGCGATACCCTTGGCCAAGTAGGGAGGCCACCACGAACGCCAGGGGTGGTCGAAAAGACGTTTGTCGAAGGTGATGACTTCGTTCACCAGGGAAGAGCCGGCCACCACAGAGGCACTCTGAGGAGGCGTGAGAAGACTGATCCTTCCTTTGGGGAATCTATCCCGCAGCGCCCGCAGCGCGGGGGTGGTGGTGAGGACGTCTCCCATGTCGGAGAGCTTGATGACCAAGAGATTCATTATGCTTCTTTCCCTACTTTGAGTAAGATAGACAGTACCAGCCGCGCCGCCCTCTCCCAGGTGAAAGTCCTGGCTCGGGCCAATCCCTTCTCCCGCATATAAGCCCTCAGATTTTCATCCCTTACTACTCTGGCTATCCCCTGGGCGATGTTTTCAACCATTAAAGGGTCCACCAGAACTCCTGCCTCTCCCACCACCTCGGGTAGGGAACCCACCCGGGAGGCGATGACCGGCGTGCCACAGGCCATAGCCTCCAGGGCCGGGAAGCCGAAACCCTCGAACAAAGAGGGCATTATCAAAACTACGGCGCCGCTCATGAGAGCAGGCAACTCTTTTCGGGGGATAAAGCCGGTGACAACGACTCCTTTCTCGCCGAGCCAGCGTCCCAAGGAAGGTGGCAGCCAGCCTACCTTGCCTGCCAGGACCATCTGTAGACCTAGATTATTCTCCCGTCTCAGCTTGATATAGGCTTCCAGCAGCCGCTCTAAGTTCTTCCTGGGGTGAAGGGTTCCCACGTAAAGAAGATACTCTCCTTCAATGCCGTATTTGGCTTTTACCTGGGATATTGCGTCTTGGTTCGTCACCGACTGGAACTCTTCGTCCACGCCGGGGTAGACCACCGTTATTTTGGTCGGGGATACGCCTATGCGGCGCATCACATCCCCACGGGTTGATTCGGAATCGGCGATGATGTGGCGGGCCACGCGAGCATTGTAGAGGGTGGAGATGGTGAGATATGGCCGTTGGGTGGGGTGGTAGGCGTGGGGGTGGTGTAAATAGCCCAGGTCGTGAATGGTAACTACGCTACGAAGGGGATGAATGATAGGCAATACATGGGCAGGGACGAACAGGATGTCGGGGGGGTGAAGGGCGATTTCCCAGGAGAGGCGGAGGTGTGTCCACAGGCGGGGAAAGGGGATAACCCTGGCCTGGTAGCCGTCTCTGGTGCCGAGGAGGTGGGGTGTGGGGGGGGCATTGAAATAGAGGACAAACTGGGTCGTATCCTCTCCCTTCAGGGCCAGGAGGCGGCTGATAAGCTGGCGGGAGTAGTTTTCCGTGCCGGTGGGGAACTGGGCCACCGCCCGACTGGCGTCGATGCCGATACGCACGTTCTACCCTTTCAATAAGGACTCTGCCGCAGCCGCCACCGGCTCCAGGCCTATGGAAGTGACACAGGGGTGGTCTTTGACCTCCTGAGGTGAGTAATCCAGGCGGTCGCAGGGGACGCACGGCATGTTTGAGGTGATCACCAGGTGGCGTCCCTTCTCGCCCCAAGGCCCGAAGGTGGCGGCGCTCACCGGGCCATAGAGGTGCACCGTGGGCGTGCCCATGGCTACTGCCAGGTGGAGGACTCCGCTATCTACACCCACAACCAGTTGACAGCGACGGAGCACCGCTGCCAGTTGACCCAGGCTGGCCCCCACTAACGGCCGGAAGGGATTTTGCATGGCTTCTCCTACCGCTCTCACCAGTCCTGCCTCTGCTGCCGACCCGGTGATAATTATCGTCGAAGAGTGGCTCTGTGCCAAGCGGTCTGCCAAGCGGGCGAACGTTGGTAAAGGCCACTGCTTTACGGGCGCACCGGAGCCGGGGTGGATCGCCACCAGGGGGGCACTGTGGCTCCCCAACCATTGGGAGGCAAAAGCTTCCTCATGGGGAGTTGTCCAGAACTCCAGGGAAGGGGACTCGGTGGGCTCCAAACCCAACCCCTGGGCCACTAAGCTGAGGTTCTGCTCCACCTCGTGCTGGCCGTGGCGATAGGCGATGGGATGGGAAAGGAAAGGGCGGCACAAAGGCAGGTCATAGCCCATACGCTGCGGTATGCCCGCCAGGTAAATGAGGGCAGCCCCCCACCAGAAATCGTAACGCAGATTGATGGCGCAGCCGAAGGCCAGGGAGCGCAACCGTCTTGCCTCTCGAAAGAGCTGGAGATAGGGGGCCAGCAAAGAGGTCTTGGGGCGACGGGTAAAGCCGGGGAAGGCACATGTCTGGACGTGATGAAGGTTATTGTTGTGGGCTGCCACCTCCCAGCTCCAGGGCCCCACTAAGTAGGTGATGTTAGCTTTAGGCAAAGCATCCGCCAGCAGGCGCAGGGCGGGGGTCGTGAATAGAACGTCTCCCAGGTGGTCGGGGCGTATGAGAAGAATCCTGTCCTTCGCTCCGGTCTGGGGCCGAAAGGGGATACGGGCCAAAAGGCCGAGGAGTACCCGCCTCGCCCTGTCTTTAGCTCGGATGTGAAGAGGCGGGTTCATTGTTCAATAGCGACTCGGCGGCTTGCCAGACCTCTTGGGGAGAGATGGCAGCCATACACTTGGGGTCGGAACATCTTACTCCTTGGCCTCCTTCCACGCAGGGGCCACAGGGCAGGTTCTTGTACACCACGGCACACCGTGGAGAGAAGGGGCCATAGCGTTGGGGGTCAGAGGGGCCGAAGATGCCCACCGCCGGCGTATCCACCGCTGCCGCAAGATGAAGTGGCCCGGCATCATTGCCGATAAAAAGGCGGCAGCGGTGGAGCAGTGCTCCCAACTGCCCCAGGGAGGTTTCTCCTGTGAAGTCCAGCACCTGACCATCGCCTCCTAGTTGGGATTTTATCTGAGCTGCCACTGCCTTATCTTCCTCACTCCCCACCAGTATCGTTCCCATTCCCCCCTTCATCAAGTGATTGGCCACCACGGCGAAACCTACCGCCGGCCATCGCTTGACGGGAACCACGTTGCCCGGGTTGTGGCCGCCTCCGGGGTGAAGGGCCATCCAGGGGCCGAGGGGCAGCCGTTCTTCTGCCCAGGCCTGGTCTTGGGTACTGGGGAAGAACTGAAGCCGGGGGGAGAAGGGCTGTATGCCCAGTCCGCCCAGGGCGTCCAGGTAGAGAAGGACTTCGTGGCGGTGGGAGGGGCAGGGCACGGGGTGGTTCAGGGAAAAGCCCCGTCCCGCGCTATCCAGGCCAAGGCGCCGGGGAATCCCGGCTAGAAAAGGCAGGGTGGTGAGAAGGGGGGAACGCTCCAGGACGAGGCAGACATCGAAGCGGCGGCGACGCACCTCTCGCAGCAGGGCCAGGTAGCCCCGCAGACTCCAACCAGTGCCACCGCCCACGCCGTCGCAGGGGATGATTTCATCCAGGTGGGGGTTGTTGGCCACCACTGCTTTGGCCCAGTGGCCCACCGCCATGGCCAGGTGAGCGTGGGGAAAATGGCGGCGTAGCTGGTCTATGGTGGGCGTGGCCATGAGGACATCGCCGATGCAACAGGGCTTGATGATGAGAATAGAAGCCCCAATTCCAGGGGAGGCGGAGTGCTCCTTGACCAAGGGAGACAAAAGGCGGCCCAGGGTACGACACACTAGGGAAACGAGGGAATCCCGCCTTTTTCTCATACTTGCCCTGGCCGAAAAGCTATCCCCCGGAGGGAGCCAGGGCAAAGGTTAGCTCTCCCTCCGCCACTGTCTTGCCTTCCACCTGGGCCTGGGCCTCTCCCTTGCCCACGGGGCCCCGCACTTTGGTCAGGCGCACCTCTAGACGCAGGGTGTCCCCGGGAACTACTGGTTTCCGAAAGCGGAAATTGTCGATACCGGCGAAGAGAACTATCTGGCCCTGGTTTTGAAGTTTACTGAGGATGGCCACCGCTCCCACCTGAGCCAAAGCCTCCACGATGAGCACCCCCGGCATGATGGGTTGGCTGGGAAAGTGCCCCTGGAAAAAAGGTTCGTTGAAAGTGACGTTCTTTATGCCTACGGCGCGTACTCCAGCTTCCATCTCTACGATGCGGTCCACCAGTAGAAAGGGCCAGCGGTGGGGGATAATCTTTTGAATATCCCTGATCTCAAGAATCACAGATGTACTTCCTCCGCACTTGAGCTGGGAACGAGCGCCAGGAATTCCTGAATCCGGGCCTGGGGGATGGAAACACTCCCCACCTCGCCGCCGATGCTGCTATATAGGCCGTGGTAGTCGCTGCCTCCTGTTACTGCCAGATGATGGAGTTGGACCAGAGCCAGCAGCTCCTCCACTATTTCGGGAGAGTAGCCATAGTAATAAACCTCCAGCCCCATGAGGCCTGCCTTTTTGAGGCTGGTGACCTTGTCATCCCGGTCCTGAATGTCCATGGGGTGGGCCAACACCGGCACCCCCGAAACTTTGAGGACTAGTTGGACCGCTTCCTCTGGGGTCAGCTTATAGCGTTCCACGTAGGCTGGCCCCTGACGGCCGATATATTTGACGAAAGCCTCTGGGAGTGAGGAGATGTACCCCTTCTCTAACATGGCTCGAGCGATATGGGGCCGTCCCACGCTACCGCCCTTGGTCAACTCCAGAACTCGCTGCCACTGGATATCCATTCCCAGTTCCCTAAGCTTGGTGACCATATTCTGCGCCCGCTCCAGTCGGGAGCGCCGTAGGGTAGCTAGAATCTTCCCCAGCTCTTTATCCCGATGATGAATGAAAAAGCCCAGGATATGGACCTCGCCCTCGGGAATATCGGTGTTTATCTCCACGCCGGGGATGACCACCAACTGTGGGGGGGCTGCTTCCAGAGCCTCCTCTATACCATCTACGGTGTCATGATCCGTGATGGCGATGTGACTCAGTCCCAGTTCCGCTGCCCGCTTAACCAGTTGGCGTGGGGTGAGCTGGCCGTCCGAGGCGGTAGTGTGAAGATGCAGGTCGGCCTTCATGGCTGCTCTATTCCATCTTTTCGTCGACGCGGTGAATATCGGTGGCGCGGCCGGTATTTTCGGCCACCTCTAATAGCACGGCGTTGAACACTACTGGTCCATCTGCCACCGGGAAGCGGCTGGGCATCTGGGTTAGGAAGCGATTAATTACTGCCTCTCGTTGGTTGCCGATAACGGAGTCTCGGGGCCCCACCATGCCCACGTCGGTGATATAGGCGGTTCCCTGGGGTAGTATTCGGGCGTCTACCGTGCCCACGTGGGTGTGTGTCCCCACCACGGCGCTGACCTGGCCGTCCAGATACCAGCCCAGGGCCATTTTCTCTGACGTGGCCTCGCCGTGGAAATCTACCACGATGACAGAAGGTAAATCCTCATCGCTTTTGAGGAGGCCTTCGGCAGCTCGGAAGGGACAATCCAGATTGCCCATGAAGACCCGTCCCATTAGGTTAATGACGGCTACACCGTTGTATGTCAGGAAGCCCTGCCCGGGAACGCCTGGTGGGTAGTTAAGGGGGCGCAGGATGGGCGCCTCTTTGTCTAGATAGGGGATAATCTCTTTTTGGTCCCAGATATGATTGCCGGAGGTCAGCACGTCTACCCCGCTTTGAAAAAGCTCCTGGGCGATGGGCCAGGTAAGTCCTGCTCCTCCGGCCGCATTCTCCCCATTGGCAATAACCATGTCCACGGCGTATTTTTGCCGCAGGCCGGGCAGAAGAGCGCTCACCGCTCTCCTGCCCGGCCTGCCCACCACATCGCCTACCATCAAGATGCGCAAAGGTTTATTTCCCAAGCCTCCGCTGCCGACTATTTGGCATATTCCACCGCCCTCGTCTCTCGAACTACAATCACTTTAATCTGCCCGGGATATTCTAGGGTTTCCTCGATCTTCTTGACGATATCCCTGGCCAGCCTCAGGGCACCCAGGTCATCGACTTCCTCAGGTTTGACCAAGATTCGAATCTCCCGTCCGGCCTGAATGGCGAAGGATTTTTCAACGCCGCCGAAGCTGTTGGCCACCTCCTCCAGGGCTTGTAAACGCTTGACATAGTGTTCCACGGACTCCCGGCGGGCGCCGGGGCGAGCGCTGCTGACGGCGTCGGCAGCGCCCACAATGAGGGCCTCTATGCTCATGGTGCCGTTTTCGCCGTGGTGTCCGCCGATGGCTTGAATAACCTCAGGGGATTTGCCATAGCGCTTGGCCAATTCGGCTCCGATGAGGGCGTGAGGGCCCTCAACTTCATGATCTACTGCCTTACCGATGTCGTGGAGGAGCCCTGCTTTCTTGGCCACTGCCACGTCAGCTCCCAGCTCGGCGGCGATCATGCCCGCCAGTTGGGCCACCTCAACACTATGCTGAAGGACGTTCTGACCGTAGCTGTAGCGGTACTTGAGCCTTCCCAGGAGCTTGATAAGCTCAGGGTGAATCCCCTGGACTTTAGCGGCTTGGGTAGCCTGCTCGCCATCGATACGAATGCTTTGCTCCACCTCGTTTTTGGCTTTTTGAACCATTTCTTCAATGCGTGCGGGGTGGATACGACCGTCGCTTACCAGCTTGGTGAGGGCCACTCGAGCCACCTCTCGCCGCACGGGGTCGAAAGCGGAAAGGGTTACGGCATCGGGGGTATCATCGATTATGAGGTCGACGCCGGTGGCGTTCTCCAGGGCTCGGATGTTTCTTCCTTCCCGTCCGATGATACGTCCCTTCATGTCGTCGCTGGGTAGAGGTACTACAGATACGCTGGTCTCAGCCACCACCTCGGCGGCACAGCGTTGCAAGGCTGTGCTCAGGATATCCCGGGCCAGTCGATCGCTCTCTTCCTTGAGCTGGGCCTCCATCTCCCGAAGGCGCCGTGCCGCCTCCTCCTTTATCTCGTCCCCCAGGCTGGCTAGAAGAAGCTTCTTGGCTTCTTCCTCAGATAGGTTGGAAACACGTTGCAGTTCTTTGAACTGCTTGTTTTTCATTTCCTCCGCCTGGTGGCGTAGATTCTCGCTCTCCTTTTCCTTATTAGTTAGAGTACGCTCCCGTCGCTCCAGGGATTCTCCCCGTCGCTCCAGATTCTCTTCTCGCTGGATGACGCGGCGTTCCAAACGTTGTAGCTCGACACGACGCTCCTTAAGCTCGCTTTCCATGGTTGCCCGGAGCTTGATCGTTTCCTCTTTAGCTTCCAGGAGGATTTCTTTCTGTTTTGTCTTGGCTTCTGCTAGAGTGCGTTCGGCTTCTTCTTGAGCCGCTCTCACTTTGCGGAGGAGGATGATGTGCCTGGCCCAGAAACCTGCCGCGCCCCCGGTGGCCAGGGCTGCCACACCTACTAGCACTGGGACTATTAAGTTTTCGAGCATTATCACCTCGCTTTCTTTGAGGTATTAAAATAGAGACAGGGGGCGGGTCTTCGCCAATTCATCTTATCGCTTTCTGCGGCGCAGTGTCAAGGTGATGTGCGAACCAGCAGGAGACATTGACTATGCCTAAACCAAAGGGTATGATTTTTGCAAAAAGATTGTTCGAGAGGAGAGAGAACATGAAACGCCCGCTATGTCTCTTGGTTGCCTTGCTGCTCATCGTCACTGCTTTCCCGGTAGCGGTTTTTGCAGGGAACGAAACTCCGGACATGGCCATCCTGCTGACGGCGGAGAACACGGGCCACGCCGATCGATTGGTTGGCAATGGGGGCGGCGCTTTTCGCTTTTACCGCATCGACCATCCGGGACAGGGCTTGCCAGTGAAGATCGAGTTAACGACCAGCCCTGGCCGGGATTCCTACGGCCTCGCTTTCGGCCTCAAAGTATACGGTCCCACGGGGCTGGTGGGAGAAGCTCCAGTGGAGCGAAACGAGGGCACCTGGACGCGGTTCTCGATGACACTTGCCACCGCGCTTGCTGGCGCGTATCTGATTCAGGTATATAACTATGTCGATGGAATGGCCGTGGACTTCAGCATCCAGGTCAGCGGTTTGGCTGAGGCGGCCCCTAAGCCCGACGCTGTCGTTTCCACTGCCGATAGGCCATTTGCCATAACGCAGCCTACCGCCAATATCGGCGGATTGCTTCTAGGGAAAAGCGATGGCAACTTCGCGTATTTCTCCTTCGAGTATCCGGGGGCAAACACAATGTTGGACATAGAGTTGAGGTACTCACCACCGAGCCCCTTCCAAAACGGGGCTATTGGCTTCAACCTCTACCGTCGGGATGATGGTGTTTTGGTAGGGCAAGGCTTCGAGACGCAGCGCGATAGCGCTCAGGCCACAGTTTCGTACCCATTGAAGAATGTAGAGGGCGGCACATACCTGCTGCAGGTTTTCAACTATGAGGCTGGCCTGCAAGCGAACTTTGTGCTGGCTGTTTCGGGCACGGCAGGAGAGGTTCTGCTAGCAACGGATAATACGGTGCCCGAGAAGGCATTGGTGCTAACGGCTTCGGCAGGAGCAGCGCGGGGAAGCATCGGCCCGGCTGCCGGCCCAACATTCAGCTACTTCCTCGTGAGGCACCCCGGGGGCGATAAAACAGTGACCGTTCTTCTCATGGTGGACGCCGTGACGGGCGTGTTCGAGGAGGAGTTCGGGTTCAACCTCTATAAGACCGCTGAGCTGGCCGGCCAGGGGCTGGTCTCATTGAACAGCCGCGGCGACAAGCGCGTCGGCTCGCTCTCTATCGTCGAGGGTGCGGAAACAACCTATCTGATACAGGTTTTCAACTATGCTACCAGCGCCCCCGCTCGCTTCAGGCTGTACGTTACAGGTCTAGAATAAGCGCCGGTCTTAGGAGTTGACGATCGTCCGGCGTTTAAGGTGTGGATTTGCTGAAGCTTATGTATCCGATGAACTTGTAGGCGAGTTTGGCGGCTAGAAAGGCGCAGGCCACAGGCCCTTCCCGGGGCACCAACTCCATCAGGTCGAAGCCAACCACCTGTCGCCGGCGGGCCACCCCTCTAAGGATGTCCAGGGTGTCGTGCCAGTTCAGGCCGCCGGGCTCTGGGTTGCTAACGGCCGCCATGATGGAGGGGTCCAGAACATCCAGATCTATGGTCACGTATACCTGAGGGGAGAGGGAATCCACGATATTCTCCACGGTTGCCTTGGTTAGGGGCGGGGTGGTGGCAAAAAAGGTGTTTAGCTTGTCGTGGGCCATAAATTCCTTTTCCTCGCGACTCAGGCTGCGCACTCCCACTAGAGTGACGGGGCACATCTCAACTAGGCGTTGCGTGACGCAGGCATGGCTGAAGGGGCTTCCCAGATACTCCTGTCGCAAGTCGGCGTGGGCATCCAGTGCCAGG
Organism: Chloroflexota bacterium; assembly: GCA_016183425.1. Lineage (GTDB taxonomy): Bacteria > Chloroflexota > Dehalococcoidia > JACPEP01 > JACPEP01 > JACPEP01. The sequence continues at coordinate 53,475 of JACPEP010000039.1, forward strand.
ACTGATAGCCGGGGGAACCTTTCTTTGCAGGCACGAACCAGCCCAATGGTGATGGAGTGCTCTCCCCCTAGAGTCACCAACAGTTTTTCTTCTTTCAGGAGGTCTCGCGCCACGGCCTCCAGGCGTCTCATCATCGCCTCTGGCCCTTGCATGGCGGGCTCTACCTCGGGAAGAGTGTGGATGCCCACGCGATAGGTTTCCTCATCTAGCTCGGCGTCGTAGAGCTCCATATACTGAGAGGCGTCGATGGTGGCCTGAGGGCCCTCTTTTGAGCCGCCTCTATACTCGGTGGTGCTGTCGTAGGGGACGGGAAGGATCAGAACCCGTGCTGTTTCCCGGTGAGTCCATTCCGGCGAAAGGCCGGCGAAGTTGCGAGGGGGATAAAAAGGTAGTGGCGTCACCGGTCTTTAGGGATTGCCCCGCCCTTGCCGGGGTCGATGCCCATCTCGCCCTCCAGGGAGAAGGTGGGACGGTTCAACCGAGGGTGGTAATGCTGGTGTCTTTCGGCCACGGCGCTGACTAAAAGGGGCAAGGCTATGGTGGCATCGGCGTTGATGGTTACCATATGGGCCTGGAAGGAGAGCTTCTTCCAGGATTGGGCTTCCTGGAAGGTGCACCCGGAGAGCCCTCCCCACTGAGGAGTATCGGCGGTGATCTGGATAGCGTGGCGATGTCCCGGATTTTTTTGGCCGTATATGTAGCTGGCTATGGTAGCCTGCTGGATAAAGTTTTTGGGGGTGCCTCCGGCTACATAAATGACCCCCGTGACGGGGGCAGCGATGAAGATTTGGGTCATCTCCAGGACATCTTGAACGATATCGAAGAGAAGCTTCTGTCCGCTTTTCACGCGGGCTGCCCCCACCGACATGCCGAAGACGCTGTCGCCGAAGGCGGGGCAGTAGATGGGCACTCCCGCGGCGGCGGCGGCGGTGATGATGCCTGGCTCCACAGCCAGGGCGGTCAGCTCTTTCCCCAGGAGATAGAAGTATTCTCTAGTGGTGTAGGCGCGGCTGTGGTCCAGGCTAAGGGAGAAGCGGGTGATATACTCGTCTGCGTATATGACGTCAGGTTCAGGGGCGTAGACGTCGTAGATGCGGTTGATGTTGGCTTGGGCCAGCTCCAGGTCGTCGGCCATGGCGCTGCCCTGCCAGTGGCGCTTACCTATGGTCTCGTACAGATCGTGGAAGAGGTTGGCTCCGGTGGAAACCAGCACATCGATGAGGCGGTTCTCGATGAGATAGACTATCACCGGGCGCATCCCGGCGGGAACCATCGCCCCCGCCAGGCCGAAGAAGATGGTGGTTTCATCTTTAAGCATCCCCATCCAGATTTCCGCTGCCTGGCCCAGGTTCCGGGCCTGAAATGAGGTCCCCGACATCCTGTTCAACAGTTGGGCGGCGGAGCAGGGGACGGAGATGGAAAAGGGGACAACGGGAGTATGAAGGTGCTCATTCATGGCGAGAACTGAGGGAGCCGGTAGCTGCGCAGAGCCACCGTATCGCGGCGCTCCTCCTTTACCATTGAAGCGGCTACCTCCAAATGGTGGGGGTACTCCAAACCCCGTTCCAGGAGCTGGCAGCGTATCTCTTTTAATCCGAACCATGATTGCAAGTCCATCATGGCCCTATCGGTGTCGAACCCCTTACAAGAGAAGATATCTATGTTGACGTAAGCCCGTTCGGGGAAGGTGTGAATGCTGATATGGCTTTCCGCGATGATGACGAAGCCTGAAATTCCCCAGTCCTCTGGCTTGGGGCCGACATAGCGGAATACCACGGGAGCTGATATCTTGGTCATGTCTATTTGAGCGGGATAGCTGTCCAGAATATGATAGATGAGGTCTTTATCCTGTAGTTTCTCGGCATCGCCCCCATACCCGTCGATAACTAGGTGCATCTATACCTCCCTTTCCAGTATTATGAACTTAGGTGGGGGCGAGGACTCTCCCCCCACGGATGTCCCTCTTTTCCCCGCTCCTGGGGGAAGCCAGAGGACTTCATCCTACGCTGCCGCGAGACCGGGCTCTGGCCCGCCTTCGTTGATACCAACTCCTTTTCATAACCTTGCCCTCCTCTTCTATCATTTGTGGGCTTATGAATACAGCTACAATGTTCCCACCGCTGTGAGGCAGCGCTTTAATGGGGATATTAGCATACTTAGGGGGGAAAAGCAAACCTGGCTGAAGGGTGGTTAATAACGTTTTTCGATCACCCTACCATTCCCCTTCGGCTCGGGACACCGCTGGGCCAGGACGAGGGTGGTGATGATCTGGGCATTCCCCAGACTGGAGTTTCCCGGGCAGGGGGGGTAGTCAAAAGACAACACCATCACACTTTAGCGGTTTGTTGGTTTATTGCCACCCTCGTAGCCCTGCTGCTGGGGTTTACATATCTGTTGAGGTGCCAGATCTCCCTCGTCCGCGGCCGGTGGTTTCCCCTACGGGCGATACATCTTTCTGGGGAAACTGGACTATGGTAGCGTCCTCCAGCTTAACGGTGACCATCTCGGTCAAAGGGGCGGCTGCTATGACCTTGCCGATACCTTTGGGGGTAGTGACGGTGAGTCCCTCTTTGGGCAATTGGCTGCGTGCCACTCGGTACTGCTCTACTTCGTAGCCCAGGCAACATAGAAGGCGTCCACAGACGCCCGATATTTTGGCCGGGTTTAGGGGCAATCCTTGTTCTCGGGCCATTCTTATGGACACATTGTTGAAGCAGGTAAGATGGGTAGCGCAGCACAGTAGGAGGCCACAGTGTCCCACGCCGCCCACCAGTTTGGTCTGATCCCGGGGTCCCAGTTGTCTCAACTCTACCCTGGTCTTGAAGGTGCTGGCCAGTTCTCGAACTAGCTCACGAAAATCCACTCGTCCCTCGGCGGTGAAGTAGATGGTAAGGCGGCTACCGTCCAGGTTGTACTCTGCCCCCAAAAGTTTCATGGGCAGATTGAACTGCCGAACCTTTTCCAGGCACCGGTTCAGCACCTCCCCCTCCTTTGCTCTCAGCTCTTGCCATCGTTGTGTGTCCCGGGGCTCCGCCTTACGCAATACCTCCTTTAGGGGCTCACTGAGCTGGCTGGCAATCACCTGATGGGGGGCTATGATCACCGTTCCCAACTCCAGCCCTCGTTCTGTCTCTACCACTACTTCGTCTCTCACTGTCAACTCTAGTTCTCCAGGGTGGAAGTAGTAGATTCGGCCGGCTCTTCTGAAGCGAAGCCCTACCACCAAGGTTTCTGGTGGGGTAATTTCAGCTGGCGGTTGCGTCGTGCTTTCTTCCATTGTTGTTATCCTCCCGCATTTTCAGCCTCGCCAGATGGGGTGTCCCGCCTCTGGCAGAGGCGATAGGTCGTTAGTTTATTCTTTGTCATAAAAAATTGTCTCAGGCTACTTTTATCTCATGCCCTGAGGCAGGCCAAGCATCAGCACCTCTAGTACCAGGCGAGGGTTGGCGTTTTGATCCAATTGCTGGATTGCGTTTCCGATACTGTGGATGAAGGAGACAATTTCGCCCAGGGTGTACTGTTGGGCCTGTTTTATGGTTTGGCCTTCCCAATCCTGGTGGGTTACCAACGGGGGACAGCCCCCTTTTATGAGAAGGAGGTCTCTCCACCAGCTTCGCCAGAGGGTCAGCGTATCCTTGGTCGTCTCCGGGGCCTTGCCGAACTGTTCCGCCCAACCAGATGCTGTCGCCAGTTGCTTATCTCGGTTAGCTTCGATAAGGGAGGCCAAGGCGCTGATGGTCTCCTGGCGTTGCTGCCACTCTGGGTGGTTATCGACGGCCATAACGGCCAGCCCGGTCCTTCCCAGGCACTGTCGAGCCAGGGTCTCGGCATGCTCCGAGGAAAGAGACCGACCCTGAACCAGAAAATCCCGGACTGTCTCCGTAGAGGTGGGCCGCATTTCGACGCGCTGGCATCGAGATACCACCGTGGATGGTAGTCGATCCTCTTGGGCCGTCAGGAGAATAAAGAGAACGTTTGGGGGCGGTTCTTCCAGGGTTTTGAGGAGGCAATTGGCGGCGTCTCCGGTGAGGAGCTCTGCCCCCTGGATGATGAAGACCCGCCATCTCCCTTGATAGGGCTTGAGGTGTGCCAGGTGCTGTATCTCCATGATGCGCTTGATGCCGATACTTCGCTTAGAGCCTCCGTTTTCTTCTGTGGACAGTCCGGTATCTTCCGTGGACAGCAGGACAACGTCGGGGTGAATGCCTCTGGCGATATGGAGGCAAGAGGGGCATTTACCGCAAGGAGGATCGTCGCTCTCGCAGTTCACCGCCTGGGACAGCGTTAGAGCTAAGGTCGTCTTGCCCACGTGGGGCGGCCCTGTGAAGAGATGGGCGTGGGGAAGCCGTCCTTCTTTCAGGCTACGTTCTATCCACGCCAGCGCTCTAGGCTGGCCGATTATTGGCCACATGAGATATGAAGCATTTCTCTCTAAGAATGGCTAAGAGTAGTCTTCGTTTAAAAGGTCTTCGTAGGTTTCTCGACGGCGAATGAGACGGGCTTCTCCCCGGAACACCAGCACGATGGCCGGCCGGGGCACCATGTTATAGTTGCTGGCCATGGGTATACAGTAAGCCCCCGCCCCGGGTAAGGCCACCAAGTCTCCCGGTGACAGCTCGGGCAGGGCTATGTCTCGAATGAGCACGTCCCCGGATTCGCAGAAACGCCCGGCCAGGGTGACCGTCTCCTCTTCTGGGGAGGCTGCCTTATTGGCTACCAGGGCCTGGTAGCGGGACCCATAGAGTGGGGGGCGGATGTTGTCTCCCATCCCCCCGTCCACGGAGACGTAGCGGCGAATCCCCGGGATGTCCTTTATGCTGCCTACGGTGTACAGGGCCACGCCCGCCGGGCCAACGATGGCCCTCCCCGGTTCCACCACCAGCCGAGGGAGGGGAAGGTCCCAAGTGGCGGCCTCTTCTTTCAGGGCAGTGGCGATAACGGCAGCATAGTCTCCGATGGGGGGAGCTACTTTGTCCTCGGTGTAGGTAATGGCGTAGCCTCCCCCGGGGCTGAATTCCTCCATGAAGAATCCGTGTCTCTCTTTCATGGCGGCCGCAAAGGGGAGCACCACCTCCACGGCCTCTCGATACGGTTCTAGCTCGTAGACAGGCGACCCCAGATGGACGTGCAGCCCCTTCAGGCGCAGGTGAGGGGCGGCGAGGGCCTTGCTCACTGCTTCCTCCGCCTGGCCGGTGGCCATGGAGAAGCCGAACTTGCTGTCCAGGATGCCGGTGGTGGTGTGGCCATGGGTGTGGGGGTCGATGCCAGGAGAGAGGCGAAGCCAGATGTCCTGTTCCCCATCCCTGGCCAGGGAGTTCAAGAGGGCAAGCTCGTGGAAGTTATCCACCACCACCCGTCCCACACCCCAATCCAGGGCCAGCCGGAGCTCTCCTGGGGCCTTGTTGTTGCCGTGAAAGTAAACCCTCTCCATAGGGAAGGCCACCGAGTGAGCCGCCGCCATCTCTCCACCGGATACCACATCCAACCCCAGTCCCTCCTCCTTGAGGATTAAGGCTATAGTTTGGCAAAGGAAGGCTTTGGCCGCATAGATGACCTGAGTCTCGGGGTAACGGCGGGCGAACTCCTCAATGAAAAGGGAGCAACGAGAGCGGAGAGTCGCCTCGTCGAAGATGTATAGAGGTGTGCCAAACTCCCGGGCCAGATCCTGGGTATCGCAGCCCCCCAGAGTCAGGTGTCCCTTTTCGTTTATATTAGCTGTATCAGGAAAAAGAGCCAGCGCTCCACGCCAAAGAGCCTCTTCTGGCTTTTGTAGCATTGTTCCTTCTTATACAAGATTATGTGCCTTCATTATACGCTAGCCCAGGTCTTCCATCAAGGTGGAGGAGGGACTATACTTCCTATGTATGAATTGTGGTGGAGGGTATTTGTTTCCTCTGACCATGAGTTTCCAGGAGGGAGGCGAAGGTGATAAAGGACCTGAGGGACTGGTTGCGGGAGGTGGGGGAGATAGGAGAGCTGGTGAGGGTCAGGGGAGCCCATTGGGATGTGGAGATGGGGCCTCTTACTCATCTGGTTCATGAAGCTAAGGGAGGCGATGCCCCTGCCTTCCTCTTCGATGATGTGCCGGGGTATGCCGCCGGTTACCGTACTCTTTATGGGCAGTTGAGCACCATCAAGCGGCTGGCTCTTACCCTCGGTCTGCCTCTGGAGTACAAAAGCAAGGCCGATTTTGTTCGCGCCTACCAGGAGAAGATGAGCCACCTCCAGCTCGTTCCCCCGGTATGGGTGGACACCGGTCCCGTGAAAGAGAATGTCCACATAGGTGATGACATAAACGTGTTGGAGTTCCCGGTACCCCGTCACCACGAGCTGGATACGGCACGCTACATCGGCACTGCCTGTGTTGTTATCACCCAGGACCCGGATGAGGGGTGGTTCAACCTGGGAACCTATCGTTCCCAGGTTTATGACGGGAAGACGGTGGGCTGCCAGATAACGGAGGGCAAGCACGGCCGTATCCATCGGGATAAGTACTTCGAGCGGGGACAGCCCATGAAGGTGGCCATTGTTTGCGGGCAAGACCCATTGTTGTATCTCCTGGGCTCCAGTCCTATGCCAGAGGGGATTTCGGAATACGAGTACGCCGGGGCCATAAAGGGTGAGCCCATAGAGGTGGTGGCGGGGGAGTACACCGGTTTTCCGGTGCCCGCCACCGCCGAGATCGTCATCGAGGGGGACATTCTTCCTGAGGCTACGCTGCCTGAGGGGCCCTTTGGGGAGTGGACGGGGTACTATTGCAGCGCGGCCACCCCCCGCCCTTATGTACAGGTGAAGTGCGTTATGCACCGCAACGACCCCATTCTTACCTGTGCCCCTCAGCACAAGCCGGTGGACGAGACGGTGCTGCTGAAGGGGGTGGCGGGGGCAGCGGGGGTGTGGCAGGCCCTCCGTGCGGCGGGCATCCCTGAGATCCGGGGGGTGTGGTGCCACGAGGGGGGGCTGGGGGTGCGCTTTATGGTGGTCTCTATCCACCAGCGCTACCCGGGCTACGCCCGTCAAGTGCTCCATGTGGCCTCCTCCTGCCAGGCAGGGGCCTACAACGGCAAGTGGGTGGTGGTGGTGGACGACGACATCGACCCCGCCGATATGAGCCTTGTGCTGTGGGCCATGAGCACCCGCTTCGATCCGGTGACGGATATTGACATAATTCAAAAGGCCTGGTCCTCAGGCCGGGACCCCATGGTACTACCTGGAAACTACAATAACCGTATCCTGATAGACGCCTGCATCCCCTACGACCGCAAGCTGCGGGGGACCTTCCCGCCGGTGGTGGACGTGAGCCCGGAGCTGAGGGAGAAGCTGGGGGAGAAGTACCGGGGCCTGCTGTCTTGAGCCAGGATGAGATGCAATCCTCAAAGAGACACTAGACATATGAGAACAAATATACTACCATATCAGCTAAAGGGTTACTCACATGGTTGTTAGCCGGGTGAGGAAAAGCGCCTTCGTAAGGCTGTTTGACAAGACGCCTAAAGGTGTCGTTTGTCCTCACTTCTTTGAATTGATTCTATCTAATGGATGTCCCTTCGATTGTGCCTACTGTTATTTGAAGCTCACGTTGCGAGGGAATTCCAAGCCGACCCTTTTCACCAACGATTGGCTACAAGTGCAAAGAGAGTTGGAGAGCATTCCTGGGGGGCTTTTCTCGACCGGAGAATTAGCCGATAGCCTGGCGCTACCGCCGCCGCTCCTTGAACCTGCACTTGACTACTTCCGATCCCAATGGACACGGTATCTCCTTTTACTGACAAAGAGTGCTAATGTCGGACTCCTGATGGAAAGCCTCCCCACAAACCAAGTCATTGTGTCATTCTCGGTCAATTCTATTCCTGCTGCGGTGAAATTTGAGAAGGGTGCACCTGATCCCTTGCGTCGACTAGAGGTAGCTCAGGAACTCAAGCGCCTTGGGTGGAGGGTGCGAATAAGGATAGATCCCATAATAATTGAAGCTGGAATTGAGCCTTACAAGGTAATTTGCCAGAAAGTCGCGGATGTGGAACCCGAGCTTGTTACAGTTGGCTCACTCAGACAATACCCTGGATTGTTCAGGTTTGCCGCACAAGCGCCCAGGCAAGGGCTTGTGCTTGCTTGGGACAGGCGAATGAGGTATGCGCTGGAGCAACGCGTAGCAATATATCGTCAAATCGCTGAATGGCTAGGTTTCCAGCCGGGCCTGTGCAAGGAGACGGATGAAGTCTGGGAAGGACTTGGATGGAAATTTAGAGGATGTAACTGCACAGTGAGCAACGGTTGTAATGCTGTTGCTTCTGATTGGGGCACCAAAGAGCTGGAGGCAGGGATTGCTGGAAGATAGCGCACCTAAAAAATCGGTCTATCGCGAGCATACCCGCGTAAAACACGTCTTGCTGGAAAAGTATCTTAAAGCATGGATACCCGTCTTGGGTAAGTACCATTCCCGCATCTGCTATTTTGATGGCTTTGCTGGGCGCGGCGAATACGAGAGTGGTGATCCAGGGTCTCCGGTGATAGCCATACAAGTAGCTCATGGGTTCGAGAAGCACTTTGGGGAGTTTGTCTGCACCAATATTGAGCATGACCCTGATGCCTTCAAGAATCTAGAATCCACACTTAGCAGCTATCAATATCCCAAGATAAAAGTTGTCAACGTCCAAGGGGCTTTTGCGGACGTAATCGAACAGATCATTGTCAAGGTCGGTGGCGAGCTGGCTCCCTCATTTTTCTTTATTGACCCCTTTGGCTTCAGTGGGGTTCCATTCGGAATCATCAAGGACATTTTGTCTATTCAGCGAACAGAGGTTTTCATTACCTTCATGTATCATGATATAAATCGATTCCTAAGAACCCCACAAACACAAACCGCGCTTAACGCACTTTTCGGAACTACGATTAGTGGGCAGCTATCTAGCTTATTAACTTCTAGAGAGAAGGAGAATGCTATACGTGACCTTTACGTGAAGCAACTTAGAGAAGCTGCCGGTGCCAGATTCGTATTGACATTCCGGGTTTCTATGCAAAACAGGCGAAGAACTCGCTACTACCTGATCTATGCTACGAACCACTTCAAGGGTTTGATGCTTATGAAAACTATCATGTACAACCAGGGGGTAGGCGGTGACTTTTCTTACCTTGGTCCTGAAGATGGGGCTCGGCGCATCCAACCGAGCTTTTTCGACGATGATGTCCAGCCGCTAAAGGACCTCCTCTTGGCTCGTTTCAAAGGGCGGACGCTGACTTACAATCAGATAGAAGAGGAGACTTGGGAAGAGCACTTTGTAGACAAGCACTATCGGGCGGTCTTGAAGGAGCTAGAGAATGATGAAAAGGTTTGCATAAAGCATGTTAGCTCCAAGACAACAAGGGGCCTAAGTGGTAAAGACCAAATCTCGTTTCTATAACGAAGCCATTTATTTGTAGGAGCTACCTGTACCCTATTTCCCGATGCAGAACTGGCTGAATATGGTTTCCAGGAGGTCTTCCTTTACCGTCTCGCCGGTTATCTCCCCCAGGGCGTTCACCGCCGCCGTGAGGTCGATGACCACCAGCTCTGTGGGAAGGCCGCTCTTGGCCCCCTCCAAGGTGGCGGCCAGGTGGCCTTGGCTGCGGGCCAGGGCGTCTTTGTGGCGGGGATTGGTCACCAGGGGCTCCTGGGAGGCGACGACATCCCCCTTGATGACGGCACTGACCATTCTCTCCTCCAGTACCTCTAGCCCCTGGCCGGTAAGGGCGGAGACGGCCACGTAAGGCTGAGAAAGTTCCTCCGGAGACGCCATCTGTGGCAGATCGGCCTTGTTGGCGGCTATGAGCACCTTTTTGTCCGCCAGGAAGCGGGCTGTCTCGTGGTCGGCGTCGGCAAGGGGCTGGCTGAGGTCCACCACCAGGAGGACGAAGTCCGCTTGGGCCGAGGCCCGCCGGCTCCGCTCCACTCCCAGGCGCTCCACCAAATCTGGACTGTCCACCATGCCAGCGGTGTCCACCAAGACGAAGGGCACCCCCTGAAGGTTGACCACCTCCTCCAGGGTGTCCCGGGTGGTGCCGGGCACCGGGGTGACGATGGCCCGGTTCTGCCCCAGCAGACAGTTGAGGAGGCTGGACTTTCCCACGTTGGGCCTCCCCACGATGGCTGTCCTCACCCCCTGACGGTAGACTATGCCCGTGTCGGCGGTGGCCAAAAGGGCGTGAAGGTGCTCCAGGGCCTCCGTCAGGGGCGCTATCGTCTCCTCCTCCGTTACCTCGTCCTCCGGGAAGTCGATGGTGGCGGTGAGATAAGCCAGAGAGCGCAGGAGGCGCTGTCGGAGCTGTTGCACGGAGCGGGAGAGTCGGCCCTGAAGGCCGTCCATGGCCAGCTTCAGGCTGGTGGAGGTTCCGGCTTGTATAACGTCCAGCACCGCCTCCGCCTGGGCTAAATCAAGGCGGCCGTTGAGAAAGGCCCGGAGGGTAAACTCCCCCGGCTGGGCGAGACGGGCACCACAACGGAGGGTCAGCTCCAGGATGCGCTGCAGAGGAAGGGGGCCGCCGTGGCAGTTAATCTCCACCACGTCCTCTCTGGTGTAGGTGTGGGGGGCAGCCATGTAAGCAATGAGAACCTCATCCACCACCTGGCCGTCGGCGGGATCTACGATATGGCCATAGGTTAGGCGTCGACGGCGCAGTCGTCCTGAGAAGATGCGGCGGGCTATGGCACAGGCCTCCCCGCCGCTGAGACGTACGATGCCAATACCCCCATGGCCCACGGGGGTGGCGATGGCGGCGATGGTGTCTTGGTACATGAGCCGAGGACTCGCCTCTGGCTAGGGATTACATGGGCATCAGTCCCATAAGCAGCCGGCCGATGGTCTCTTTCAAAGGCTCCGATGGTGAGAAGTGGAGGGTGAGGCCGCGGGCGTCTCGGTAGTAGCGCTCGATGGGCAGATCCCGGGTGTAGCCCTGGCCGCCGTGGACCTGAAGGGCCTTGTGGGCTACCTCCACCGCCATTTCGGTGCAGAAGAGCTTGGCCTTAAGGGCGAAGACGGGGGGGCCGGGGGGAGGGTTGTCCCTGAGAAAAGCCGCCCAATAGAGAAAGGCCCGGCCAGCATTGACGGTGGCGCTCATCTCGCTGACCAAGAACTGAACGCCCTGGAAGTTGCCGATGGGCTGGCCGCCCATGAGCCGCTCCTTGCCGTGCTGGATGGAGGCATCCAGGGCGGCCTGAGCGATGCCTACGGCCATAGCGGCTGCCCCCAGCGCCCCCAGCCCGGCGATAGCCATCCCCAGGGGGAGGTATCCCCCTTCCTGTCCCAAGAGGTTCTCCCTGGGCACCAGGCAGTTATCGAAGAAAAGCTCTCGGGAGGAGGTGCCATTGAGCCCCATACGCTCGTCGCGGCGCCCGAAGGTAAAACCAGGGGTCCCCTTCTCTACCAGTAGGGCGGAAAGGCCCGCCGGGCCCGGAGCATCGCTGGTTCTCGCCAACACCACGTAGGCGTCTGCCTCTCCGCCGCTGGTGATGAACACCTTGGAGCCGTTGATGGCGTAGTGTTCGCTCTGGGTTCGGGCAGTAGTGGTCACTGCCAAAGGGTTGGAGCCGGAGCCCGTCTCTGTAGCGGCGAAGGCGGCCAGCTTCTCTCCCCGGGCGAGTTGGGGAAGGAGCTTCCTTTTGGTATCCTCTTTTCCACCAACCAGGATGCCCAGGCTGGCGGCGACATGGGTGACGAATACCAAGGCAGTGGAGGGGCAGGCCTTGGCCAACTCCTCTGTGGCGAGGAGGAAAGACAGGGTATCTGTCCCCGCCCCACCCAGGGGCGGGGGGATGACCATGCCCATCATTCCTGTCTCAGCCAGTTTGTCCAGTCCGTATCGGGGGAAGGAGTAGCTCCGGTCCAGCTCCGCCGCTCGGGGGGCGAGGACATCTCGGGCTATATCTCCTGCCGTCTTCTTGATGAGGGCTTGCTCTTCGGTAAGGTTGAAGTCCATAGCTCACCTCGTCGTTAGTTTGATTCATAATAGCACACCAGCAATCTTTCGTCACCGTTGTTTTTTGCCCGAAACGATTCTTCCCAGGTACATTCCTTTACACCACTGCTCCCTTTTGGTACACTTCAAATGGGTTTGACGAGGTGAAAAATGTCCAGTCGAGACTACCGACATCGCGAGCCAAAGAAAGCCAAGAAGGGCGCCAAAAAGACCCTGTCAACAGTGGTGCCTCCCCCCACGGCCGCGGTTGTCGATGTGGTAAGTAAAAAGGGGAAGGGGCCTGCTTCCCCAGAACAGTAGGAAATGGCATCCTATCAAGGGCTGTACCAGAGGGGATTGCTTGGGGAGCGGGTACAGCAGACAGAGGCGATGCTGGGGGACTGCTGCCTCTGTCCCCGGGGGTGCCATGTGGACCGGCGGGCAGGCGAAAAGGGTAAATGCCGGGTGGGCAGGGAGGCCTTAGTTTCCAGCTATGGCCCCCATTTTGGAGAGGAACGCCCCCTGGTGGGCCGATGTGGCTCGGGCACCATTTTTTTCACCTTCTGCAACTTGAAGTGCCTCTTCTGCCAGAACTACACCATCAGCCATCTGGGGGAGGGCCGGCCGGTCTCTAGAGAGGAACTGGCGGCTGTGATGCTGGCTCTCCAGACACAGGGATGTCACAATATCAACCTGGTGACCCCCACCCACGTGGTGCCCCAAATCCTGGCCGCCCTGGAGGTGGCGGTGGGGAAGGGGCTTTCTATCCCCTTAGTCTACAACTGCGGTGGCTACGAGTCCCGAGAAACCCTAAAGCTGCTGGATGGGGTGGTGGACATCTATATGCCCGATATGAAATATGCCGACGGAGAAATAGCCCGACGCTATTCGGGCGTCAGGAACTATCCCCAAGAGAATCAGGCAGCGGTGAGGGAGATGCACCACCAGGTGGGCGACCTGGCATTGGACGAGGCAGGTATCGCTGTGAAGGGACTCCTGGTTCGCCACCTGGTTTTGCCCAATAATCTGGCGGGCACCTCACCAATAGCCCGTTTTGTAGCGGAGGAGATATCCACCAACACCTACCTTAACATCATGGCCCAGTATCATCCCTGCTACCGTGCCCATAAGATTCCCCTCCTGGATCGCCCTTTGCTTCCAGAAGAGTATCGGGGGGCGGTGCGTCTAGCCCAGAGCCATGGTCTGACGCGTCTGGATGGCATCCGGCCTCGCCCCTTGGTGCGGCTACAGGGTTGATAAAGGAGCCACCCTTAAAGATGAGCAGGGTGCCAATGGCTTGCGTGCACGCCATTGTCTCAGGCAGAGTGCAGAGGGTTGGTTTTCGCTTCCACGTACTACGTGTGGCTCAACACCTGGGCGTGACCGGTTATGTGCGTAACCTTCCCAATGGACGTCAAGTGGAGGTATGGGCCGAGGGAGAAGGGGAGCCTTTGGAGGAACTCCTGGCCGCTCTGCGCCAAGGGCCGCCGGGAGCCAGGGTGGAGGATGTGGACGTTCAGTGGCCGGCTCCTACCGCCTCCTATTCCCGGTTCCAGGTGAAGTACTGAACTATGGCCAGAAAACCGGAGACGGTGGCCTGGATCACCATCGGTGCTTCCTTCTTTGTTTTCTGCCTTTTGGTAGCCGGCCTTGTTATAAGCGGACGTTGGTATCTGGCTAACGCCACCCAGGGCAGGGAGGCCCGGGTAGCCGTTGTCAACGGCAGCCTTCTCGTCAAAGGAAAAGACCAGTTTAACTGGGTAAGCAGCGGCCCTCAGACCATACTTAAAGCAGGCGACAGCCTCAAGACCGATGGCGCCTCTCAGGTCCTCATCACCCTCTTCGATAATAGCACCATCATCCTCTACTCCAGCACTCAAATTCGCCTGGATACTCTGGCCTCCGCTCAGTTCTCTCCCTACCGGGAACGCATCCTCCTCTTCCAGGAGAGTGGCAAATCCCACATCGGAGTAGCCCCCTCTCCCAAGGGCGAAAAAGACTTCCAGGTGGTGACTCCCCAGGCAACCATGGTCTTACAAGAGGGGAGTTTCGCTGTCAGGGTTAATAATGAGGCATCTCAGTTGAAGGTTCAGGAACGGGGTAGGGCTTCGGTTGTGGCGAAGGCTCAAGAGGTGGCCCTGAAAGAAAAGCAAAGGACGGAGGTGGTCAGCGGCTCACCGCCGGCCTCGCCCCAGGAGGCCAAAGAGGAGCTTATTTTCAACGGAGACTTCTCTCAAGGCCTCAAGGGTTGGCGTACGGGAAACTTTCTGGGCTTCCCTGAGGGCCAGGATGTGGAGGGAGAGGTTGCCGTGGCGGACGGTGGTGGTAGCCAGGTCCGTTTCCAGCGCCGGGGCAGCAAGGGGACCCATAGCGAGACCTATGTCTACCAGGAGATCGAACGGGACGTTTCCGATTATTCTTCTCTTTATCTGACCATCAAATTCAAGCTGGTATATCAAAGCCTATCCGGAGGCGGCTATATGGGTTCCGAGTATCCGGTGGCCCTAAGAATGGACTACCGAAGCGATCGGGGCGATACCTTCCGTATTTACGGATTCTATTATCATAACGAGTTTAACAACCGTACCGATAACGGTCTTCTGGTGCCCCGAGACCAATGGGTGACTTACACTGTGCCCCAGAACCTGATGAGTCTCACTCCCAAGCCGCAGCAGATACTCTCCCTTCAAGTGAGCGCCAGCGGTTGGGACTACGAAAGCCTGGTTGGAGAGGTGAGCTTGGCCGGCGAATGAGCCACGGCCTTCTTCTGGTTACGGGGCGGCACCCCTGGGCCCGCTTTGGTGGGGTTGTCATCGTCATTCTTGTTGGCCTTCTCCTCCGCAGCATCCGCCTGGATTTTCAGAGTCTCTGGCTGGATGAGGCTGCCAGCGCCTACTTGGCCCACCTGCCCTACAAAGATATTATAGCGGCATCTTTTGCTACGGAGCCCAATCCCCCCCTCTATTTTCTTCTCTTACGCGGTTGGGGTCAGGTTTTTGGCTTCTCCGAGGTAGGGTTGCGGTCTTTATCTGTGGTAGGGGGCGCGCTCTACCTGCCCTTCATCTATTTGATGGGCAGGGAGCTTTTTCAGCACCGGGTGGGGTTAGCGGCGGCCCTGTTGGCCGCCGCTAACCCCTTCCTTATCTGGTACTCCCAAGAGGCCAGGGCCTTCGCCTGGTTTGGCGCTACCACCCTGGCCGGCACCTACCTATTTGTGCGGGCCTCTGCCAACAACCGGGCTCTGTGGTGGGTGGGGTTTTTCCTGGCTACCCTGGCTGGCCTCTATCTTCATGCTTACGCTGTGTTCCTAATACCCTTCTACGTTGTTTCTTATGGACTTCTCGGGAAACGAAGGCGGGAGGAGTGGGCTGCCTTTCTCGCGGCCCTGGGAGGGGCGCTGGCCCTCTTCGCTCCTTGGGCCATAACCATGGCCGCGGGAGCTGTGGGCAGCAACTGGCGTCTGCCATATCCCTTTCTGGAGCTGGCAGAGACTACCTTCCAAGCCTTTCTCACCGGCGAGGCAGTCAGCCGAGAAGCGGGGCGCCCCTGGCTCGCTCTCGGCGGCTTGCTGTTTCTTGCCTCCCTATGGCCGTTGAGGAAAGGAGGCCAAGAGCGTAATCTCCTCTTTCTGGGCTTCTATTTGGCCATTCCCCTGGCTCTGAGCTACCTTTTTTCTCTCTACACCCCCATCTACAGCCCCCGTTACATGATGGTTGCTTTAGCCCCCTTTTTACTTTTACTGGCCCGGGGAGTGGAGGGGTTGAGGAACGTCTTCCGCCCTCTGGGGATGGCTAGCTTGGTGGCCTTGCTATTCTTCTTTGGACAAACCCTTCTGGTGGCCTATACCATCCCCCTTAAAGAGAATTATCGTTCCGCCGCCCGCTACCTCCAATACTTCGCGGCTCCCGATGACCAGTTCATCTTTGTGGCGGGCGTTATCAAGCTGGGCTTCCAATACTATGGGGTGGAAGGGTACGCCCCTTTCCAACAGGTGCAGAACAGCCAGCAGGTGGCCGAGTCCCTGTCTCCTTTGGCGGAGAAAAGCGGGCGCTTGTGGCTGGTACTTTCCCACCAGCAGTTCTCCGACCCCCGAAACCTGGTTCAGGAGTGGCTATCTCAGCGCTACCCTCTGGCGACGGAGCAATACCCTCGGGGCATCCACATCCATAGCTACACCACCAGGTATCGACTGGCAGCGCTCCCCTTGAGCGCCACTCCAATCCAGGCCCTTTTTCAGGGTGGGGCAAGCCTCATCGGCTACGAGATAGCCAATCCCCGTCTTCCCCCCACCGACTCCCAATACCATCCTCCCAGCAACTGGCTCCATTTGCAGCTTTACTGGCAGGCCAAAGAGCCTCTTTGGCAAGACTACGAGGTTATGGTGCGCCTGGTGGACAAGGACTATCAAGTGTGGGGTGATAAGCTGTCCCGATCAGGAGAGGCCTTCCGTATCTATCCTCCTCAACGATGGCAGAAAGGGGAAATCATTCGGGCAGAATACGACGTCAATCTCAACCCGGTCACCCCCCCGGGCCGCTACCGAGTGGAGGTGAGCCTGGTCAGCCAAGGAAGTCGTGTTCCGGTAACTGATGGCGAGAGGACGGCTGACCGCTTTCTTTTTGGGGAAGTGGAAATCATCCCTTGGGATCAATAATGTCAGGCGGTGTGAAGAAGAGCTGCCCTTCGGTCTTCTAGCCCTTCAGCCAGGACAAAGCGCGGTTCGTCCAGCGGCGGTCCCCTCTGGCTCTGGCTACCGCCGCCCCGTGGGCGGTCATCTCCAGGTCGTCGTCTAGTGGCTCCAGGGAGGCGTGACCGTAGCGGCGCTCCAGGGCTAGCCTGAGCAGGTGGTCGGCGAAATGGGGGTTCTTGGGCAAGAAAGAGCCGTGGAGGTAGGTGCCGAAGGCATTAAGATACTGTGCTCCCTCCCCCTTGTCCTGACCGTTATTGCCATATCCGATGACCACCCGGGCCAGTGGTTTGGCCTCCGGGCCCAGGTAGGTCAGGCCACCGTGGTTTTCGAAGCCAACTAAGGTCTTGCCCTCCCATTGAGCCACCACATTGCCGATGCACCGGGAGGTTTGTGAGCCCTTATGTAACGTCGTCACATCCAGGACGCTGACCCCCTTCATCTCCGGCCTGGAGGCGGGGCGGTAGTAATGGCCCAAAAGCTGATAGCCACCGCAGATGGCCAGGACGGCCAGGCCATCTTCCACCGCTGCCCGAAGAAGGCCCCCCTTTTCCCCCTCCATGTCCTGGGCCGCCAACTGTTGTTCCTTATCTTGTCCCCCGCCCATGAAGAGGATATCCACATCGGTCAGATCCAGCCTCTGTCCCACCTCCACGGCGCGCACCTCCGACGCTATACCCCGTCGGCGGCACCGCTCCACCAGGCACAGAAC
Source organism: Chloroflexota bacterium (assembly GCA_016183425.1). Classification (GTDB taxonomy): domain Bacteria; phylum Chloroflexota; class Dehalococcoidia; order JACPEP01; family JACPEP01; genus JACPEP01. The sequence continues at coordinate 70,802 of JACPEP010000039.1, forward strand.
GTTGCCCCGATCCCCATAGAGGTTCATGAGCCGGGGATAAAGGTGAAGAATAACCAGGCCCCCCATCATCTAACCTTCTTCCATCAAGGGATGAGACACATAGCCCATATTCACCAAAGCGGCCCGTACCTCCAGCATGGCGGTATAAGTAGGGATGATATAGATAGTATCGCCCAGGGAGGTCGCCTCCAGAGTGCTGTATAGCGCCTCCCTCAGGTTCTTTTTCACCCGTGGCAGGCCAATCTCTGGGACGGCGTACTTTAGGCGTATTGCCATATCCTCCGCTCGAAGGCCGCTCACCACAATCGATGCTCCATGGGGCAACAAGGTCTCAAAGTCTACATCCCAAATCCAGGATACGTCCCGGCCGTCGGCGATGCGGTCGTTGAGAACGAGAAGGAGGTGCCGTGCTTCTTTGTCGCTGTCGACGATACGCAGCGCCTCGTTGAAACCGACCGGGTTTTTAGCTAGTATGAGGCAGATGCGTCTCCCTTGGACAGACAGGGTCTCCAGGCGACCGAAAGCAGCGGTAGCCTTTTTAAGTCCATTTTGTATGTGGTGGTGGGGGATACCCAATGCGGCGGCGGCGGCCGCCGCCGCCGCCGCATTGTAAACGTTGTACAATCCGGGAAGGCCTAGCTCTACCACCATACCCCCACCCGGCAGGCCCAGCTCCATGGTGTATCCCTGTATGCCGTGGCGACACAGGTGGAAGGCTCGCACTTGAGGCAGCGGCCTCGCCGTTCCGCAAACGCGACAGCAGTAGTGGCCCAGGTGCCCATAAAAGATGGCACTGTACTGAAAGTCGTTGCCACAAGTGGGGCATCGGATGGAATCGGCGGCGTGTTCCAACGTTCCCATCCCTTCTGTTTCCAAACCGTAGTAAATGATAGGGATAGAAATACGATGCCCCAGATGAGCTAGCAGAGGGTCGTCGCCATTGAGGACAAGGGTAGCCCCCTGAGGCAATTCTTTGAAGGCCTGGCTCCAGGACTGGGCTAGGCTATCCAGCTCGCCATAGCGGTCCAGTTGGTCGCGAAAAAGGTTAGTGGCCACTACCACCTTGGGTTGGGTCTCTCTTATGGCTCGGGGCAGGGTTGCCTCATCCACTTCAAAAAGGCCCACTATCTGGTTTGGTTGCCGAAAGTGGCCGTCAAGATGGGCCTGGCTAACCAGGGCGGTGGCGATGCCCCGCATGAGGTTAGAGCCGGCGCGGTTGTAAATAGGGATAAAATGGACGTCAGATAGAATGGTCGCCAACAGGCGTGAGGTAGTGGTTTTGCCGTTGGTGCCCGTAACCAGTGTTACACCCTGGGGGATGCGGGATACCAGGTAGGACACCAGAGAGGGATGAATCGCCTGGGCCACCCACCCGGGCAGGGTGGTTCCGCCGCCCCCGGCGAGGCGACTGGCCATGCCCGCCATTTTGCCACAAAGGATAGCCAGCCGCTGTTTTGCCTTCACCCCATAAGATCCTTTTGGTCACGCCCCTAGTTCAGCACGCATGCGGATGAATCGAAGCAGGTTATCTCGGGCCACCATGCCCACTACCTTGCCTCCCTCCACCACCGGCATCTGACTAATGTCCGCCTCATCCATCTTTTGCAACACGCTCAGAGCATTGTCCTTGAGGTGAGCCGTCTTCAGTTGCGAAGCCGGTGTCATAGCTTGAGAAACCGAAGTGATGTCCCAACGGTCTTGGGGAATAGACTTTACGTTGTGAAGGGTCATGATACCTTCCAGATGGTCTCCTTGGGTGACGATGAAACATCGTCGGGCGGTGGGTAGGATATGATGGCGCACCAGGTCTCCCACCGAAAGATCCAGGGGTACCATGACACAATCCTGAGTCATAAGATCGCCCGCAGTGTAGCCCCGAAGGTTGTCCTGAAGCACAGCCTGGCGATAGCCCCCCGCTGCGGCGCTGTCCAGGAACCAACCAATGAGGGCAAACCATAGTCCATTCAACCAATCGCCGGAGAACATGATGAAAATGCCCCCCAGTATAAAGAGGTAAGCGATGCCCTGACCAGCGTAGGATGCGAAGCGCGTCGCCTGACGATAGTTTCCTGAGATCCACCATATGATGGAACGCAACACTCGACCACCATCCAGAGGAAAGCCCGGTATGAGATTGAAGATGGCAAGAAGCAAGTTGATCCTGATTAGCCAGTTGCTCAGAGCTGCTAGAGGCTCATTAATGGGTGTCAGAAGCAACCACATTAAGGTGAAAAAAACGGCGATGACCAGGCTGGCCAGGGGCCCCGCCAAGGCCATCACCAGCTCGCCGCTAGGGCGACGGGCCTCTTCCCCTATCTCAGCCACCCCGCCAAAGATAAAGAGGGTGATGCTCTTCACCGGGACTCCGTTGGCCATGGATACCAGGCTGTGGGCCAGCTCATGGGCGACCACAGAGGCGAAGAAGATGACGCTGGTAGCTATCCCGATCACCCAGTACGTGCGGGCTGGCCACTGAGGATAGGTGCTCGGAAAGTAGTGTAGCGCCAAAGATAAGGTCACCAGAACGAAGATTATGAACCAGGTATAGTTTATGCCCAGAGGTATACCAAAGAGGCTGCCCAGACGAATTGAGGCTCTCATCTTAAAGCTCCTTATGGATATAACCCTTCTTATTTCAATTTGCCACACGTTAGGGAGGAAGTCAATAATAGTTACCACCCAAACCACCGTCAAGGGGCTCTCTTTGAAACCCCCTTTGTTAAACGCCCTCGCAGGATCACTTGACAGGACGGGATACCACAGCGACAATGAGAGCCAAGAAAACAAGATAGAAGCATTCAAGATTCCTATATAGAAAGAATATCTTTGGCCAGGGATTCCCATCCTCTAGAGGTGCAGCGGGGTCGTTTGCCCGGCGACCGCTACATACGCCGTCCGCGCGCGGTAAGAGGCCTCCGCCATGTGTTGGGCGTTCCGGGGTTGTTCAGCACCGCCTATGGCAACGTGGGTTCCTCTATCTACTATGCTTTAGGCGTCACCGCCCTTTATGCCCTGGGGCTAACGCCTGTTATCTTCATCTTGGGGGGGCTACTATTTGCCTGTACCGCCCTGAGCTATGCCGAAGGGGCCACGGCCATACCTGAGGCCGGGGGCTCCAGCGCCTTTGCCCGGCGAGGCTTCAACGACTTCTGGGGCTTCGTGGCTGGGTGGGCCCTCACACTGGATTACATCATAACTATCGCTATCTCCGCCTTCGCTGTGCCCAACTATCTGGCTTTCTTCTATGCTCCCCTCAAAACCTGGCCTATTAATAGTGCTTTTGGCATCGCCATTGTTCTAGGCCTGGCGGCTATCAACATCATCGGCATCCGGGAATCCGCCCGGGTGAACATCCTCTTGGCCATCTTGGACTTGATGACCCAAGGGCTCATCGTTATGCTGGGCCTTTTCTTGCTTCTGAACGTAGATGTTCTCCTAACCAATGTCCAGTGGGGGGTAGCCCCTACCTGGAACCAGCTTCTTTTCGGTTTTTCCATCTCTATGGTCGCCTACACCGGTATTGAAACTATCTCCAACCTGGGGGAAGAGACCCGCCTGCCTGGCCTCAACATTCCCCGGGCCATGCTTCTGGTGCTGGCCACCGTCATCATTATGTATGCTTTGATACCCAGCATCGCCCTGAGTTCGATGCCCGTGGAGCTGGGGCCTCAGGGCACCTGGACTTCAGAGTTGGGAGAGCGTTGGGTGCAGGACCCGGTCATGGGTATCGTCAGCCACATGCCTGCCATGCTCCGGCCTCTCCTGGGGGCGTGGGTAGGCATCTTGGCAGCCACCATCCTCATCATTGCCGCCAACGCCGGCATCATGGGGCTGTCCCGCCTCAGCTACTCTATGGGCCGTCACCACCTGCTGCCCGCCGTCCTCAGCCGGATTGACGAGAAACGGCACACCCCTACTATGGCCATCATCATATTCTCTTTGATGGCCTCCCTCCTCATTCTACCGGGAAGGGTCGAGCTTCTGGCCGACCTTTACAGCTTCGGGGCCATGCTGGCCTATACCTTCGCTCACGCCTCCATTCTCGCCCTGCGCTTTAAGGAGCCAACCATGCCCCGTCCCTTTAGGATACCATTCAACATTTCCATCAAGGGTCGTCTCGTCCCCCTTCCAGCTCTGGTCGGGGGAGCCGGAACATTTGGCACCTGGCTGGTGGTAATATGGAGTCATGAGCTAGGACGCGTGGTGGGTTTTGTATGGCTCATGATAGGTGTAGCGACCTACATCTTCTACCGGAGGCGAGCAGGTATCCCGCTGCTACACTTTTCGGAACCCCAGGCCAAGACAGCGGGATAGTGAAATAGAAAAGAGGAACCTAGATGCAAACTGACGTACCGAAAAAGGCTCCCTTCCTGGCGGGAATCAGCCGAAACGTCTTCGTACTGGGTCTGGTGAGCCTCCTCACCGATATAAGTAGTGAGACGACCATTACGTTGCTGCCCTTTTTCCTGGCCAACGTTCTGGGTATTGGGACGGCGGCCATCGGCCTCATCGAGGGGGTAGCGGAATCCACTGCCAGCCTGACCAAGGTCTTCTCCGGGTGGCTTTCCGACCGTCTCGGGAAGCGAAAAGCCCTGGTAATAGTGGGCTACGGCTTATCATCCTTGAGTAAACCCCTCCTTTATTTCGCTACCACCTGGGGCATGGTGCTGGGCATACGCTTTGCCGACCGGGTGGGCAAAGGGGTGAGAACCTCTCCCCGGGATGCTCTGGTGGCCGATTCCAGTCCCGATGATAAGCGAGGGCTGAACTTCGGTTTCCATCGGGCGGCGGATACCGCCGGCGCCTTCGTGGGTCTGGCCTTGGCGGCTGTGGTGGTCTACTTGGGACAGCAGGCCACGTTGTCCATGGAGCGACCGACCTATCAATGGCTGGTAATCCTGGGGACTATTCCCGGCCTTTTAGCCGTCTTGCTCTTGATATTGGGAGTCAAAGAGACGAGAAGGCAGGCACCAGCCAGAGTTCAAGCACCCTCTCTCACCCTGCGGGGCTTCGACCTGCGTTTCAAGCTATTCCTGGCTATCACAGTGCTCTTCGCCATGGCCAACTCCAGCGACGCTTTCCTCCTCTTGCGAGCTCAGAATTTGGGGTTGCCGGTACTCCATGTAACGCTCCTTCTGGTGGCCTTCAATCTGGTGTATACCTTGCTGGCTATCCCGGCGGGAACCCTCTCCGACCGTTTCGGGCGACGCCCTTTCCTCGTAATAGGCTGGCTTCTCTATAGCGCCATCTACCTGGGCTTCGCCACTGCCAGTGGGCCGGAGGTGGTGTGGGGGCTTTTCTTGCTTTATGGAGTCTACTATGCCATGACGGAGGGGGTGGGGCGAGCCCTGGTCGCCGACGTAGTGGCTCCAGAGCAGCGAGGTACCGCCTACGGCGTTTATCATGGCGCCATCGGCTTTACTGCCCTGCCGGCTAGCCTCATGGCCGGCCTTTTGTGGCAGGGGTTGGGAGGGTGGGCTGGCTTTGGCGCCGCGGCACCCTTTTACTTCGGCGCCGGAACCGCCTTCCTCGCCGCAATACTCTTTATGGTGGCACTGCCCGCCGTCGGGAAGGGACGCTGACTGGGAGTCTTACCCCTTCACGACCCCCAGGGGTCTCATCCTGGCGACCCGGCGGGAGATGCCCGCCTGGTGTACCACTTCTACCACGTCCCTGACGTCTTTGTACGCCTCTGATGCCTCTTCTGCCAGAAGCGCCCGGTTGACTACCTTCACCGTTATCCCTTTGTCCGCCAGTTCTCGCACCAGGTCGACGCCCTTAAGGCTTCTTTTGGCGGCAGTCCGGCTCTGAACCCGTCCCGCTCCGTGACAGGTGGAGCCCCAGGTCTCCTCCATGGCCTTCTCCGTTCCTACCAGCAGATAGGAGTAGCGCCCCATATCTCCCGGGATAAGGACCGGCTGGCCCACCGCCCGATACTTCTCAGGAACCTCTGGGTGACCTGGAGGGAAGGCCCGGGTCGCTCCCTTGCGGTGGATACACAGGGTGGTTGGCCGGCCATTAAGGGGATACTCCTCCATCTTGGCTATGTTATGGGCCACGTCATAGACCACGTGAAGGCCCAGGTCTTGCCACGGGCGGCCAAAGACAGCCTCGAAACTTTCTCTTACCCAATGGGTGATGCACTGTCGATTGGCCCAGGCAAAATTAGCGCCACCGGCCATGGCTGCCAGGTACTCCCTGCCCTCGGGCGACTTGACTGGGGCACAAGCCAGTTGTCGGTCGGGAAGAGATATACCATATTTGGTGGCCGCCGCCTCCATGGTCTTCAAGTGATCGGTACATACCTGGTGGCCCAGGCCTCGGGAGCCGGTATGGAGGAATACCATCACTTGTCCTAATTCCTGTACTCCCATAACGGCTGCAATAGCAGGGTCATAGATCTCATCTACTACCTGCACCTCCAGGAAGTGGTTTCCTGACCCCAAGGTACCCAACTGATCCCGCCCCCGCTCTTTGGCCCTTCGGCTGACTGCCTCTGGATCGCCGCCCCGAAGGCTGCCCTCCTCCTCTGTCACCTCCAGATCCTGGGGGACCCCGTAGCCCAAAGACACCGCCCATCGCGCTCCCTGTACCAGTACCTGGTCTATTTCTTTCTCCTTCAGCCTTAGCTTGCCGGCGGAGCCCACGCCGGAGGGAATATTTTTGAAGAGGTGATTGGTCAACTCCTCAATGCGGGGGCGAACGTCCTCTTTTTGGAAAGTAGTGGTCAGCAGTCGGGTGCCACAGTTGATATCGAAGCCAATGCCGCCGGGGGATATGACCCCATCATCGGCCCTGGTAGCGGCCACGCCTCCCACTGGAAAGCCGTAGCCCCAGTGGATGTCGGGCATGGCCAGGGAACGCCCCACGATGCCAGGGAGAAAAGCCACGTTGGCCACCTGCTCTAGGGATTGCTCCTCCTCCAGGTGGCGCAGCAGGGCTTCGTCGGCATAGACCAGGCCGGGCACGCGCATCCCCGGCTTGTAATCTTGAGGGAGCTCCCAGCGATAATCGTCTATCTTGCGCAAGATGGATGACCATTTGGGCATAGCCTTCCTCCTTTCTTTAGTTCTTTAGTATCCCCCACCAGACACAGTCATCGCCTCAGATGGAGCCGTGTGGGTAAGGAATGGCGTTAGATTTAGATATCGAAGATTACCTGAACCCGGTAGCCATTGTCCCGCACCACCTGAAGGAGATGATGGGTAACAGCCTTAATATGCATCAAAATGGTATGGCGGGCGGGGTCGAAGGAGCTGCCATAGACGGTGGCTCGGAGTTGTTTGGGCGTCAAATGGCTAATATCGAACCTCTTCCACAGTACGTGACGCACCTCAGAGAGGTAGAGAAGCTCCTCCAGCCACTCCGCCAGGAGAGAGGTTTCATCCTCTGCCATCACCGTCACCTCTCGTATCACCTCCTCCGCCACCGTATCCAGGTCGCAAATGAGGCTAAACATCCCTCCCGCCGCATTAACCAGAGCCTCTTTCAGATTTCGGCCCCGAGCCACCAGACCTACGTCGGCGGTGTGGTCTATGACCTGGAAATCAAACACCAAATGACCCTTATTTCCCCCTCTGATAAAAAGTTTAGCACCCGCTGTAATGGGGCGTCAAGGAAAAGCCCTCCGGCGGCTGCCCGGTACAAAGGTTGCTTAACAATGAGGAGCCCAGAGGGGCGAAGCCCCTTTCCTCCAGAGGCGGACATGTGGCAGGGGGATCGGGGGCCTGCCCTGAGCCAGTCAAAGGGATGTGCCCCCGAATAAATATAACCCCGAAGGGTTTCCTTGAACCCCCTCAAGGGGGTTTGGGGGTGATATTAAACAGTCTCAGTAGGCTCTACGTCAATAAGTGTGATGGGCCTCGTGCAGCCTGGGGATTGACCTCCTTATGGTTGCTGAGGAGGACCCTCAGCCTGAAGTTTCTATTGTTTCGGTAGCCATAGGCGATACGCTTGATGACCCTTCGCTGC
>JACPEP010000040.1 GCA_016183425.1 Chloroflexota bacterium
ATGACCCGGGGGCCTGGCTGAACGTGAATCTGCCAGCTCTACAAGGCCCCCATCACAACCGCCCTTGGGCCCTTGCCTTGCGCCGCATGGCCCATACCCGTTCCGTCCCTGGATTCAGACCGACTAAGCCTTGACAGTAACTATAGAGCCCCAGAGGTAGCACCCCATGGCTTTTGGTGGTATAATGGCGTCCAGTTTACAAGGGTGATCGGGCAGGGTAGATGGCAGAGGAGTGACTATAAATCTGGAGCAGATCATACAAGTGGCGGTAGCGGCCATTGGCGCCTATCTGGCCGCTTTATGGCTTAGCCTCATTTTGTGGACTTATCGGGATATCCGGGGCCGCAGCCGGGACTGGTTGACTCACCTTATGGCGGTGGTTCTGGTGGCCTTTTTCAATCTGCCGGGGTTGGTGCTCTATTTTATCCTGCGCCCCGGGGAGACCCTGGCCCAGAGCTACGAGCGTTCTCTAGAAGAGGAGGCCATGCTCCGAGAGCTGCAAGGGGAGATGGCCTGTCCCACCTGCAAGCGGCGGGTGGAAGCGGATTTTCTAATTTGCCCTAACTGTCGCACACGGCTAAAACAGCCTTGTCCCCACTGTCAGCATCCGCTGAGCCTCAAGTGGGAGGCATGTCCCTACTGCGGCCAAGGGGTGGCCGTGCCCCAATCGTAATCTGACCCAGGAACACGGCATCATCGGCGTACCGCTGACCGGCCTCATCCACCGCCGTCATGCGTTGCCCTGTTTCCCCAGAGTAGATACCTACCTTCACGGTATATCGTCCCTCTGACGGGGGAGGGAGGATGGGGCGGAACTCTGTTATCACCTCCTCCGGGCGCCAGAGGCGGGGTGGGGATATGCCGCCCATGGGATAGCCATCCCTTTGCGCCACCAGCCGCCCCTGGTCATCGTAGAGGTGGGCAAAGACGGTATAATCGCTCTTAACCGGCCTCGTAGCTGACCAGCGCAGGGTGAGGAGGAGCGCTTCCCCCTCATCTCTGATTTCGGCCTTCTCCAGACGGAGGCTATCGCCGAACTGGGCCACATAGCTGGTCGATGAGTCAGATGGTGGGCCGAAGTAACCCACTGGGCGAAGACTCAGCCCTTGGGGTAAGAAATCGGTGACCAGCACCGTCGCTCCTTGCCGCAGTTTCTCATTCAGCTCTTCTACTTCCACGGGGCGACCGTAGAAGCCATAGTTGTACTGCCAGGGCATGGCGATGGCGGCATAGGAGAGGGATTCCACGGCGGCGCCGGTAGCTGCCCCATTGATGTAAAGGGCCCGCTCCAGAGAGAGGTACACCGGTGCCAGGAGCACCCCGGTGTGGACGAAGGGGTACTCGTCCTCTCGAGGTGCTAGCCAGGAGGGGAAGTTGAGGTAGAGGAGGCCTTGGTCTTGGGGAGCTCGAGTCTCCGCCACGCCCTGACGCAGGAGTTGGCTGGCATAAGAATACATCCCTTTTCTCTGCTCTATGAAGTTCAGGCTGGTGGCGGCGATAAAGGCCAGGATGGCCAGGGGCAGAAGGTAGCCCCAGGGTGTTGTTTTTCTAGAGAGCCAGATGTCAACAAACGCGGCCCAGGCCAAGGCAGCGCCTACGGAGGCCAGGTAGAGGAGGCGGGGGCCGTCGATTACGTAGCTGAAGGGCAGGTTGACCCCAGCGGGCAGCACGCCAGCAACAAACCAGACTATTCCTATCCAGAAGCCGGTGGCCTTTTTGCCTTTCCAGATAATGAAAGTCAAGAAGGGAAGGGTTACAAAAGTGGCCAGAGCCACTGTTAGCTCTGGGGAAAGGCGGGGGTAGGACGCGGCCCAGCCCATGAGTCGCCCCCAGGGGTAGACTAAGCCTTGGAGGAAGAAGAGGCCGTTTAGCTTCAGAGAGGCCAGGTCGGCCATCCCCCCGGTGGGCCACTTGGGAACCACCTGCCACAGCCCCCCAAAAGCCGCGGCTAATCCCAGGTAGGCGAGAGGGTAGAGGGTGGGACGGCGGCCCTGGGAAAGGAAAAGATAAGCTTCCATAGTCAATATCAGGGGCATTGCCACCACCCCGTTTTCATGACTCAACAAGGCCAGTGCGGCGGCGGACAGGGAGGCGAGGAAGAGGGTCCGGGAGTGTCTCTGGCTCGCCTCCAGGTTGAGAAAGACAGCGGTGAGGAGAAAGAGGGTGACGGTAAGGTGGAAGAGGGCATTTACGTTGGGCACCGCCTGATAGCTGAAAGGGTAGATGACAAACAACGCCGCTCCCGCCGCGGCGGCGCCGCGGGAGAGCCACTTTCGGGCCAGCAGGTAGACCAGTTCCCCGTTGGCGGCATGGAGGAGCAGGGAAAGGAGGTGGAGCCAGAAAGGGCTGTGATAGCCCAGAACACGGTACATCAGATTCCACACCAAAAGGGGTAACGGTCGGTAGTAGCCGGATTCTCCGGCACTAGTGAAGATGCTCAGCAGGGAGCGACCGCTGGCCCGAGGAAGGTCTATAGCGTCATCGAACATGAAGGTATAATGCAATGCGTCGCCGTAGACAGCGAAGACCAGGAAGACGATAGACGCTAGAGCCAGAGCGTCAGCGGCACGTGACTTGCTCATGGAAACAAAATAGCCCCCTTTCGAGGGCTTGGAAAGGGGGGCTTGCCCTCTAGGGGGAGGCGGTAAACTTGGCCTTCAGCGTTTAAGTCAGCCCCAGGACCTCAAAGTCGAAGTGCTGTTTCAGTAGTTCCTGGAACCAGGCCAGCTTATCCAGGCTGTGGAGGCGGGTCCTGTCGAAGCTCTCCTCAATGCGCTCCAAAGCCCAGAGGGTATCTCCTTGAACGGCGATGGTGGGGATGTTTTTTTCTCGGGCCCGGTAGTCGATGTAGATCAGGGGGGAGCCACCTCCCGTCATCACCAGCGCCAGGGGGGAGGTCTCCAGGGCGGCCCCCTGCTGATCGGGGCGGTTCATGCGGGTTATCACCGCCTTGTTGGGCAGCCGGTTGAAGTAATCCGGGCCGGGGTCTACGCTCATAGAGCCCACAACGAAGTTTTCCACCACCGCATCGGCCGCCTCGGGGACGGTGATAATTTTCCCCTCCACCGTCCGGGCCAGCTCTGCCACGCTCAAGCCCATGAGCCGTCGATTCAGAGGCAGTATCCCCAGGCAGGGGGTTCCGCCTGAGGCGGACAGGGCAGAACGCCAGGTGTCCTGAAATGACTTAGTCGCTGGCGCAGCATTGAGCACAACTCCCAGGAGGCGTCCATTCAGGAGGCGAGCGGCCGTCGCTAGCCGCTCTGCCGATAGAGCGGTGTGATAGCGGGCGAGGAGGATGATCTCGCTGCCCAGTGTCTCCGCTATCTGGCGCGACAGCTCGAGATGGCGCTCCGAAGGTTCGGCGTCTTCCGGGCCTTCCACCAGCACCACGTCCGCGTTCTGGTCTTGGTGGGCGCGGGCTATAGCCTCCAGGTGGTCATGAAGCTGGAAAGCGGCGGCTTCTGGGGAGGGGAGGCTAATGAGACAGCGGCACGATGCCTCGTCTAGGCCTAAGGCCCGCCGTATGAAGGGAGCGTCCAGTCCGCCTGGGGCGGATTGTTCCGGCGCGGTGGTAACGCTTAACGGCTTGAGGTAGCTCACCCGCTTCCCCGCTTCTTGAAAGGTGCGCCCCAGAGCGGCGCACAAGGCTGTTTTGCCCGGGGCCTTTCCTAAGCCAGCGATGAATAGAGACCGCATAATTCCCTTTCTCCTTGGCGCTAAGCCCTCTCCTGTGTCCCAAATTCTGGCAAGCCATTATATCACCCTTTGCCGTCGGTCGCCATCTCATGAACTCGTTCAGATAGTTCAGATAGATAGGTGACACGGGACGAGTAGGCTCTACGTCAATAAGTGTGATGGGCCTCGTGCAGCCTGGGGATTGACCTCCTTATGGTTGCTGAGGAGGACCCTCAGCCTGAAGTTTCTATTGTTTCGGTAGCCATAGGCGATACGCTTGATGACCCTTCGCTGC
>JACPEP010000038.1 GCA_016183425.1 Chloroflexota bacterium
CGCAGGCTCGTCACCCACAACCGTTATTTCCCGTCGGTCGAGGAACTCAAAATGGCTCTGATTTCTCATTTTACGAAATGGGCGCAACCAAACAACCCTCTCAAAATATTATGCGCAAACATTTAAGACGTTTCATATAGTATACGGCAAGTGGTGTAATTTGTAGTTCCCAAACATCCCCCTTTCGGTCTAGGGGCTGCCAAACCTTGCCGTACGCCTTGAGAGGAATAGACCTTTCAATAGATTGTGCATAGTTACCGGCGATGTTTGGTTCGAGTGAATCTTTCCTCAAAAACATAGCGATAGTAACCCTCTTTACCTCTTTAGCGAGATATTCATTTACGGGATGTTCATATGTACATTTGTAGAAGTCCCCTCCTACCTCAGAGATTTTGAATTTTCCCTCTGCCAAAACCCAGCTAGTTACGTTCTCCAGTCGAATCATTGTTTGTTCGGTAGCTCTTTCCCTCAACACAACTCGTTTTTGTTCAACTTGGGAGTCGTCTAGTTTCATGTCGAATTTAGACTCAAACTCAGAGACAAGTTTATCGAAAGTAGCTAGATCCGATAAGTCAATGTCAACAAGCTCTAACCCAAGAGTCACTTGGTTGTTTTTGATTGTCTCCCGCTGATAGCGACGAAACATCTCGGCAACAGAAACGTCGGGGAGTTTTACTGTACTGATCCACTTGCTAAGGTTTTTAGCCCCCATCCTTGCCTCTAGTAGCTGAGGCAGTCTTCCTTTTATTTGACCTCCAGTTTCACTTACTAGCTCACCTAAAATCTGGTCTACCGTTGGTTCCTTGAAGTAGTCGTTATAATAGCTCTTAATTTCATCCTTATTTGCATAGTGAAAGGAAATATTTGGAATATTTAAAAAGCTCTCTTTCTTTTGGTCAAGAGCTTCTTCTAATCGTGTGGATTTGGATTCTACCAAGGCTCTCTTTGCAAGACTATTGACTGCCCTCTCTAAGTCAAACGATAAGGCAAACGATCGTCGGCGGAAACTCCACCATGCACCAAACAACGTAAATAACACCGAAATAACCATAAGCGCTGGGATCAGTGGCGAGACCAGCGCTAGAAAGTTGAGCGACTGTTCCATGGCATTCCTCCTTTATTTCGCTAATCTCACCCTATGGCAGAGATCCACCATCCCTTTCATTACTCTTGGTAAACTTTACGTGGATAGCGGTCATGAACCTCATCTCAAGCAAGAGCCTTTTCACTCAAGAGTGACAGATAGTGGTTTTTGTTCTTTCAATGCGCTCACCTTCAGGATGGAAAAGCCAATTACATTTCCTTCTTCATCAACCTTTTCCATTACCGCATCGTTTTCTGTCTCCCTGAAGTAACCCGCCTTTCGCTCGAATATGACTTCAAGGTAATCGCCCTCTTTGTCAAACCAAATCATTACTTCCTTTCCCACAGCACTTCAACCTTCTAAGAGACATCGACCCCAATTGCATAGGCGCTTCGCTATTTAGCAGTTATCTATACCCCACACTTATGGTCATAAACTAAATAGATTGACATCATGTCATTCTGAGGGAGCGCAGCGACCGAAGAATCTCCTCGTAAGCCTTTGAGGTTCTTCGCCTCCGCTTCGCTACGGCTCAGAATGACAGAGGATACCCCACACTTATGGTCATTGATTAAATAAACCGACATCTAGCACTACCCAGTAGTTGTACCTTCCTACCCCTGCCCTGAAGGATTCGTACGTAGCGGGCGCAGCATGCTGCGCCCCAACACCCCCCTAGGCCTGCCCTTCAGGGCGGCGGCTTATTTTGTTAAAGACCTTAAGTGTGGGGTATCGTCCTTATTTCGCCGCCCCCGCCCTATGGCGTAGAATAACTACCCTTCCCCCTGCCCTAACTGGGCAGCGCAATATCCCGGTACTTCTTGACGTAGGGGATAAGGCCGCCCTCGTTGAGGATGCGCAGCATAACATCGGGGATCTTGCCAAAGGTCAGACGGGCGCCGTTGGTCAAATCCGTCACTGTGCCCCCCGCCAGGTCCACCTCCAGCTCATCACCCTCGTTGATGCGGTCTGTATCGCAGATGAGGACGGGCAGCCCCAGGTTGATGGCGTTGCGGTAGAAGATGCGGGCCACGCTCTTGGCCAGGATGCCCCCCACACCGTTGAGCTTGAGAACCAGGGGGGCGTGCTCCCGGCTAGAGCCCAGGCCGAAGTTCTGCCCCCCCACCACAAAGTCCCCCGACCTCACCCGGGTCACGAAGGTGGGGTCGGCGTCCTCCAGGGCGTGCTTCTTCAGCTCCGGAAAGTTGCTACGGAGATGGAAGTAGCGCCCGGCGATGATGAGGTCTGTGGAGATGTTATCCCCGTACTTGATGGCCCTTCCCTTGATCATTAGAGCACCTCCCTGGGATCGGTAATCTCACCGGCGATGGCGCTGGCGGCAGCGGTGGCCGGACTGCTCAGGTAAACGAAGGACTCCGGGTTGCCCATGCGGCCCTTGAAGTTGCGGTTCTGGGAGGAGAGACAGACCTCCCCGTCCCCCAGGATGCCCAGATGCCCCCCGAAGCAGGCGCCGCACCCCGGCGGCGCTATCAGTCCCCCCGCCTCCATAAATATCTCCAGGTAGCCTTTCTTCATGGCCTGCATGAAGGTCTCTTTCGAGGCTGGGACGACGATGAGCCGCGTGTCCGGATGGCGCTTCTTGCCCTTAAGGATGGCGGCCGCTATCTCCAGGTCCTCCAGACGGGCGTTGGTGCACGAGCCAATGAAGACCTGCTGCACCCTGGTGCCCTTCAGCTCCCGGACCGGCGCCACGTTGTCCACTGTATGAGGCCGGGCCACCATGGGCTCCAGACGGGAGACGTCGATGTCCACCACCCGGCTGTAGCGGGCACCGGCGTCCGCCGCCAGGGGGCGATACTTGGCCCCCCGCCCCCGAGCTTCCAGAAAGCCCCGCGTTACCCCGTCGGAGGGACAGATGCCCGCCTTGGCCCCCGCCTCCACGGAAAGGTTAGCCAGGGTCAGCCGCTGAGCCACCGTCATGGCCGCCACTGTCTCCCCAGTGAACTCCAGGGCCTGATAGGTGGCCCCATCCGCCCCGATGTGCCCGATGAGGTAAAGGATGGCGTCCTTGGTATAGACCCCCTTGCCGAAGGTGCCCCGGCACACCACCTGGATGCTCTCCGGCACCCGAAACCAAGTCTTGCCCAGGGCCATGACCATGGCTACATCAGTGGCCCCCATGCCCGTGGCGAAGGCCCCCAGGCCGCCGGCGGTGACGCTGTGAGAGTCGGCCCCCACGATGAGCTCTCCCGGGTTGGCGTAGTCCTCTGCCACCAGTTGGTGGCAGATGCCCTCCCCCACCTCCCGCAGCGGGACGCCGCTCTGGCGAACAAACTCCCGAACTATAACATGGTCGTTGGATAGCTCCAGCCGTGGGCTGGGGGCAGCATGATCCAGAAAGAAAACCGTCCTCCGAGGATCGGCCACCCCCTGGAACCCCGTCTCCCGAAGCTGCCGGATAGTCAACGGCCCGCTGCTATCGGTGGCGAAAACCAGGTCCACGGGGGCGATAACCAGGTCCCCCGCCTTGGCATCCACCCCGGAGCGGTCACTGAGAATCTTTTCGGCCATAGTTTTGGCCATCTATCGTCCTCCCTTCTGACCTCGACTGGCCAGCGCCGGCTGGGAATGAAGGGCCGCGCCTCCCCCCTGCTGCGCCAGCTTGAACCCCGCCTGTACTGCCCTACGGTTCATCTCCTCAGTACCCGATGGAACCCGGTGCCTTATGGCGGCGAAGAGAGAACGGTGGGACACGATGCCCGTAAGCTGGACCACTGTCCCCAGGGCCACCATCCCCGCCCCCACCTCGCTGCCCATTATCTTTCGGGACGTCTCCACAAAAGGAAAACGCATCATCCCCTCCACCATGGCCCGTTCCACCTCTGAGGCATCCACCAGAATCAGGGCATCCTTGGCCACATTTCGACCGTGCCGGTCCAGGGCATCCTGGCTCAGAGCTAACAGCAGGTTGGCGCTCAGAACCTTGGGATAGTCTATCTCCCCATCGCTGATGATGACCTCCGAGCGACTGGGGCCACCCCGGGCCTGAGCACCGTAGGACTGGGTCATAAGGGCGTTTTTGCCCTCGTTCAGCGCCGCCTCGGCCAGAATAAGACCCGCCAGCACCAGCCCCTGGCCGCCGTCACCGGCCAGTCGCAGCTCGTAGCGGCTCATCGGTCTTCTTCCCCTGGGCCCGGGCTATCAGCTTCTGATACTCCTCGGTGAATTCG
Source organism: Chloroflexota bacterium (assembly GCA_016183425.1). Classification (GTDB taxonomy): domain Bacteria; phylum Chloroflexota; class Dehalococcoidia; order JACPEP01; family JACPEP01; genus JACPEP01. The sequence goes on from JACPEP010000038.1 coordinate 4,276, forward strand.
GGCAGCTCTCGATCCACCAGCACACCCCGCACTATCTTCTCCTCCCCTCCATTCTTCTGTGCCCCCACGGGGATGGTGCTGTCCCGAAACCAGCGCAGCATCTGGGTGGGGGTAGGTTGTTTGTTGAGACGACCATAGTAGGTATGACAGTTGCTGAGCACCTCCACCAGGGCAAAGCCCTTCTTCTCAATGGCCTGAGCCACGAGACGCTCCGTCTCTACGGCGTGGTACACCGTGCTTCGGGCGACGAAAGCGGCCCCCGCCGCCTCGGCGATACGGGCCGCGTCCAGAGGCGCTTCCACGTGGCCATAGGTGGCCGTGGTCGCCCGATCCCCGCGGCGAGTGGTGGGAGAAAGCTGCCCCCCCGTCATACCGTAGATGAAATTGTTGATGACAATGGCCGTCAGGTCGATGTTCCGACGAGCGGCGTGGATAAAGTGGTTGCCTCCAATGGCCAAGGCGTCCCCGTCCCCCATGACCACGATGACCTTCATCTCGGGCCGAACCATCTTCAGCCCGGTAGCAAAGGCCAACGCCCGCCCATGGGTGGTATGGAGGGCATCGAAATCCACGTAAACCGCCATCCGCCCCGAGCAGCCGATGCCGGACACCAGGGCCACCTGGTTCTTGTCCAGCTTCAAACGGCCCACCGCCCGAATGATCGCCCCCAAAACGACGCCAATGCCACAGCCGGGACACCACACGGTGGGAAACTTCTTGTTGGGACGCAAATACTCGTGCTCGGGAGGTATGGCGTGCTCTGTCATCTATCCCTCCAAGGCCTTCAAAATATCGTTGGGGTGCACCAGCTCCCCATCGGCCCGGTTCACCCCCACCACCTGGGACCGCCCCGCCACCACTCGCTCCACCTCTAGAAGCATCTGCCCTCGATTCATCTCCACCACTACCATCTTTTTCACCTCTCCCGCCAGCCGCCGCACCGCCGCCTCGGGAAAAGGCCACAGGGTGATGAGCTTCAAAAAGCCCACCGCCTTCCCTTGCCCCCGGGCTACCTTCATGGCGTGGCGGGCGGCCCGGGCGCTGCCTCCATAGGACACCAGCACTATCTCAGCGTCCCCCGTCCCCTCTTCCTCCCATCGCAGGATGTCCTCCAGATGAGTGTTTATCTTCCGAAAGACACGCTCCACCCAAGGCTGGATCTCGTCCAGACGCAGAGTGGGGAAGCCGGCACGATCGTGAAAAAGGCCCGTGATATGGAACCGATACCCCTCCCCAAAGGGGGCCAGCGCCGGCACGTCCCCCTCGTTCTCGTCATAGGGAAAATACCACTCCGGAGGCATGGTGGGCCGGGCCCGCTCCACCACCGTCACCGCCTCCAGGGGCGGCATCTCCACCCGCTCCCGCAGATGCCCCACCACCTCGTCCAGGAGAAGGATGACCGGAGTCCGGTACCTCTCCGCTAGATTGAAGGCGGTCACCGTTACCCGGAAACACTCCGCCACCGAGCTCGCCGTCAGGACGATGATGGGGTGGTCGCCATGAGTGCCCCAACGGGCCTGCATCACGTCCCCCTGAGAGGGGCTGGTGGGCTGGCCCGTGGACGGCCCCGCCCGCATAACGCTGATGATGACGCAGGGCACCTCCGTGGCCACGGCGAAACCGATGTTCTCCTGCATCAGGGAAAACCCCGGGCCGCTGGTGGCCGTAGCCGCCTTGGCTCCCCCCACCGAGGCGCCAATAACAGCGGCCAAGCTGCTTATCTCATCCTCCATTTGCAAAAACACGCCTCCCCTTTGGGGTAGACGCTCGGAAAGGATCTCGGCAATCTCCGAAGAAGGCGTGATGGGATAGCCAGCGTAAAAGCCCAGCCCCGCCGCCAGCGCCCCCTCGGCCACCGCCTCGTTCCCCAGCATCAATCTGGTGCGACGCTCTCTAATTGTTGTCACTGTCTCAACACCCTTTAGGATAGAGAGGGGCTCCCAGGGAAGCCCACCACAAACCCAACTTTGCTACCCGAGCCTCACTTACCGGCCGTGGCGGTGGGGAACGGTGATGGCGAAATCGGGGCACAAAAACTCGCACAGCCCACAACTGTTGCACCTCTCCTCTTGGGCCAGATGAGGGTGGCTGTCCAGGCGCACCCCCAAAGCATGTCGAGGACAGAACTCGACACAGATACCACACGCTTTACACCACCGGTGATAGAAGACCACTTTTTGTCCGCTCTCTACAACCATCTTGCCTCAAGACCTTCCAACGCTAAGAGCCATTGTCATTCTTCTCCCTGCCCTAGATCCGCAGAGTAGGGAGAGTTTGATGGTCATTGATTAAATAACTCGACATCTATCCCCACCTGGGTAGTGATACCTCCCTGCCCTGAAGGATTCGCCCCTAGGCCCACCCTTATGGTCATCAAGTAATTATTATGTCTCAAAAGCGGCAGGCTTCGTGTCATTCTGAGCCCGCCCCAAGCGGGCGAAGAATCTCGTAGACACATTGAGATTCTTCGGTCGTCCCCGCCAAGGCGGGGACTCCCTCAGAATGACATGATGTCAATCTATTTAGTTTATGACCATTAGGGCGGCGGCTTATTCTGTTTAAGACCATGAAACCCTCTCTACTATTCTACCACTACCAGCAGGTCTCCTAAAGCCACCTGCGCTCCCGGTGCCACCGCCACCTGTTTCACCACCCCTCCCAGGGGGGCGTGGATCTCGTTCTCCATCTTCATGGCCTCCAGCACCAGGAGCAAATCCCCCTCGGCCACCCTCTCCCCCACCTTTACCCGCACCGAGACCACCTTTCCCGTCATCTGGGCCTTCACTGCCCCCGGCGCCTTGGTCGCCGGAGCCTTGCCCACCGCGGGCCCCCGCCGCGGCGACACCACTAGCCCCTCCACCACTACCTCGTAGGGAATCCCGTCCACCACCAGTTGCACCGTGGGCGGGCAGGCATCCCTTACCTGGATGCGAAAGACCCGGTCATGTACTCGTGCCATGTACAGAGAACGGGAGCCCTCCACCCGCACTGGAAACGATTCCCCCTCCACCACCACCTGTTCCCCCTCCGCATCCACCTGGTACGTCCGGCCGCCGATGGTGATCTTCACCCGGTCACGAACCCCGCATGGCCGCCCGCCGCGCCGCCGCCTTCCAGGGCGAAGTGCGGTTGTCCCCTGCCGGAGCCACCACCGGCCTCCCCTGGCCCTGGCTTCGCTCCAGCACAGCACCCAGGGCCGCCACCAGCTCCTTGTCTATCGCCCTGCTCTCCTCCCGCCACTCAAAGTACTCCCTGGCCACCCCCGGGAAAAGGGCGTAGGAAAGAACGTCCTCCTCGCTCCTGGCCAGCCCCCCCACCTCTCGCCTCGCCCGCTCCATCTCCGGCTCTAGCAGATCCGCCGGGCGGCAGGTGATGCACACCTCCTCCCCGCATATCAGCTCCCGAACCTCATCCTTTATGGGCCGGGGAGGGCGCCCGTAGAAACCCTGCACGTACTGGCGGACCTCCTTGGGGATGACCTTGTACCTCTCCCCCGTCACCACGTTGAGCACCGCCTGGGTGCCCACAATCTGGCTCGTCGGCGTCACCAGGGGGGGAAAGCCCAGCTCCTCCCTCACCCGGGGCGTCTCCTCCAGCACCTGGGGCAGCTTGTCCAGAGCGTTTTGCTCCCTCAGTTGCGACATCAGGTTGGATATCATGCCCCCCGGGATCTGATAGGTCAGGACGTTGGTGTCCACCCCCATGAACTCGGACTCAAAGCCCCGGTACCTCTTTCTTACCTCCCCGAAGTAGCGCGCAATCTCGGAGAGGAGGTGGATGTCCAGGTTGGTATCGTAGGGAGTGCCCTTCAAACTGGCCACCATGCTCTCTGTGGGAGGCATAGAAGTGCCCAGGGCTAGGGTGGAGATGGCCGTATCCACCACGTCCACCCCCGCCTCGATGCCCTTCAGGTAGGCCATATCCGCCATGCCACTGGTGCAATGGCTATGGAGCTGTAGGGGCAGTGGCACCGCCTCTTTGATAGCCTTAGCCAGGCGATAGGTCTCGCCGGGGGTGAGAAGCCCAGCCATATCCTTGATGCAGATGGAGTCCGCCCCCATCTGGGCCAGTTGCCGGGCCATATCCACGTACAGCTCCCGGTTGTGCACCGGGCTAATGGTGTAGCAGATGGCTCCCTGAACGTGGCCCCCCTCCCGCTTGGCCACCGCTATAGCCGTCTCCATGTTCCTCACGTCGTTGACGGCATCGAAAATGCGGAAGATGTCCACCCCGTTCTGGAAGGCCTTGACCACGAAGCGCTCCACCACGTCGTCGGCGTAGTGACGATACCCCAACACGTTCTGCCCCCGCAGGAGCATTTGCAGGGGTGTCCTCTTGATGCGCTTCTTGAGAAGCCGCAGCCTTTCCCAGGGGTCCTCTTTGAGGAAGCGAAGGGCGGAATCGAAGGTAGCGCCCCCCCACACCTCCAGAGAGTGATACCCCACGGAATCCAGCTTTTCAGCTATGGGGAGCATATCCTGGGTACTCATTCGGGTAGCCAGAAGGGACTGGTGGGCATCCCGGAGAACGGTATCGGTAATTCTCACTCCCATAGTTCCCCTTCCTTCTTGCTTGGGCAGCCAAGCTTTATATTATACTACCAGACTGCCATAGCACAACTGGCATCCCCCGAAGAATCCCGAAGGGTGCAGGGAGCCTGGGCTCCCTGCCAGGGGTTTCAGGGGCCTGCCCTGAGTCCGTCGAAGGGGTGTCCCCTTGATTCGTAACTCTTCCCCCTCTCCCCGCAAGCAGCATCAAGAAGTAGGTCGGGTTTCCCAACCCGACCGCAGCGCCAAGGCAGGTTAGGAAACCTGCCCTACGCGTGTCAATCGCTACAACTGCCGCTGCCCCGAGGCCGTTGAATCATGAAGCCGCTACACTGTGCGCCTGTCATTCTGATCCGCCAGAGGCGGAGAAGAATCTCCGCGCCTCCCGGCCGCCGTAACTCCCCTCATACCGCCAGGTCACGGCGCTGGAAGGTGATCAGAGCCACGACCAGCAGCGCCACTATCAGCCCCATCAGTACCCCCGCGTCCCCCAGATTCAGCCCGTTGGCCAGTGGGTCAGATGTCACATGGTAGTAGAAGGGCGACAGCTTCCGGTAGGGCTTCAAGACCTCCGTCAGGCGCGCGAAGGAGTTAAGGATATAGGCCGCCACCGCCAGCGCCCCTGCGCCTCCGATACTTAGCCCTCGATTGCCGGTGGCACAGCCCAGTGCCAACGTTACCATACCGAATACCAGCCCCAGCAACGACCCGCTCAAAGTGGCCTCCGCCACCCGTCCCAGGCTGATGTCCATGTTTACGGCTGTCACGCCTATGGCCAGCCCCACCCAGAGAGCAAACGCTAGTGCCAAGGAGGCAACGACCATGGCGGAGAACTTCTCCGCCACCACCCGCCAGCGCGGCAGCGGGTGGGAGAGGAGCAGGTCCAAGGTGCCTCGTTCCTCTTCCCCCGCGATAGCGCCGCTGCCGAAGCCGATGGTAAAGACCAGGAACAGTATCGGCATCCAGAGAAAGAACAGCTCGGTGTTAAGATAGCCCACCGGTGAGGTAAAGTCGCCCATTTCCCCCAGAAACATTACTTTAAGCGCCTCCGGTAGCCCCTCCACCAGCTTGTTCAGCTCGGGCATATCGCGGATAGTGGGATAGAACAGGGTGGCATATAGGGAAAGCCCTACCAGGCCAAACCCCCAAAACAGCAGAGCACGACTCTGATCCCGCACCGTCTTCAAAAAGACGTTACGCAGCATGACTCTCGCCTCCACCATAATAGGTGAGGAAAATCTCCTCCAGGCTCGGCTCATGGGTGATCACGTTGATTACCTGGAACTGGGCCGCCGCCTTGATCAAGGCGTCCAGCGTGCCTACCACGGTGCAGCGAAGGACCCCATTATTCACCGCAACGTCACGCACTCCGGCTACACGGGCAAAGGCCTCCTTAGGCACCGATGTGGCGAAGTGAATCTCCAGCTTGCGCAGAGCGCGGCTCTTCAGCGTCGCCAGGTCCTCTACGGCGATGATCCGCCCCTCCCGGATGATGCCCACCCGATCGCACACCCGCTCCACCTCGGGCAGGATATGAGAGGAAAGGAAAACTGTCCGTCCCTCCGCCTTCGCCTCCCCGATGAGGCGATAGAACTCCTGCTGCATCAGGGGGTCCAAACCCATGCTGGGCTCATCCAGGATGAGCAGCTCCGGCCGGTGCATAAAGGCCTGGATCAGCCCCAGCTTCTGCTTGTTGCCGTGGGAGTGAGAGCGGATGCGCTGCGACAGGTCGCACTCCAGCCGCGCCGCCAGTTGCGCCACGTACCGCCACTCCACGCCCCCGTGCAGGTGGCCCAAATACCGCAGCAGCTCAGCGCCGGTCAGGTTCTCGTACAGGGCCAGCTCTCCAGGCAGGTAGCCGATGCGGCGCCGGATTGCCACGCCCCGCCGACGTGTATCCATCTGGAAGACGGAGGCCTGGCCGCGGGTGGGACGGATGAGGTCCAGAAGCAGACGGATAGTGGTCGTCTTGCCGGCGCCGTTGGGACCCAGATAGCCGAACACCTCCCCTCGCTCCACCTGGATATTCACATCCACCACCCCCCGCTGCCGACCGTAGAACTTGGTCAGGCCCTGGGTACGGATAACAGTGTTGCTCACCTCACCTCCATCTGATGGCCAACTGGTCGCTGTAGTCGGGGTCGTCCCTGACCTCGCCTCGGCGAGTCGCCTTCGGAGACCCGACTACGGCTTTCAGGGCTACTCTGCTGGCCTCCCATCACGGTGTGGCGCCTAAGGGTTCCGGCGCTGCCGAAGTGTCCAAAGACGATTTGGGCGAACGCGGTAAGTCGCATAGCATATGTTAGCTGAAGCCGTTCGTCTAGGTGAAGATTGCAATCGGGATTATCTGAAGCGCAGGCCCTCTGATCTCCGTGACGAGTTCTGAGAACTTTACGCCGGCTTCCTCCGCACCTGCGAAGGCACTCGCGAGTTTGTCAAACACCTTGCGGTTCAGTCGCCCAAAACTTGTCTTGCGAAGGAGATTGATTGTATCTCCAGAATCGAGCGCGATGACGCGAATGACCTTGCCAAGTACACGAAATTCGCCATCAATGATCTCTGACGCGTTTCGGTCGCTAAAATAGTGAAGTTTGGCGGAGAGAACCGCTTTTGCGTCTTGCACGTCCAGCAGCTCTCCGATGAGTTCTAATGAATCTGATTGGGTAAGAGCCGTCAACATTCCGTCCAATTGTCGCATGACCGGCTGAGTGGCATCTTGGGGACGTCCACTTTTCCCCGGTTTTCCACCATTTGGTGCCCTACTTCCTTTGTCCATGAACAAGCCCGCCATTTCCATAACTTGCTTAAACCCTTGGATTGTATCAACCAGAGGATTCTTTCTTAGCACAGCACGAAACTCGACAAACTGCCCGCTTGCCAATTTTCCGATTTCTTCCTCTGTCTGCACAAGATTGAGCAGCCTCCTATCTTTGAGCATGAGCCGAAGTTTGGCGAACAGAGAACTCGGTGTATGAATTTTTTCCCTTGATTCTTCAGTTTGCTCTATAGCTTCCTTCTCCTTGCGCCGTTCCCCCTTAAATGAGACTCCAAGGAGGGCAAAGACATTACTTATGCCTATAGAGCCGCCAACGCCAGACCCCGCGCTTTCTTTATCAGTGCTGGAAGTCTTTATTAAAGACAGATGGGAAAACCCATCCTCTAACTGAGCAAGTAGGCCAAATGTGTTCTGCTGATCTAAGTAGATTGGTACGCAAAGGTCAATCGGTTCCAAGGTGCACCTCCAGTGTGTAGAGTGATTTCAGATAACAATGAATAACCAAGCCTCTTTTCTTTATCCCACCAGATAGGGCTACAACCGAGCTGGTTCTGTCACCCCCGCCTCTCTATACCCCAGGCTTAAGCCTGGGGTATAGGTTTATGCTATCTTCGGAACCCCCCCCTACAGCGGTATATTCCCGTGCTTCTTGGGAGGGTTGGTGTCCCGCTTGTTCTCCAGCATCTCCAGAGCCCGGATGATCTTGGGCCGCGTCGCCCGCGGGTCGATTACGTCGTCGATGAAGCCCCGCCCCGCCGCCACGTAGGGGTTGGCGAACTTCTCCCGATACTCGGCGATGAGACGCTGCCGCGCCTCCTCCGCGTTGGCGGCATTCCGGATCTCGTTACGAAAGACGATGTTCACCGCCCCCTCCGGCCCCATGACGGCGATCTCGGCGCTGGGCCAGGCGTAGTTGATGTCCCCCCGCAGGTGCTTGCTGCTCATAACGTCGTAAGCGCCCCCGTAGGCCTTGCGCACGATGACGCTCACCTTGGGCACCGTGGCCTCGGCGTAGGCGTAGATGAGCTTGGCCCCGTGCTTGATGATGCCCCCGTGCTCTTGAGCGGTGCCCGGCATGAAGCCAGGCACGTCGGATAAGGTAACCAGGGGGATGTTAAAGGCGTCGCAGAAGCGCACAAAGCGGGCCCCCTTCACCGAGGAATCGATGTCCAGCACCCCCGCCAGGTGAGCCGGCTGCTGGGCCACCACCCCCACCACCTTGCCGTTCATGCGGGCGAAGCCCACCAGGATGCTGGGGGCGAAGCGCTGGTGCACCTCCATGAACTCCCCCTCGTCCACCACCCGGGCGATGACCTCCCTCATATCGTAGGGCTTGGTGGGGTCGTCGGGGACGATGTCCAATAGCGCCTCGTCAGCGCGGTTGGGGTCGTCGCCGGGCTCCAGGGCGGGGGAGTCTTCCATGTTGTTGGAGGGAAGGTAGCTCAGCAGGCGGCGCACCTCCATGAGGCACTCCTCATCCCCCTCGGCCACGAAGTGGGCCACGCCGCTTCGGGCGGCGTGGGAGGCCGCCCCCCCCAGCTCCTCGTGGCTCACCTCCTCCCCCGTCACCGCCTTTACCACGTCCGGCCCCGTGATATACATCTGGCTCGTCCCCTGCACCATAAAGATGAAATCCGTGATGGCCGGCGAATACACCGCCCCTCCGGCGCACGGCCCCATGACCACCGAGATCTGGGGCACCACCCCCGAGGCCACCGTGTTGCGTAAAAAGATGTTTCCGTACCCCGACAGGCTGGCCACCCCCTCCTGGATGCGCGCCCCGCCGGAATCGTTGAGGCCGATGACGGGAGCGCCGCTCCTCAGGGCCATATCCATAATCTTACATATCTTCTCCGACACCACCTCCGACAGGGAGCCGCCGAAAACGGTAAAATCCTGGGAGTAGACGAAAACCAGCCGCCCATCCATCCGTCCGTAGCCCGTCACCACCGCATCCCCCAGATAGCGCTGTTCCCCGATGCCGAACTCCGTGGCCCGGTGGGTGACGAAGGCGTCCAGCTCCTCAAAGGAGCCCTCGTCCAGGAGAATATTCAAACGCTCCCGGGCGGTCAGCTTCCCTCGGGCATGTTGCTGCTCCACCCGCTGCAGGCCGCCCCCCATCCGGGCCTCCTCCCGAAGCTTAAGGAGATGAGCCAGCTTATCTTTATTAGTCATTGTCCCTCCCTCCACAAAACAACACCTTCGAAGGCATCCAGTACCACTATTCTCCTTCAGGCGCTCCGAATGAAGCTCACTCTCTGGATACCCCATCTCAAAGCCCCAGGCTTATGGTCATTGATTAAATAAACCGACATATAGCTCCACACAGTAGTGATACATTCCTACCCCTGCCCTGAAGGATTCGTACGTAGCGGGCGCAGCATGCTGCGCCCCAACACCCCCCTAGGCCTGCCCTTCAGGGCGGCGGCTTATTTTGTTAAAGACCATCAGCCTGGGGTATAGATTCACAGCCATTTTGTTACCCTGATCCGCCAGAGGTGGGGAGAAGGGTCTCCATCGCCCCAAAAAGGACGTGAGTTTCGGTACCTAAGCACTGTTGTGAAGGCCCACCGGTCTGCCCAAAAGGGGAGGAAAACACACACCACGCCTGGCATGGCTGTCATATGCTAACATATTCACGAGGCGAAAACAAGGCGTTTGGCCCTTGGGCACCCTCATAGGCGTTCATCCGTCGGGGCGCAGCATGCTGCGCCCCGACACCCCCTGGGCCCCGCCCTTATGGTCATCAACAAAATAAAGTGGTATCTTGTCATTCTGAGGGAGCGCAGCGACCGAAGAATCTCCCCCGGGGTTGTCTTTCTCGCCCGGCCCCGAAGGATGGTCCGCCATAGGCGTTTATCCGTCGGGGCGCAGC